>DHNJ01000081.1:0-10675 GCA_002409445.1 Armatimonadetes bacterium UBA5419 | reverse complement strand
GAGACCGGCGCCTTGATCGGCACGCCGGCGTCCATCAGCGAGAGGGTGCTGCCGCAGACGCTGGCCATCGACGAGCTGCCGTTGGACTCGAGCACCTCGGAGACGACCCGCATCGTGTAGGGGAACTCCTCGTCGTCCGGCAGGACCGGCATCAGCGCGCGCTGGGCGAGCATGCCGTGACCCACCTCGCGGCGGCCGGGGCTGCCCATGCGGCGCGTCTCGCCGACCGAGTAGGGCGGGAAGTTGTATTGGTGGAAGTAGCGCTCGGTCGTCTGCTCGTACAGCCAGTCGAGCGTCTTGCGGTCGCCCACCGTACCGAGGGTCGTGATCGTCAGGACCTGCGTCTCACCGCGCGTGAACAGCCCGGAGCCGTGAACCCGCGGCAGCAGACCAGCCTCGGAGAAGATCGGGCGGACGGTGGTCATGTCACGGCCGTCGCTGCGGATGCCTTCGTCGAGGATCATGCGGCGGACGACTTGGCCCTCGAGCTCGCGCACGTAGCGCTTCAGCTCACCCTCGCGGTCAGCCAACTCGGGATCCTGCTCGACGAGCGTGGCGATCGCCTCGGCGCCGAACTGGGCCAACGTGTCGTAGTGGTGCTCCTTGCCCGGGGCACCGAGCTCGGCGCGCCAGCGGGCGCTGAACAGCTCGTCAACGCGCGCCTTGAGCGCCTCATCGGTCACCGGCAGGGGCACCTCGGTCTTCGGCCGACCGACCTGCTCGCGCAGTTCGTTCTGGATCGTGCAGATGGCCTTGATCGCCTCGTGACCGGCTTCGAGCGCGGTCAGCAGGTCCTCGTCGCTCATCTCCTTGGCGCCCGCCTCAACCATCGTGATCGCGTCGAGCGTGCCGGCGATCATCAGGTCCAGCTCGGACTCGGCGAGCTGCTCGTAGGTCGGGTTGATGACCGGCGCGCCATCGACCCAGCCCACGCGGACGGAGCCGACGGGGCCGGCAAAGGGAATGTCGGAGATATGCAGCGCGGCCGACGCGGCGAGACCGCACAGCGAGTCGGGGATGCCCTCCTCGTCGGTCGACAGGGTGGTCAGGACGATCTGCACCTCGTTGCGCATGCCGTCGGGGAACAGCGGCCGCAGCGGGCGGTCGGTCATGCGCGCGACCAGCACGGAGCGGTCACCGGGCCGCCCCTCACGGCGCGGGAAGGTCACCGGGATACGGCCGGCGGCATAGGTCTTGACCTCGAAGTCGACGGTCAAGGGGAAGAAATCGCCGTCGCGGACGTTGCCCATGGTGGCGGTGGCCAGCATGGTCATCTCGCCGTAGCGCACGACAACGGAGCCGTTGGCCTGTTTGGCCATCTTGCCGGTTTCGATCACGAGGTCGTGGTCGCCGACACGGGCGGTTACTGTGGTTGTGTTCATTCCTACTCGTCTTCCATGAGGCCCCCACAAGCCGCCGTGATCGGCTGGCTTGACGGAAGGTGACGAGAAGGGCGTGCGGCAACCCCAGGCCGGGCCGGCCTCGCAGCCCTGGCGCTTGAGTCGATCACACACCGCGGTCGACGGCCCACGCGGGCACCGTCGCAGCGGCTAGGAGTATGGTGGCAACTAGTGCCGGATTCGTGCGGGCGGTAAAGAACGCGGCCCGCGCCTTGCGGGCGCGGGCCGGGCAATCTAGCCGCGAATACCGAGTTCGCTCAATACGCGTCGATAGGTCTCGGGCTTGGTCCGCGCGAGATAGCGCAACATGCGCTTGCGCCGGGCAACCAGGCCGTACAGACCGCGTCGCGAGTGAAAGTCCTTGGGGAAGGTGACCAGATGCTTGGTCATCTGTTGAATCCGCGTGGTGAGAATGGCCACCTGCACCTCGGCGGACCCAGTGTCCTTCTCATCCCGCTGGAAGGGGGCCATGATGGCCTGCTTCTCGGCCGCATCCAGCATTCTCGTTAGCTCCTTCTCGTTTACCTACAGCCGCTCATCCTAACACGGTGTCCCCAGGGTGTCAAAGCCTTTGCGCCGCGCCGCCCCAGAACGCCGTTAGCCATCACGATTGCCAACACGCCGCACCATGGTACACTGTTGTGGTTCGGCTGCCCTGCCCGGAGGCTCGCAATGCACCTTGTCGTCGACGATATGCTGCTGCGCGAGCGCCGAGTCTGGACCGCCTGGTTCGACGAAGTCGTCGATCTCGAGGCGGCCGGCGAGTGGGCAGCGCTCGCCCAAGGCGAACTCGACCTCGTCGTCGATACCGCACGGATCACCGTCCGTGGCGAGCTCTACGCACAGGTGCCGCGTGCTTGTGACCGCTGCCTGGGGCACTTCCTGCAGCCGGTCGAGACGCGGCTGTCCGAAGTCTGCCTGATCGGCGACGAGGGCAGCGCCGAGGCGGCCTGGGACGAAGACGACGAGATCTGGCTCGTGAGCCAGGGCGGTCGGGTTAGCCTGACCGAGATGGCGCGCCAGGCGCTGCTGCTGGCCCTACCCTCGCGGGCGGTCTGTGGCGACGATTGCCGCGCGCTGATCGTGCCCGCGGACCAGGAGCCGGTCAAGCCCGCGCGCGACCCGCGCTGGGCGAAGCTGGCAGAATTGTTCGAACGAGGAGAAGACGACAATGGCAGTCCCGAAGCGTAAGACCAGCAAGGCACGCAAGCGCAGGCGCTTCGCCTATTGGAAGGCCGAGGCGCCGCGGACCATCCGCTGCCGCTCGTGTGGCGGCCTGCGCCAGCCGCACGTGGCTTGCCCCTACTGCGGTACCTATAAGGACCAGCAGGTCATGGCCCCGCGCGCGACCGAGATCGACTAACCGGAGGTCTCATGCGCATCGCTGTCGACGCCATGGGTGGCGACCTGGCACCCGCCGAGATCGTCGCGGGCGTCCTCGCCGCGGCGGCCCGCTGGACGGATACCGAGTTCATCCTCGTTGGCGACCAGGACGCCATCCGCACCCAGTTCGGCCACCAGCCCCAACGGGTCAACATCGCGGTCCACCACGCGCCGGACGTGATCGGCATGGAGGATGACCCCGCGCGGGCCGTCCGCCGCAAGCCGAACTCCAGCCTGGTCCAGGCCTGCCGCCTGGTCGCCGAAGGCTCCGCCGAGGCGATCTTCTCCGCCGGCAACACCGGCGCCGCCGCGGCCGCCGCGCTGTTTACCATCGGCCGCCTCGATGGCGTCCAACGCCCCGCAATCGCCGTGGTCCTGCCCGCGCGCAGCGAGTCGGGCAAGGTCATCGTCTGTGATGCGGGCGCCAACGTCGACTGCAAACCCGAGTGGCTAGCCCAGTTCGCGACCATGGGCGCCATGTACGCCGAGGGCATCGAGGGCATCACCAACCCTCGGGTTGGACTGCTCAACATCGGTGAAGAGACGTGCAAGGGTAACGCCCTGTCCAAGGCCGCCCACGCCCTGCTCGAGAACGCCGGTCACAACTGGGTCGGCAACGTCGAGGCCAAGGCCGTCATGCGCGGCATCGCCGATGTGATCACCTGCGACGGGTTCGACGGCAACCTCGTGCTCAAGGTCGCCGAGAGCACCGCCGAATACACCATGAGTATGCTCAAGGACGCCTTCGGCAGTTCGCTGATGGCCAAGCTGGGCGGCCTGCTCGCGCGCTCCAGCCTCCGCGGCCTGAAGCGCAAGGTCGACTACACCGAGTACGGCGGCGCGGTCCTGCTGGGCATCAAGGGCCTGGTCATCATCGGCCACGGCTGCTCGCCGGCCAACGCGGTAGTCGCCGCGCTCGGCCGCGCCCGCACCGGCTTGCAGAACGGCTTGGTCAGCCGCATGGCCGACCACTTCGCCGCGATCCAGGCGGCCTAGCTGTGCGGCGTTCGACAGCCCGGCTCGCTCCAGACAAGGCGGATACCATCCGTGGCTAGCAATCTGCTCTCTGTCGGTCCTCTGGGGATGGGTCTGGCCGCGCCCGAGCGTGTCGTCAGCAACGATGACCTCTCCCTGCTGGTCGACACCTCCGACGAGTGGATCTCTAGCCGCACGGGCATCCGCACGCGCCGCATCCTCGACGCCGGCCAGGACACCAGCGATCTCGCCGCCGCCGCCGCCACCGGCGCGCTGGCCAAGGCCGGGCTCGAGCCCGAGCAGATCGACCTGGTCCTCGTCGCGACCGCCTCGCCCGACATGAACTTCCCCTCGGTCGCCGCCCAGATCCAGGGTGCGCTCGGCCTGAAGCGCGCCGCGGCCGCCGACCTCTCGGCCGCCTGCAGCGGGTTCATCTACGGCCTCGACCTGGCCGCCGCGCAGATCCAGACCGGCCGCGCCCAGCACGTCCTGCTGGTCGGCGCGGACGCGCTGAGCAAGCTGCTCGACTGGACCGACCGCACGACCTGCGTGCTGTTCGGCGATGGTGCCGGCGCCGCCGTGATCGGTGCGGTACCCGAGGGCTACGGCCTGCTCGGCACCAGCCTCGGCGCGGATGGCACCGGCGGCGAGTTCCTGAAGGTTTCGTCCGCGGGCCGCGCCGACGGCCGCCCGGTGATCACCATGGCCGGCCGCGAGGTCTACCGCTTCGCCGTGCGCATCCAGCCGATGGCCTGCCGCGCCGCGCTCGAAGCCGCCAACCTAACCATCGAGGATGTCGACTGGTTCGTCCCTCACCAGGCCAACGTGCGCATCATCGACGCCGCCGCCGACCGGCTCGGCCTGCCGCCCGAGAAGGTTCTGCTCAACCTCAACAAGTACGGCAACACCTCCGCCGCCTCGATTCCCATCATGATGGCCGAGGCGGTCGCTGATGGCCGGATCAAGCGCGACGACGTGGTCCTGACCCTCGGCTTCGGCGCGGGCTTGACCTGGGGCGCCGCTGTCCTAAGGTGGTACTGATGACCGCACTCGTCTTCCCCGGCCAGGGTAGCCAGGCCGTCGGCATGGCCGCCGACGCGCTCGCCGCCTCGCCGCTCGCCGCCGACCTCTTCGCCCAAGCCGACGCCGCGCTGGCCGACAGCGGCCTGCCCCGCCCCCTCAGCCAGCTTTGCGCCGAGGGCCCCGAGGCCGAGCTGCGCGCGACCGAGATCGCCCAGCCCGCGCTGCTGGCCGCTGGCTACATCTACTATCGGCTCGCCGCCGACCGCATCGCCGCGCCGGGCTGCGCCGCGGGCCACAGCCTGGGCGAATACACCGCGCTGGTCGCCGCCGAGGTGCTCGATTTCACCACCGCCCTGCGCCTGGTGCGCCGCCGCGGCGAGCTGATGCGCGATGCGGCCGCCACCCAGCCCGGGACCATGGCCGCGATCATCGGCCTCGATGATGATGTGGTCGAGGCGCTCTGCGCCGCTGCGCCGGACGTCGCCGTGCCGGCCAACTTCAACTCGCCCGGCCAGGTCGTCGTCTCCGGTAGCGCCGCGGGCGTCGCCGCGGTCGTCGCCGAGGCCAAGGCCGCCGGCGGCCGGGCGATGCCGCTGCGCGTTGCGGGCGCCTTCCATTCGCCACTGATGGCCGATGCCGCGGCCCAGATGGCCGACGAGCTCGCCCGCGTCGAACTGCGGCCGGCCCAGCTGCCCGTCGTGCAGAACGTCACCGCCCAAGCGACCACCGACCCCGACGCGCTGCGCGCCGGCCTGACCGCCCAGATCACCGGCAGCGTGCGCTGGACCCAGAGCGTCCGTGCGATGCTCACCCTCGGTGTCACCCGGCAGGTCGAGTGCGGCCCCGGCACGGTGCTCACCGGCCTGGCCCGCCGCATCGACCCAGACCTGGTCGCGGTCGCGGTCAATAGCGTCGAGGCGGTCGACCAGCTCTAACTTTGGGAGGATTGCGGTGTTTGAACTCAACAAGAAGGTAGCCTTGGTGACCGGTGCAGGCCGCGGCATCGGCCGCACCATCGCGCTGACCCTGGCCCAGGCGGGCTGCCGGGTCGTGGTCAACAACCTCAGCACCGAGCGTAACGCCGCGGTCGTCGCGGAGCTGCAGACGCTCGGCGCGGAGGCGCTGGGCGTCGTTGGCTCGGTCGACGAGCCCGAGATCGCCGAGCACGCGGTCAAGGCAGGTATCGACGAGTGGGGCCGGTTGGACATCGTCGTCAACAACGCTGGCATCAATCGCGACGGGCTGCTTGCCCGCATGAGCGACGAGGCCTGGGCCGACGTCCTGCGGGTCAACCTGACCGGCGCCTTCAACGTTATCCGCGCCGCGACGCGGCCGATGCTACGCGCCCGGGCCGGCCGGATCATCAATATCAGTTCCGTCGTGGGCCGGATGGGCAACGCCGGACAGGCCAACTACGCGGCCTCGAAGGCGGGGCTGATCGGCCTGACCAAGGCCACGGCGCGCGAACTGGGCTCGCGCGGGGTGACCTGTAACGCCATCGCGCCGGGCTTCATCGACGAGGGTATGACCGAGGACCTGAGCGCCGAAGTGCGCGAGGCCTTGCTCCAACAGATACCTCTAGGTAAACTGGGGTCCGCAGCGGATGTGGCCGCTGCGGTCGTTTTCCTGGCCAGCGACGCGGCCGGCTACGTCACGGGGCAAACCCTGAGCGTGGACGGCGGCATGACCATGTTCTAACGAGTGCAAGTTGTGGCGTGCGGCCGTACGCAGTGCGCCGGAGGAGAAAACAAGTGGCAGAGTCCGTCTACGACAAGATCCGTGACATCGTCTGTGAAGCGCTGAGCGTGTCGCCCGACCAGGTCAACCCGGGTGCGCGCTTCATGCAGGACCTCGGTGCCGATAGTCTGGCCATCGTCGAGATGATCATGAAGATCGAAGAGGATCTCGAGGTCGAGATCCCCGACGAAGAAGCCGAGAAGATGTCCACGGTTGGGGACGCCGTCACGTACGTCGAAGCCCACTTGGCCTAACAAATCCGAGACGCGAGCGGGGGCGGGCTGCCCGCCCGCCGCCCGCTCACCTCGACTAGGCGCCCACACCCCGCGCGGACCGGCCCCACCCGGCGGTCCGCGGGATTGTTCCTCGGCAGGTTCAGCGGAGGGAGGCCCATGGATAGCAACCGGATCGTAGTCACCGGCATCGGTGCCGTGACGCCCATGGGCAACTCTTGGCCCGACACCTGGGCGGCGCTTGTCGCGGGGCGAAGCGGCGTCGGCAACATCACGAGCTTCGACACCACCGGCTACACCTCGACGCTGGCCGCCGAGGTCAAAGACTTCGACCCGACGGGCACGGTCGAGCCACGGCTGCTCAAACGCACCGACCCGTTCATCCTCTTCGGCGTCGCAGCGGCCAAAGAGGCTCTCGAAGCAGCGCACTTCGTCATCGACGATGACAACGCGGAGCGCGTGGGTATTGTGTTCGGCTCGGGCATCGGCGGGCTACGCTCGCTGCACGCCAACTTCGAGACCCTCGAGCGGCGCGGCCCGACCCGGGTTAGCCCGTTCCTGATCCCGATGCTCATCGGCAACATGGCCGCCGGCCTGATCAGCATCCAAACCGGCGCTCGCGGCCCCAACAAGGCCATCCAGACCGCCTGCGCAACCAGCGCCCACTGCCTTGGCGACGCCGCCCGCATGCTCCAGCGAGGCGATGCCGACGTGATCATCGCCGGCGGCTCCGAAGCCAGCATCGAACCCCTGGCGCTCGCCGGCTTCGCCAGCATGAAGGCGCTCAGCACGCGCAACGACGACCCCGCACGCGCCTCCCGCCCGTTCGACCTCGGCCGCGATGGCTTCGTCATGGGCGAAGGTGGCTGCGCCCTGGTCCTCGAGACGCTCGGCCACGCCGAGGCCCGCGGCGCGGAGCCGCTGGCCGAGCTCGCCGGCTACGGCCTCTCGGGCGACGCCTACCATATCGCCGCGCCTGAACCCAGCGGCGACGGCGCCGTCCGCGCGATGCAGCAGGCGCTCGACGACGCTGGCCTCGTGCCGGCCGACCTAGGCTACATCAACGCCCACGCGACCTCCACGCCCGCCGGCGACATCTCCGAGGTGCACGCCTTGCACCGGCTCTATGGCGGAAAGATCACCACCCCGGTGAGCGGCACCAAGTCGATGACCGCACACCTCCTGGGCGCTGCCGGCGCGCTCGAGACCGCGATCTGCATCGCCGCCATCCGCGAAGGCATTCTGCCGCCGACGATCAACAACGAGACACCGGACCCCGAGTGCGACATTGACTGTGTGCCCAACGAAGCGCGCGAAGTGTCGATCAGCACGGCGATGTGCAACAGCTTCGGCTTCGGCGGGCATAACTGCTCGCTGATCGTCCGCGGCGTCTAAACGGCGTCCACCGTTCAGACGTTCTGCGCTTCCTTGATCTGCTTGAGCACCTCGTGCTCCGGCGCGTCCCGGTAGTACGGGTCGAGCGGATAGCAGCCCGAGACCAGCGCATTGCGCGGCCCCGTCGTACAATCGGAGAAAGTCCGGCAGATCGCCTTGCGCACCATCTTCCGCCCGGCCAGCACGTCCGCCGGTAGCTCCGGATAGCTCAGCACCATCCGCCCCAGGCCGATCGAGCCGACCCAGCCCTGACGGACCACCGCCTGCGCGACGTGCGGCAGCCACTCCTGCAGGTAGGTGTAGCCGGTGCCGACGATCGCGTGCTGCGGGAACGCGGCCTGTAGCTCGCGTACCGCGTGGATCTGCGCGGCGACCGAGTAGAGCGGGTCCTCGAACAGCTGGTAGCCGTCGCTCGGCGGGTAGAACGCCGGCCGCTGTAAGTGTGGGTTGTAGTACGGGCTGCCCGCGGTCAGGTTGACCCAGTGGATGCCCAACTGGTCGAGCAGCGCCAGGAACTGGCGGGTCTCGCTCAGGTCAGACTGCAGCGGATGCTCGCGGTCGAGGCCGAAGCCAGGATACGGCAGACACTGCTCCCAGCTATCGGGCACGCCGCGGCCGCGCTTGCCGTCGGCGCCGTCGTGGGCCGGGTCGGGCTTGAACGGCGGCCGGTCGAACGCGCTCAGGCGCACGCCGATGTGCAGGCCTGGTGCTGCCGCGCGGACCGCCTCAACCAACTCGACGAGGAAGCGCGTGCGACCCTCGAACGAGCCGCCGAAATCGCCCGGCCGGTCGTAGGCCGAGAGCAGCTCATGGCCCAGGTAGCCGTGGCAATGCTTGAGGTCGACGAAATCGAAGCCGATCTGCTGCGCCAGCTTGGCCGCGCGCGCGTAGTCGGCGATGTACTCGCGGATCTGCTCGTCGGTGAGCACCGGGTAGTCGGGCGGGATGTGGAACCGCGCGTCGAGCAGCGGATGGTGATAGGCGATCCGCGGCTCCAGCTTGGCCCAATCGTTGGGCTTGCAGAAGCGGCCGGAGTGGGTCAACTGCAGGCCGACCACGAGCCCATCAGTGCTGCCGTGGGCCTCCTCGTGCGCGGCGCGCAGCCGGCCGTAGAGCGCGGCGATGTTGTCGACGGTGTGCTCGGCGACGACCAGCTGCTGCGGATTAGCGCGGCCATCGTGGCGCACGGCGGCGGCCTCGCAGCCCCAGATGAGCTTGGCACCCGAGCGGCCGAACCGCTCCCAGCGGCGGGTGGTGTTCGGCCCTGGGTTACCGTCGGCGAGACAATCCCAGCCCTCCATCGGGTGCACGCAGAAGCGGTTGCCCGCGGTCAGCCCATCGGCGGACAGCGGCTGGGCCAGCGGCGAGGCGGGGGCAGCTTCGAGGTCGGTCTCGACGGGCAGATCCAGGCCCAGAGTGGCCAGATGCTCGATGAACTGCTCGATGCGCCGTAGCCCGCCCAGCCGTACGATGTCCTCCATGGTCACTGCCCTTCCTACGCGCCGCCGGCGCATGACGCGACGGTACCGACCGGGGCCGTGCCTGTCAAGCGCGACCCCAGTCGGTCCGTGCCTCATCCGCCGCGGCATGCCCCGCGGCCGTTAGCGATGCGCGCGGCTTACCAGTTGCTGCGGGCGGCGCGGTCCAGCCCGCGGGCGGCACGTCGTCCTCGCTGGTATACATCGCCGGATTGGTGCCGTACTTACCAACGCTCTTGGCGTGCCCGTCGGCAAACAGCACGTTCATCTGGTCGGTGTGGCGCCGCTGGCCGACGTTGAGGTGGCTCTCGAGGTGGGCATTGGACCAGAACTCGTTGGCGTTGCCTCGATGATCGAGATCGTCGTTGGCGGTGATTGCACCGCGGCGAGGCTGGCGCCCCACACATGCACGCCAACCTTACCCGTACCCGCCCACGACGCACACGAGCCGACCCAACCGTCCGGCTGGCGGAGCCAGTTGATGGCGTAGCTGTGGTAGGCCACACCGTTGATGACATCGACGTTCAGCGGCGAGTACCAGGGGCCCGGCGCACTGTTGATGCCATCACTGGGGCACTTGAAGAAGTCAACGCTCTTGCAGTACGGCTGGAGCAAAGTGACCCAGAAGACGTACAGCCCAGCGTCGTCGAACGAGGCTACGGGCAGCACTTTTTCGTCGTAGTCCTGGCTGTACTGCAGCTGGGCGATGCCCATTTGCTTGACATTGCTCAGGCACGACGTGGCGCGCGCCTTTTCGCGCGCCTTGGCGAACACGGGGAACAGAATGGCGGCCAGAATAGCGATGATCGCGATCACCACGAGGAGCTCAATCAGGGTGAACCCCCGCCGCCGAAGCAGACGTGTTGACATAGCAACCTCCTCTAGCCCGGCAGCCCGTCCGCCGGGCAGTTACCTTGATGATGCAAATTCGCCGCGCAGAATGCAACTCCTTCGCCGCTTCTGCTTGTCTTGACCAGCACCCGGCGCGGTGGTAGGATACGCACTGTTCTGGTGGGTGTAGCTCAGTCGGTTAGAGCGCCAGATTGTGGCT
>DHNJ01000286.1:1641-7085 GCA_002409445.1 Armatimonadetes bacterium UBA5419 | reverse complement strand
GGCCGCAGCTGGTGCTCCGCCGCAGCACCGAGGAGGCGACCGAATGAGCGACTGGGAGCGGGTCGAACCCGCGGTCGCCCTGGACGCCAAGTACCCCGAGTGGCTGCTGTTCCTGGTCACCCACGACGGCGCCGGCCGCCACAACCTGATGCCCGCGGGCTGGGCCATGCAGGCCGCCGAGGAGCCGCCGATGTTGGCCGTGGCGCTGCGGGCCGCGCGCTACAGCCTGCAGCAGGTCCGCGCCACGCGCGAGTTCGCCGTCGGCTTCGCCGGGCCGGAGCAGGTCGAGCTGATCACCTGGGCGGGGACCCGCAGCGGCGCCGACCTCGACAAGTTCGCCGCCGCCGGCCTGGGCTGGAGCCCCGGCGTGGCGACCGGCTGCGCGCTGGTCGACGGCTGCGCGGCGATGTACGAGTGCCGGCTGGCGGGCGAGCTGGCCGCCGGCGACCACGTGATCGTCACCGGCGAGGTGCTCGCCGCCCACCGGGCCGCGCCGCCACTGGCCAACCTGGTCAACTTCGGCGGCTGGTACGCGCCGGCCACGCCGGCCTGGCCGCACCCGCCCGAGGCCTAGCGGCCGAGGCGCGCGTCCAGCTCGGGCAGGTTGAAGCGGAAGCTGACGATGTAGGGCGGCTCGCCGTTGGTCCAGTGGCCGTAAGTCGTGGCGACGAACGTGCCGTCGGGCAGGACCTCCAGGCCGGGATAGCCGGTGTCGGTGCCTTGGGTGTTGTCGCCCAGGCGGACCCGGTACTGACCCTGGCGCCCCTCGACCAGGTCGTCCCAGGTGCCCACCCAGGCCACGAAGTCGCCCCGCGTCACGCTCTGCCGGGCCATGTCGCGGAAGACACAGACCAGCCGGCCGTCCGGCGCGTAGCGCAGCGTGTGGCGGTCGCCGGTCAGGGCGGCGGGCAGCTCGACCGGCTCGCTCCAGGTCTTCGCCTCGTCGGCCGAGAAGCTAATGAACCCGTTGTGCGTGCGGGTGTTCTCGCGCAGGAGCATGGCCAGCGTGCCGCCGTCGGGCGAGCGGACGATGCCCGGCTCGCAGAGGTCGGCCTCGGGGTGGCTGAAGAGGAAGCGCGGCGCGGACCAGGTGCGGCCGCCGTCCTCGGAGTTGACCTGGTAGACGCGGATGCGGCGCACGGGGCCGGGTTCGGCGGTGAAGAACCGGCCGTCGTCGTGGAACCAGGCGGCGTGGCTGCCGTCGGCCAACGCGACGCAGTCGCCCATCGCGACGATGCCGCCGTAGTCGCCGATCCGGGCCAGCGAGCTCCAGGTCTGGCCGTCATCCTCGGAGATTGCGGTGCGGATGGGGTAGAGGCCAGAGAAGAGGACGATGCGCGGCGTGCCCTCGCGGTCCGTGAGGCGGAAGATGGTCGGCGTCTCCAGCGAGGTGGCCCAGTTATCGGGCACGGGCAGCCGCTCCGACCAGGTCAGGCCGCCGTCGGCGCTGCGGCGGTAGATGATCGCGCCGCGGCCGTGACCCTTGGGGTAGACGGCGAGGATCGTCGCCCGGTCCGGCAGGAGCAGGGTCGAGACGTGGCCCAGGTACTGCCCGGCCTCGCGGTCGACGACGACTTGGCGCTCGGCCTCGTAGGCCAGGTCGAGCAGGGGGATCGTGTAGTAGGGGGTGGGTGAGGCCAGGAGGGTGAGGCTGGTCAGCCAGATCATCGTCGCGCTCCGAGGGCGAGTGTAGCACTTCCCATCGGCCCGCGGCCGGCCATACCCGCCTGGCTAGGCGCCCGACCGGAGTTATCCACAGCGCGGTTGCCCACCCGTAACACGCACCCACCCCGAGTCCATCCAGCCCGCCGCCGCCGATGGTGCGTGAGGCCGCTTGTTTGGCGGGTTCGCGGGGTCTGGCGTCGCCGCCAGATGGCTTCTGCGCAGGCTGTGGATAACTGCGTGGATAAGTCGGTGCGGCCGAAGGCTTGACACGCGGAAACTGGCTTGGAGGCGCCGCTTTGGGTGGTCTACGGTGGAGGCGTGCGGAGGTGCTCGCTGGGTCGGGCAGCGGTCGCGGGTGGACTCGGGCGGGGACCGAGATCAGCCTCGCCGATAGACATCGACGCGGTTGACGAGTTTCGCGGCGACGGGGCGGGGCCGGGGGTAGGTGGGGGTGGCCGGACTGTTGTACGCTGCTTTGGTCAGGCGGCGTAGTGCCGCGGAATCGAGGCTAGAAACCCGATGAATCTATTCCCCATGGCCGACGTGATCCCGTTACCGGCACCCGTCTGGCTTTTCAAGACACTCCATATCCTGCTGCTGGGGCTGCACTTCGTGGCCATCCAGCTGCTCATCGGTGGGTTGGTCATCTCGACCTACTGGGTAATCCGCGGCGGTCGTCAGGCCGATGGTGGCATGCGTGAAGCCGGCCGCCAGGTGCTCAAGACGCTGCCGGTGGTCACGACCTACCTCATCAACCTGGGCGTGCCGCCGCTCCTGTTCGCGCAGGTGCTCTTCGGCCACGCCCTGTACTCGGCCAGCGTGATGGTCGGGGCGTGGTGGATCGGCGTCATCTTCTGGCTGCTGAGCCTCTACTACCTGCTCTACGTGGCGACGGGGCGGGGCGAGAGCGGCCGCGGCTGGTGGAAGGTCACGGCGTCGGCCCTGGCGATGGTCATGGTCGTCGCGTTCACCTTCTCCACGGTGATGACGCTGATGCTGCGGCCGGAGGCCTGGGCGGACATGTACCGCCAGTCGGCCGGCGGCATCTACCTGCCCCAGGGCGACCCGACGACGGTCCCGCGCTGGCTGTACATGCTCTGCGGCGGCCTGACGCTGGGTGGCCTCGGCGTGGTGGCGCTGGGTTCGATGAAGCGGCAGACGCTCGACATGCGGACGCTGATGTTCCGCGACGGCGCGGTGATGATCGTCGTTGGCGCGCTGCTGCAGACGCTGTTCGCCAATCTGGCCTGGACGAGCCAGCCGACGCTGGTCCACGACGCGCTGGCCAGCGGCACGGCCTACAGCACGCTGCGCGCGGTCTGGCTGGTCCTCGCGCTGGCGATCCTGGGTTTCGGCGCCTGGATCGCGACGGGCGGGCGCGGGCTGGTCGAGCGCTGGGGCCGCAAGGCGCCGACGCTGGGCTGGATCGCGTCGTTGCTGGGCATCTGCCTGACGCTGGTCTACGCCGCGTTCCGCGACGGCGTGCGCGACAAGACGATGCTGATCAAGGGCTTCGACGTGACGACGCTGCCGGTCTACATCAACTGGTCCGTGCTGATCGCGTTCCTGTGCATGGTCGTGGCGACTTTGGTGGCGGTGGGCTGGCTGACGACCCTGGTCGTGACCAACCAGCCGCAGGTGGAGGCGGAAGATGAGTGAGACAACCGACCCGCGCCCCGCGGGCCAGCCGGACGAGCCGACGGTCGCCGAGCCGGAAGTGCGCGTCGACGCGCACGGCGCGCAGCTCGCCGCCGAGCCTAGTGCCCCGCCCGCCGAGGAGATGAGCCGCCGCGCGGCGTTCGGCGCGGCCGGGGTGGCCGGTGCCTGCTTGCTGGGCGGCGCCTCGGTCTATCCGGTGGTGCGCTACCTGACCAGCGCCGCGGAGACCGCCGCGGCCGAGAGCGCCGAGACGGAAGTGACGATCGAGGGCGCGCTGGAGATGGCGCCCAATACGGCCAAGATGTTCAAGTTCGGCGGGCGGCCGGGCATCCTCATCCGCCAGCCGGACGGCAGCTTCGTCGCGCTCAGTGCGGTGTGCACGCATCTGAACTGCACGGTCGGCTTTGAGCCCGACAAGGAGCGCATCTACTGCACCTGCCACGGTGGCGTCTACGACCCGGCGACGGGCAAGAACGTCTCGGGCCCGCCGCCCGCGCCGCTCACCCGCTACAACGTGGTGGTTACCGACCAGGAAGTGACGGTGTCGCGTGTCTAAGCTCAAGTCCTGGGGCCGCGTGGCCTGGGCCTGGGTCGACGAACGACTCGGCCTGCAGCCCGCGGTCGATATGGTCGCCGAGAAGACGGTGCCGGAGCATCGGCACACGTTCTGGTACTACTGGGGCGGCCTGAGCCTCTTCTTCTTCGTCACGCAGGTGGTCACCGGCCTCTTGCTGATGGTCTACTACGAGCCGGGCGAGAACGCGTACGCCTCGGTCTCGAAGATCACCAACGAGATCAACTACGGCTGGCTGATCCGGTCGATCCACTCGTGGTCGGCGAACCTGATGCTGGGCGCTGTGTTCATCCACATGTTCAGCGTCTACTTCTTCCGCGCCTACCGCAAGCCGCGCGAGTTCGGCTGGTGGACGGGCCTTGGCCTGCTCGGTGCGGCGATGCTGTTCGGCTTCTCGGGCTACCTGCTGCCGATGGACGAGCTGGCCTACTTCGCCACGCGCGTCGGCCTGGCGGTGCCGGAGATCATGCCCGGCGCGGGCCCGCTGATCACCGCCATCGCCCGCGGCGGCACCGACGTCGGCGCGGCCACGGTGCAGCGGTTCTTCGTGCTGCACGTGATGCTGCTGCCGATGGCCTTCATGGCGCTGCTCGGCCTGCACCTCTGGATGATCCAGAAGCATGGCAACAAGCTGCCGCCGGGTGAGGAAGAGAAGCCGGTCAGCGAGCAGCGCAGCGTCAAGTTCGTGCCGAACTTCATGATGCGCGACGCGGTCGCCTGGCTGGTGGCGCTGATGCTGCTGGTCGGCCTGGCTTGCTTCTTCCCCTGGAAGCTCGGCCCGCCCGCCGACCCGCTGGCCGCCGCGCCCGAAGGCATCCACCCCGAGTGGTACTTCATGAGCCAGTTCATCGTGCTCAAGCTCCTGGGCAAGGTCCTGCCCGGTGTCATCGGCGAGTACCTCGGCGTGGCCATCTTCACGCTCGGGGGCGTCTTCTGGGGCCTCATCCCGCTGCTCGACCCCGAGTCCGCGGGTGGCCGCCGGGCCCGGCTGTTCACCTGGATCGGCCTGGTCGCGGTGATTGGCTTCCTGTTCCTGACCGTGCTGGCGTACTGGCTGCCGTGAGTGTGAGGCTCAACCCATGAACTATCCACACTGGGACGTACCTATAATCGGAAGTGGTCTGGTGATCGCGCTGATCGCCGTGTTCCACGTCTTCATCTCGCACTTCGCCGTGGGCGGTGGGCTGTACCTGCCGGTCATGGAGTGGAGCGCGCGCCGGCGCGGGCGGGAGGACTGGCTCGTGGTGCTGCGTCAGCACACCAAGTTCTTCCTCATCCTGACCAGCGTGTTCGGCGCGGTGACCGGCGTGGCCATCTGGTTCAGCGTCGGCCTGGGCAGCCCCGAAGGCGCCTCGACGTTGATCCGCTACTGGGTCTTCGCCTGGGCGATGGAGTGGGGCGTGTTCGTCATGGAACTCACGGCGATCGCGGTCTACTACTACCTCTGGGACCGCGTCGACGGCCGCACGCACCTGCGCATCGGTTGGTTCTATGCGATCACCTCGTGGATGACGCTGGCGATCATCAACGTCGAGGCGCCTTCGGG
>DHNJ01000286.1:1362-1517 GCA_002409445.1 Armatimonadetes bacterium UBA5419 | reverse complement strand
ATCATCAACGGCATCCTGGGCTTCATGCTGACCCCGACCAACGCCTGGCTCAGCGCGGTGGGTACGGGCCAGGAGGCCAACGTCTGGTGGCACGCGTTCTTCAACGCGACCTACTGGCCCAGCCTGTTCGCCCGCATGTGCATCATGGCCACGCT
>DHNJ01000286.1:623-1144 GCA_002409445.1 Armatimonadetes bacterium UBA5419 | reverse complement strand
TGGACCTCAAGGCCGAGATCATCGCTTGGTCGCGCCGCTGGCTGCTGCCGGGGTTCGTCCTGTTCCCGCTCTGCATGCTGTGGTACTTCGCGGCGCTGCCGCCGTTGAGCCAGGAGCATATGCGCGCGGGCATCTCGACGATCGCGCCGAACGCCTTCCCCGCGCCGACGCGGATGATCGTGGCGATCTTCGTCAGCTCGTTCCTGACGGTCATCGTCGCCTACGTCGCGACCGACCGGATGAACACGCGCAGCTTCAAGCTGGGCGCCGCGCTGGGCATCGCCTTCTGCGCCTACATCACGATTGGCGCGGCGGAGATGTGCCGCGAGATGGCGCGCAAGCCGTTTGTCATCTACGGCTACCAGTACTCCAACGGCACGCGGCCGGTCGATGTCGACTACCACAACCAGGTCGGCTACACGGCCAACACCGTGCTGGCGAGCCCCGAGGAGCGCGCGCGCTGGCAGCAGGGCTACGCGGACCCGTACCTGGGCGAGCTGATGCTGCGTGGCCAGTGCATC
>DHNJ01000286.1:0-422 GCA_002409445.1 Armatimonadetes bacterium UBA5419 | reverse complement strand
CCTGCCACACGACCGACGGCTACCGCAGCCTGAAGAAGCTGATGGCCGGCCGCAACCACGACGGCATCCGCGACCTGCTGCGCATCCTCCACGAGGTGCCCGAGGACTCGCCGTACAAGCGCTACATGCCGCAGCTGGTCGGCACNNAGCCTGCTCGGCTTGCCGCCGGAGGAGCCGCCGTCGGCCACGCCGCTGACCGCGCCGAGCGACCCGACGCCGCCCGGGCCGGAGCCCGAGGCCACGGTGAGCGACCCCTCCGTCGCGCCGGTCGCCGACGCGGCGACGCCGGGCAGCGGCCCGCTCGTCGAGCCGTACCCGCCGCAGCTGGTCCTGCCGCCGGGCACGCCGATCGCGCCGCAGCCGGTGCAGGTGCCGCCGGTCGACGCGACGCCGGTCGCTCCGCCGGCTGCCTACTAGCAGCG
>DHNJ01000068.1:20640-37406 GCA_002409445.1 Armatimonadetes bacterium UBA5419 | reverse complement strand
TCGGCGCCGGGCCATCCGTCGGCGTGGGCGCCCAGGCCTCGCGGCCCGAGCCGAGGTCGACCGGGCCGCCGAAGCCCGCGGGCGCGCCACGCAGTTCACTCGGACTGAGGTCGGTCTGGCGCGGGTCGCCGATGCCGGCGAGCCCCGCGCCGGCGACTCGGTCGGGCCGCACCAACTCCGGCCGCCGACAAGCCGTGGCGCCGAGCAACACAGCCAGGCTGAGTCCTACGGCGCACACGGCTCGAAACGACATGGGCTAGACACTCCGGGCCGCGGTGAGGAACGACTCCTGGACCGCAGGCCAATTGATCAACTGCTGCCAGTTGTTGATGTAGGCCGCCCGATCGGGACCGTAGTCATGGTAGTAGGCATGCTCCCAGACGTCGAGCGCCAGCAGCGGCACCGCGCCCCAGACCGCGCCCAACTCGTGCAGAGAGCAGACGTAGTTGTGCAGACGCCGGTCGGCCGGCGACAGACACAGCACGACCCAGCCAATGCTCGCCGTGCGGCCAGCGGTCACGAACTCGTTGCGCCAGCGGTCGACACTGCCGAAGTCGGCCTCGATTTTCCGCACCAGCGCCGAGTCCGAGCTGTAGCTCGCCCCGCCCGGGGTCAGCTGCGCCCAGTAGAGGTTGTGCAGGATCATGCCACTGGCGTTGAAGGTCTCGCGGCGCTTGAGATCGCCATAGGTGCTCGCACTGGCGGCACCGGCGGGGTCGTCCATGCCGGCCACGGTCTTCTCGATGCTGTTGAGTGCGTTCACGTAGCCCGCATGGTGCCGGCCGTGGTGCCACTCGACGGTCTGCTGGCTGATGCCCTGGTAGCCGCTGGCCTTCAGCACGAGGCCGTCGGTGGGGAAGCTCAGTTCGGGCAGCACATGCTCGCCCGGCGCGGCAGGGGTCTGGCCCCACCAGCCACTCTGGGCGCTAGCGCCGCCCGCACCGGCGGCCAAAACGGCCGAGCCCGCGGCCACGGTGCCCAAGAACCCGCGGCGGTCCACTCTGTCGCTCATGGTCACTGCTCCTTATTCAGACTGCAACACTGACATCGCCACCTGGCGCAGGGCGTGGTCGACGAGGACCAGCGCACACATCGCCTCGACAATCGGCACCGCACGCGGCACCACGCAGGGGTCGTGGCGGCCCTTGGCGGCCAGGGTCGTTGGCTCGCCGTTGGTCGTCACGGTCTCCTGCTCTCGATGGACGGTCGCCGTCGGCTTGAAGCCAACCCGAAAGACAATCTCCTCACCGTTCGAAATCCCGCCCTGAACCCCTCCTGAACGGTTGGTCCGAGTCCGGATTCGGCCCGACTCGTCCGCGTAGAAGGGGTCGTTGTGCTCACTGCCGCGCAGTCGCGTGCCGGCGAAGCCGCTACCGATCTCGAAACCCTTGGTCGCGGGCAGAGAGAGCATGGCCCGGGCCAGGTCGGCCTCGAGCTTGTCGAACACCGGCTCGCCCCAGCCCGGCGGCACGCCGCGGGCCGAACAGGCGACGATCCCGCCCAGGCTGTCGCCGTCCCGTCGCGCGCCGTCTACCGCCGCGTACATCCGCGCGGCCGCCTCCGGGTCCGGGCAGCGCGTCGCGTTCGGGCTACCATCGGCCTGTTGCTCGACTTGCTCGCGCGTCACGTGGCTCGATGCGGCGACGTCGGCGGTGACCTCGCCGATCGCCGCGACATAGGCGACGATCTCGACGCCCCAACGCAGAGCGAGCAGCTTGCGGGCGATCGCCCCCGCCGCCACGCGCCCAATCGTCTCGCGGGCTGACGCGCGCCCACCGCCGGCCACCGCGCGCCGGCCATACTTCGCGTCGTAGGTGTAGTCGGCGTGCGAGGGGCGGTAGACGGTATGCATCTGGGCGTAGTCGTGCGACTTGGCGTCCTGGTTGGGAACCAGCAGGGCGATCGGTGTACCCAGCGTGTGGCCTTGGTCGACACCGGAGAGGATGCTCACCAGGTCGGACTCGCGGCGCTGGGTGGTTAGGAGGCTTTGGCCCGGCCGCCGGCGGTCGAGTTCGACCTGAATGTCCTCGGGCGCCAAGGGCAGTCCCGGCGGGCAGCCGTCGACGACCACACCGACACCGCCGCCGTGCGACTCGCCGAACGTGGTCAAGCTGAACAGCGTCCCGAACCGGCTAGCCATCGTCACCTACCCTACCGCGCCGCGTCCGTGCGGGCGCGTCCCATGGACAAACGCCCTCGAACGCTTTACCCTCCCATTATATACAAGGAGCGTGCCATGTCCTGTCGCCATCGCCCCCTGCAGCTCGGCCTGAGCCTCGCGCTCTTGCTCGTGGCCTGCATGCCGAGCCATGCCCAGATCAAGGTCGCGGTCACGCCGGACCATGAGACGGGCATCTATGAACTGGGCGAGACGGTGACGTGGACCATCCGCGTGACCGATGGCGACCAACCCGCGACCGGTGACGTCAACTGGTTCGTGCGACGTGGCGGGCTGGTCCAGGTCTCGCAGGGCACGGCACCGTTGGTTGATGGCACCGCAACCGTTGAAGCGACCCGCGACGACCCCGGCGCACTGTTGCTCTCGGCGCGCTACAACGTCGGCGACGAGCGGACCGAAGGCCTTGGCGGCGCGGTCTACGCCCCAGACCAGATTACGGCTTCCGCCGATGAGCCGGCCGACTTCGACGAGTTCTGGCAGGGCAAGATTGCGGCGCTGGCGGCCATTCCGCCGAACCCGCAGCTCACCCTCGTTGACCTCGGCGAGCCGGAGATCGAGTACTACAAGCTCGAGATGGACGGCTGGAACGGCTCCAAGATCTACGCCCAGTTGGCCAAGCCGAAGGGTGGCACGAACCTGCCCGCGATGGTCGTCTACCAGTGGGCCGGCGTCTACGGGCTGAACCGCGACTGGGTCACCGGCCTGGCCAAGAACGGCTGGCTGGCGCTGAACGTGATGGCCCACGACCTGCCGATCGACCAGCCCTCCGAGTTCTACAAGGCCCAGGACGAGGGTCCGCTCCGCGGCTACCCGACCCAGGGCCGCGACGACCGCGAGACCAGCTACTTCCTGCGCATGTACCTCGCGGTCTACCGCACGCTCGACTACATGACCACCCGACCCGACTGGAACCAGGAGACCCTCGCGGTGCAGGGCAGCAGCCAGGGCGGTGGGCAATCGCTGATTGCGGCGGGCATTCACCCGCGGGTGACCGCGCTGTTGGCCAACGTGCCGGCGATGTGCGACCACGCGGGGCACCTCGTGGGCCGCGCACCGGGCTGGCCGCGGCTGGCGGGCTGGGGCCAGGAGCCCGACAACGACCAGGTCGTCGAGGTCGGCAAGTACTTCGACGCGGTTTACTTTGCCCGGCGCGCCAAGGCGCAGTCGGCGTTGGTCAGCGCTGGACTCATCGACATCACTTGCTCACCGGAAGGCGTGATCGCTGCGTTCAACGCGCTACCGGTGCCCAACAAGGAACTGGTGCTGATGCCCCTGGCCGGACACAACGGGGGGCAAGACGCCTACTATCAACGCCACGGCAGTTGGCTCTGGCAGCTGCGCGAGGGCCGCGTGCCGGAGCGCTAGTCTCCAGCGCCAAACAGCTCGGTGTGGACCTCGATCAGTTCGGCGTCGGTGCTGCCGTCGGCGTAGTCAACAAGGTCATCGAGCATGCGCCGCACGAGCGTCGCGTTGGCCGAGATGACGGCCACGCCGATCGTAGTTAGGTCCCAGGCGTCCTGGTGCTCCAGTTCGGCGACCGACACCTCGTAGCGGTGGCGCAGCCGGTCGATCAGCGAGCGGAGAACCTGCCGTTTTGCCTTCAGCGAGCGGCAGCCCTCGAGCCGAAAGGTCAGTTCCAGCACGCCGACGGTAGCCACGGGCCTAGATAACAAGCGTCCGGGCAACGGTCTCAACGTGGAAGCACTCGATCATGTCGCCCGGTAGGTAGCCACGGTAGCCGCTGAGGTGAATACCGCACTCGAGGCCTTCGACGACCTCGTTGACGGTCTCCTTCACGCGCTTGAGACTGTCGAGCCGACCGGTGAAGATCAGTTGGTTGTCGCGGTAGAGCCGCACGCTCTCCCCGCGGCGCATCACGCCGTCGAGCACCTTGCTGCCGGCCACATGGCCCACGCCGGTGATCTGGAACGGCACCAGCACCTCGGCGTGCCCCAGCACGGTCTCGTGGTACTCGGGCTCGAGCATGCCCTCCAGCGAGCGCCGCACATCGTCGAGCAGCTGGTAAATGATCGCGTAGAGGTTGATCTCGACGCCCTCGTCCTCCGCCTGGCGGCGCACCGCCGGCTCGGCGGCGACATTGAAACCGAGGATGATCGCGTTCGTGCTCTTGGCGAGGTCAACGTCAGCCTTGCCCACCTGCCCCACACCCGAGTGCGTCACGTTGACACGCACGTCCGCGTTCTTCAGGCCCTCGAGCTTGTGGACAATGGCCTCGACCGAGCCCTGGACGTCGGCCTTGACGACCACGTTGAGGGTCTCGACCTGGCCCGCCTGCACCTGGGCGAAGATGTCCGCCAGAGACATGGCGGTCGCCGCTGCCGGCTCACGCGCGGCGTCGGCGTTCTCCTGGGCCAACTGGCGCGCGGCGCGCTCGTTCTTGGCGACCTGGATGGACTCGCCCACCTGGGGTACCTCGCCCAGCCCGATGACCTCCACGGGCATCGACGGACCGGCTTCCTTGACTTCCTTGCCGCGGTGGTCCAGCAAGGTGCGCACGCGACCACTGACCTCGCCGATGACCAGGGCGTCGCCCTTCTTCAGCGTGCCGTCGCGGACCAGGATGGTCGCCACGGGGCCTCGGCCACGGTCGAGGTTGGCTTCGATCACCGTGCCGACAGGCACCAGGCGCGGGTTGCCCACCAACTCGAGCAACTCGGCCTGCAGCGTGATTGCTTCTAGGAGCGCCGGCACACCCTCACCGGTCTTGGCGGAGAGGCGGACCGAGAGTGTCGAGCCGCCGAAATCCTCGGTGACGACGTTGTGCTCGAGCAGCTGCTGGAGCACGCGGTCAGGGTTGGCCGTGGGCTGGTCCATCTTGTTGACCGCGACAATGATCGGTACCTGCGCGGCCATGGCGTGGTTGATCGCCTCGACGGTCTGGGGCATGACGCCGTCGTCGGCGGCAACGACCAGAATGACGATGTCGGTCACCTGGGCGCCACGGGCTCGCATCGCGGTGAACGCCTCGTGGCCCGGGGTATCAATGAAAGTGATCGTCTCGCCGTCGTGCTGCACCTGGTAGGCGCCGATGTGCTGGGTGATGCCACCGGCCTCACCCTCGACCACGTTCGCCTCGCGGATGGTGTCGAGCAGCGTGGTCTTACCGTGGTCGACGTGGCCCATGATGGTCACCACGGGCGGGATCGTCACCGTGCCCGTGCGCTTCTCGCGGCCGCCAACAACCACAGGCGGCTCGACCACGAGCTTGCGGCGAAGACGCAGGCCGTACGTCTCGCCTAGCGCGATGGCCTCATCGGCGGTGAAACGCAGGTTGATCGTCGCCGGCTTGCCCTGGGCGAGGAGGCTGACGATCATCTGGTTCAAGTCGACCTTCATCAGCGTCGCCAGGTCGCGCAGGGTGATGTTGTCCTCGACCTCGATCGCGGAGGTATCGGCAGCGCGGCGGATCTGCTCCTGCTCTTCGTCGGTCCGCATGTCGGCACGAACCTGATCCTCGTCGAGCAGCTCGACGCCGCGGCGCCGGCGCGTGCGGCGCTGGATGTCGCGATTCTGCTGCCGCTCTTCGTTCAGCAGCTCGCGAAACACCTCGGCGTCCGACTCGGGCACCTGACTGGTCGGCTCCTCGACCTCTACGCCAAGCCCGACCAGGATCTCCAGCGCCTCGTTGGCATCCATCAGGAATTCGCGGGCGAGATCCGCTACGGTGTTGTCAGCCATCGTCTTTCCTCAATCCGTCTCGTCGGTCGTTGCGGCACCCGGCTCCGTCTCCGCCGCTGCATCAGTCGTGGCGCTCCCGCCACCATAGGGACACGTCTCGCGCCGGCGGTACAACTCCGCTTCGAGGCCGGCCCGGTCGTCGTCGCTCAGCGCGACACCCAAGGCGCGCTCGAGCGCGCGGCGTTGGAACGCGAGGGCGAGACATTCGCGGCTTGGCCCGATGTAGGCCCCCCGGCCGGGCGCTTTACCCGTCAGGTCGGCGCTGACGCCGCCTTCGGGCCGCCGCACTATGCGAATCAGATCGCGTTTAGGCAGGGCCTGACGGCAGGCGACGCACGTCCTTTGCGGTTTGTGCTTGCCAGCCACGGTCCATGTCCTAACTCTCGGGCGCCGCATCCTCGGCGCCCGGACTCTCGACAGGCGCCGCGGCGGCGCCCTCCTGCTCCTCCAGCATCTGCGTCTCAGATCGAATATCAAGCCGCAGGTCGGTCACGCGCGCAGCCAGGCGAACATTCTGCCCGCCACGACCGATCGCCAGCGACTGCTGGTCGTCGGCGACGACGACGGTGGCCGACGTGCGGTCCTCGCCCAGAATGACACGCGTGATGCGCGCGGGCTTGAGTGCCTCTTGCACAAACTGCACCGGGTCCGAGTACCAGTGGATGACGTCGATCTTTTCCTCGCCCAGCTCCGCGCCGACGGCCTGCACACGGCTGCCGCGGTGACCGACACAGGCGCCAACCGGATCGACGTTGCCGTCGCGCGAGGCCACGGCGACCTTGCTGCGCACACCCGGCTCGCGCGCCAGTCGCACGATCTCGACCAAGCCTTCACTGATCTCGGGCACCTCGCGCTCGAAGAGGCGGCGCAGGAGATCGGGGTGTGTGCGGGAGACCAAAATGCGCAGTGACGGGCTCTCCGGGTCGAGCTTGTAGAGCAACACGTCGATCCGCTCGCCAAAGCGATAGTGGTCACCGCGCATCTGCTCGCTGCGGGGCAGGAACGCCTCGCCGCGGCCCAGGCTGACCACGATGTCGCCTCGTTCCATGCGCTGGACCAAACCCTGGACCACCTCGCCGACCTTGTCCTGGTACTCGGCGATCATCGCCTCGCGCTCGATACGGCGGATGCCGTCGGTGAGCGCCTGCTTGACAGTCTGAGCGGCAATACGGCCGAGGTCGTCGGTCGACTCCTCGACGTACATCATGTCGCCGACTTGGGTCTCGGGGTCGATCTCGCGTGCTTCCTCGAGGCTAATCTCGAGGCTCTGGTCGCGCACATTCTCGACGGCGACCTTGCTCGCGTAAACGACATAACCCTGCGCGGCGAGGTCATCGAGCTCGACCATCACTTCCGCGGTCGTGCCCGTGTGCTTGCGGTAACCAGCAGCGAGCGCGTCCTGGAAAGCGACGACGAGCCGGTCCTCCGGCACGTCCCGCTCCCGGGCCAACTGATGCAACGAATCTCTTAGAGTACTGCGCATCGCCTCGCTCCTTTGTTACTCGCCCCAGTCATAGACCAGGTTCGCGCGGGCCACTTCAGGCCACGCGATCGCTTCTTCTGCGCCCTCGACCTCGAGGCGCACGCCGGCTTCGTCGACCGCGACTAACCGGCCCTGAAACGTCCGCGCCCCGGCGGCACTCTCGCGGCGCACACGGACCACCTGGCCCATCGCGCGCTCGAAATGCGGCCGCGTTCGCAAGGGTCTGTCGACCCCCGGCGAGGAGACCTGCAGCCGGTAGGCGCCGCGGAACGGGTCAACCTGATCCAGGTAGCGCCCGACCAAGCGGCTCAACGTCGCGCAATCCTCAACGCCGATGGTCCCCGGCTCGTCCAAGCGGTCGGCGAACAAGGTCAGATATGCACTGCGGCCCGTGGACCGCTGCAGGTCCACCAACTCGTAGCCTGCCTCCGCTAGAAGCTCCTCCAGCTCACGCTCGATCTCGCTCCAGTCGGTCATACCTTCTCACCAAATGATCGAAAAAGCGCGGGGCCAGGCCCGCGCTCCCGCTCCGCAACCAGGGCTCGGCTTCGAGTATACCATGCGGCCCCGCCCTGGGCAACCGTGACCCGCGCCAGCGCCCTCCCGCAGCGCTTGACAGATAGCCGGTCCTAGCTAGAATAAGCAGCACCTCCGGGGCCGTAGCTCAGCTGGGAGAGCGCTTGAATGGCATTCAAGAGGTCAGGGGTTCGATCCCCCTCGGCTCCATCCCCGGATTCTCCCGCACCCTCACCTGCGGAGCAGTGTCGTTCGTGTAGGACCATCCATGTACGCCGCAGCAGCAGACCCGCCGCCGACCGCCCCGCGCGTCGCTGATCGCCTAGCCTGGCTCGTCTCGGCGGCCGCCAGCCCATTCCTGGTCCTCGCTCTTTTCCTCGGCCTGCTCGCCCGGCACCTCGCACCCACACCCGCCATCGCTGCCCGCTGGGCCGCGCTCGCCATCGGCGGCATCGTCGCCGTGCCCGCCGTCTATGTCGTCTGGGCCGTCCTCCGCGGCCACATCACCGACGTGCACGTTCAGTTACGCGAGCAGCGCGCCGCGCCGTTTGTCGCCGCCATCGCCGGCTGTGGCCTCTCCGCCGCGCTCCTGCTCGCCGCCGAAGCCCATCCCGAACTGGTCCTGGCCTCACTCGCGGCGCTCGTCAACGGCCTCCTGTTTCTGGGGGTGACACTGCGCTGGAAAATCGCCATGCACCCCGCCATCTTGACCGCTTGCGCGCTGATGGCCGGGCAACTGATCGCCCCACAATGGTATTGGGCGCTGCTCGCCGTGCCGCTGGTCGTCTGGGCGCGCATCCAGCGCCGCCGGCACACGCTGGCCCAGTGCTTGACCGGCACCGTGCTCGCGGGCGCGGCGACCTGGGCGATGACCGACCTATACTTGGGGATGATTGGGAGCAACCGACCGTGATTTGGATATATGGACTGGGTATTGGTGGTAGCGCAGGCCTGCTCGGCAGTCTGTTGGGCATCGGCGGCGGAATCATAATGGTTCCCCTGCTGAACAAGTGGCTGGGCCAGGACATGCACACCGCGAAGAACAGTTCGCTGGCGATCATCGCCATCATTGGCGTCGCTGGGACGATCAGCGCCTCGCGCTACCAGCCGCTTGACTGGCGTATTATCGGTGCGTGCGGCCTGGTCGCCGTGTTCGTCGCGCCCTTCGGCGTCTGGCTGTCGCACAAGCTCTCGACGCTCTGGCTCACCCGCCTGTTAGCCGTGTTCTTGATCTTCGTCGGCGTGAAGTACCTGGTGGACAGCTTTAAGCCGTCGCCCGCAGCGCTCGAGCCAACGCCTGGTTATCAAAGTGCCCCGTCCGCTCTGCCCGGATCCACGCCTGCACCGGCCGACCCAGCAGTGCCAGATCACCCATGAGGTCGAGCACCTTGTGCAACGCGAACTCATCCGTGCTGTGCAACGGTGCGGAGAGGCGGTCAGGGTAGATCACTAGCAGGTTGGCTTCGCTGCCGCCCTTGATCAAGCCGGCCGCCGCTAGCGCCGCCAACTCCTCGGTCGTCGCGAACGTCCGCGCCGGCGCCACGCGCGCCGCGTAGTCGGGCCAGCCCGCTGTCGCTACCTGCTCACCGATCAGCGGGTGCGCGTGGGCCAGATGGTACTCGAAGCTCGCCTCGTCGGCCGGTGCCGCGGTGATCCGCCGGCCATCGCGTTCGATGGACAGCGGTTCGCTCAACACCAGCGGCTCGACCGCACCGGGCAACGCATCGACACCTGCCTCGGCCAAGGCTTCGACGATCGGCGCCGCGCTGCCGTCGAACAGCGGCACCTCCGGCTCGTCGAGGTGGATCTCGGCGTCAGTGTAGCCCAAGCCGACCAGGGCGCTCAGCACATGCTCAACGAATAGCACTTCGGGCTGACCGGCGCGGCCCAAGGCTGTGGCGTTCGGCACGCTCGCCAGGTGGTCCAGGTCGGCGGGATAGCGCTGGCTCAGGTCGTCACGCCAGAAGGCCAGCCCTGCGTCACCTGGGGTCAACCGCAACTCGACCTGGCCGCCGTGCGTGCGGACGGCGTTGCCGTGGAGGGCGACCGGTCGCGCCAGCGTCTGCCGCGGCCACGCGCCCGCCGCGCGGCTCACTGCCAGCCCTCGCGGAACGGATTATTCTGCCGCTCCTCGCCGATCGTCGTCGCCGGCCCGTGGCCCGGCCACACGACGGTGGCGTCGGGCAGGGTCATCAGCTGCTCGCGGATGCTCTGCATCAGAAGGTCGTGGTCGCCGCCAGGCAGGTCGGTCCGCCCAATACTGCCCGAGAACAACACGTCGCCGGCAAAAACATGGCCCGGGATGTACAGAGCGACGCTGCCCGGGCTGTGACCGGGGACGTAGCGGACCTCGAAGTTAAGGTGACCAACGCCAAAGGGCTCGGCCGGATTGAGGAAGTTGTCCGGGGCGGGGCTGTTGGCCAGTTCCAAGCCGAACCAGGCCGCCTGTTCCGCGCTAGCGACGGCTAGCGCCACCGCCTCGGAGTGCATCCAGTAGGGCACGCCCCACCGGGCTTTGGCCTGTGCGGCGTAGCAGACGTGGTCGAAATGCCCGTGGGTCGCCGCGAGGACCACTACCTGCCAGTTGCGCTCGTCGCAGACCGCCGCGATGACGTCCGCCTCGACACCGGGGTCGATGACCACCGTGCGTCCATTGTCGTCAGCGACAAGATAGGTGTTGGTGCCGATCGGCCCACCGTCCAGGCATACCACTTGCATCTGCGGCTCCCTCCCTTCCATTCTGCGCCCGATCACGCGGACCTGCTACACTGCCGCGCGGAGGTGCGAGATGCGCGCGGTGGTGCAGCGAGTCCATAGGGCTCGGGTCCTGGTCGACGATGAGGTGACCGGCGAGATCGGGCCGGGGTTGGTGGTCTTCGCCGCGGTCGGCAGCGAAGACACGGACGCCGACCTGCGCTGGATCGCGGAGAAGGTGCCCGAACTGCGCATCTTCAACGACGCCGACGGCAAGTTCAATGTGTCCCTACGCGACGCCGGCGGCGCCATCCTCGCCGTCAGCCAGTTCACTCTCTACGGCGACGCGCGCCGCGGCCGCCGGCCGAGCTTCATCCAGGCCGCGCCACCCGCCGAGGCGAACGCCCGCTTCGCTGAGTTCGTCGAGCTGTTGCGCGCCCAGGGCGTACCGGTCGAGACTGGCCGCTTCCAGGCAATGATGACAGTCGAGGTCATCAACGACGGACCGGTAACGATCCTCCTCGACAGCGCCAAGCAGTTCTGATGTCCACCTGCCCCACCTGTCTGCGCGTGCGCGACCTGGTCCGCGACGTGCCGCACAACGGCGGCCTGAAGCGGCTGCTCGCCGGCGTCACCTTTGACCTGCAGGAAGGGCAGCGCCTCGCAGTCGTTGGGCCGAGCGGTAGCGGCAAGACGACCCTCTTGCGCCAGCTCTGCGCGCTCGACTCCCCGACCAGCGGCAGCCTCGTCCTCGACGACCGGCCGTATGACGACTGGTCACCGATGGAGCTACGGCGGCTGGTCGCCTGGACCCCCCAGACACCAACCGTCTTCCCCGGCGATGGCTGGACCAACCTCCTGCTGCCCGCGCAACTGGCCGGCGCCGACCCAGCGCCCGTGCGCGAGCGTCTCACCCCACTCCTGCCCTTGCTGGGCCTCACCGAGGAGCTGGTCGCCCAGCCTGCCGCGACGCTCTCCATCGGCCAGCAGCAACGGCTCTGCCTGGCGCGCGCCCTCTCACTCGAGCCGCGCGTGCTGCTCCTCGACGAGCCGACCGCCAGCCTCGACCCGTCGACCGCCGAGCACCTGCTCGCCGCCCTCGGCGAGCACCTCGCGCGGCGCGGTCAGAGCCTGGTCCTGGTCACGCACCAACTACCCTACGCGCGCCTGCTGGCCGACCGCGTGCTGCTGCTGGTCGACGGGCGACAGGTCTGTGTGCAACCCACCGAGGAGTTCTTCCACGCGCCGGCCACGTCTGAGGCCGCGGAGTACGTGGCGGCGATGAGGTCGGAATCATGACGATCAAGGACCTCAGCTATGTCGACCTGCTGATCTCGACTGCCACGCTGCTGCTGCCGATCTGGCTGTCGTACCGCGGCCGCCTCAACATCCATCGCGACCTGATCGTCGGCGCCGCCCGCTGCTTCGCCCAGCTCACCCTGATGGGCTACCTGTTGAAGTACATCTTCGACCTCAACAGCGCACCCGCCGTGCTCGCCCTGCTCGGCGCGATGGTCTTCTTCGCCGCCCAGACGGTCTCCGGCCGGCTACGCGAACGCCTCACCGGGCTGCTCGGGCACAGCTTGCTCTCCGTGGGCATCACCTCGTTCCTGACCCTCGCCTTCGTCACGCAGATCGTGGTTCGTGTCGAGCCGTGGTACAGCCCACGCTACCTGGTCGGCCTGGCGGGCATGATCATCGGCAACGCAATGAACGGCTCAGCGCTCGCCGCGGAACGGCTCATCTCCGAGCTCAAGCTGCGGGCGCAGGCGATCGAAGTGCTTCTCGCGCTCGGCGCCACACCGCGCCAGGCCACCGCGGAGGCCGTCCGCGCCACGATCCGTGCCAGCCTGATCCCGCCCGTCAACTCGCTGATGACCGTCGGGCTCGTCCACCTGCCCGGGATCATGACCGGGCAGATTCTCGGCGGCGCGCCGCCCGACACCGCCACGCGCTACCAGATCATGATCATGTACACGCTCACCTTCGTCAGCGCGATGACCGCGATCGCCATGACCACCCTGACCGTCAGCCGCTTCTTCACCCCTCGCGCCCAGTTGCGCCAGGACCTGCTCGCGGACGGGCCGCGATGACCCGGCTGCGCGCCTGGCTGCCCACCCGCCGACGGGTCAACTGGGCCGGGCTTGGCGTCTGTGCCCTGCTCGCCGCCGCCTTCCTCGCGCCCGCCGTCTGGCGTGGCGCGCTCGGCCCCGGCGACCTGCTCCTGACGATGACCCCGTTCAACGCCTACCGCGACCAATTCCCGACCGTCCAGGGCGTCAACAATCCGCAGCTGGATGTCATCCAGCAGTACTACCCGTGGCGTAGGTTCATCGCTGACAGCCTGCGCCACAACCAAATCCCCTACTGGAACCCACACGCCTACTGCGGCCAGCCGTTCGTCGGCAACGTGCTCTCCGGCGTCTTCTACCCCTTCGGCCTGCTCGCGATGTTGCTTGGCGTCGGGCGGTTCTTCCTGCTCTCCGCGTGGCTCCATCTAACACTGTTAGGTGGCGGCATGTGGCTGCTGCTGCGGGCCCATGGCCTGCGCGCACCGGCGGCGCTGACCGGTGCGGCGGCGGCGATGGCCAACCCCTTTGTCGCCGGCTGGCTGCACTACACCCCGGTCAGCCAGTGGACCTTCGCCTGGGCCCCGCTGACCCTCTACCTCTGGCTCCGCGCCTGGCAGACTCGCCGCCCGGAACTGGTCACATGGCCGGCGCTGACCCTCGGCCTGGCACTCATCGGCGGCCACCTGCAGATCGGCGTCTACGTCACCCTGGCCTGGCTGGTCGTCGCGGTCGGTTGGGTCGTCGCCGATCGGCGCTGGGGCGACGCGCTGCGATACGTCGGCGGGCCGCTGCTGATGGCGGGGGTCCTGGCGGCGGTGCAGCTCGGGCCGGCGCTGGAGATGGCCGGGCTGAGCGGGCGCGAGGCCGCCTCCTATGCGGCAACGGCCGAGGAAGCCATTCCGATTCGGGCCTTGGTCGGACTGCTGACGCCGTGGTTCTATGGGCGGAACACCCTCGCCTGGTGGGGGCCGGGCGAGAACGCCATCGAGCTGAGCATGGGCGCGGGCGCCGCGGCGGCGCTGCTGGCGGTGGTCGCGCTAGTGCGCTGCCGCTCGCGCGCAGTCCTGATCTACGGTGCGCTCGCTCTGGTCGGCCTGTTGCTCGCCTTCCGCACCCCGCTCTACTGGCTCTTCTGGCACGTCGTCCCAGGCTACAGCTCGCTCCGCGGCCTGGCCCGCGCGCTGTGCCTGTTCACCATCGCTGCCTCGGCGCTGGCCGGCTTCGGCGTGCAGGCGCTGCTGACCGCGGTGCCGGGCGAAGACCGCGGCTGGCGGCGGCTGGGGCTGGGCCTGCTGCTGGGGCCAGCGGCGGTGCTGCTACTCGCCTGGGGCAGCGAGGCCGGCCGCGCCGGGCCGGAGACGGTCACGGCCTTTAGCGCGCCGGTCACCGGCTACGTGCTGCTGCAGTGCGGCATCACGCTGGCCATCGCCGCCGTGCTGGGCCACCTCGCGTTCCATCTGCCGCGCGGCTGGGCGACGTGGCTGCCCGCGCTCGTCACGGTCGAGTTATTCACCCTCGGCATGGGCCAGGTGACCGGTGTGCCCGCCGACGTCTTCTTCCCCGACCTGCCCGAGACGCGCTGGCTGCAGGCGCGCGAGGAGCCGTTCCGCCTGGTCGGCCAACCCGCGCCGGGTGGGCCGGCCGCGTTCCTCGACTGGATGCCGATGAACACGCCGCTGGCCTACGGCCTGTCCAGCCCCAGCGGCTCCGAGTCGCTGTCAGTCGATCCCTACCGCCGGCTGCTAGCCACCTTCTGCGAGCCGGGCTGGGAGCCGCAACTCGACAGCCCGCTGCTGCGCCTGGTCGGCGTGCGGTACGTGCTCTCCCGCGGCAACCTGGATGGTGAGCATGGGCTGCGCCGCGTGGCCGGCGAGCGGGTCGGCATCTTCGAGCTGCCCGAAGCGCTGCCGCTCGGCTTCGCCACGACCCACTGGCGCAGCAAGCCGCCAGCCGACATGTTCGCGGCACTGACCGCACCCGACTTCGACCCGCGGGTCGCCCTCGTGCCGCAGGGCCTCACGCCGAGCGCCGATAGCGAGGACGGTCCGGGTCTGCTCCCGCTTGAGGTCCGCCGTTGGTCGCCGCAGCGTTGGAGCCTGCGCGGCAGCCTGCCGCAGCCGGCGGTCGGCGTGCTGACGCAGGTCGCGCTGCCGGGGTGGCAGGCGTGGGCCGGCGGTGCGCCGCAGCGGGTGGAGACGGTCGACTCGGTGTTCCTGGGGACGATGCTGCCCGCCGGCGAGGTCGACCTGCGCTGGGTCTGGAATCCGCTCGGCCAGCGGCTCGCGCTGTGGCTCAGCCTGCTGGGCCTGGCCCTGGTCAGCGGCTGGTGGGTGGCGCTGCGGCGGGTCTAGGCCAGCAACTCGTCGAGTGTGCGCAGCGCTGCGGACGCGCTCGCGGGCAGTTCGATCGGCGGGTTGGCCCAGGTGCTCTCGACACCCTCCAACTCGCTGCGATGGTAGGCCACCTTCCACTCGGGGAACTTGAGGCCCGTGGCCGTCGAAATGACGACCACGCGGTCGCTCGCGGCAATGGTGCCGGCGGCCCGTAGCTTGAGCAGCGCGGCCAAGGCGACACCGGTGTGCGGGTCGATGAAGAAGCCCGCGCGGTCCGCCTCCGCGGCGGCGTTGGCCAGCTCGGCCTCAGTTGCTTGCTCCACGACGCCGTTGGTCGCCCGCAGCGCGCGGATGGCGCGGTCGATGCTGACGGGGTTGCCGATGCGGATGGCGCTGGCCGCGGTGGGCTGCGCCTGGACCGCCGCGAACTCGGCAAAGCCGGTCTGGAACGAACGGTACAGCGGGTTGGCACGCTCCGCCTGGGCCACGGCCACACGCGGCAGGCGGTCGATCAGGCCCAGATTGCGCAGCAACTCGAAGCCACGCGCCAGGGCGCTGACATTGCCTAAGTTGCCGCCGGGGATGACCACCCAGTCGGGCACGTCCCAGCCCAGCTGCTCGACGATCTCGAAGGCGACCGTCTTCTGCCCCTCGATGCGCAGGCTGTTGAGGCTGTTCGCCAGGTACAGGCCACCGCGCGCCACGACCTCCTGGACGATGGCCATGCAGCCGTCGAAATCGGTGTCGAGCGCGAGCACATGAGCGCCGTTGGCGATCGGCTGGATGAGCTGGGCGACGCTGATCTTGCCGGCAGGCAAGAAGACGACCGCGGGCAGGTCGGCCGCCGCGGCGTAGGCCGCCAGCGCGGCGGATGTGTCGCCGGTCGAGGCACAGGCCACCGCCCGAATCGGCACACCCTCGGCGCGTGCCTGCTGCACCTGAGAGACGAGCACGGTCAGGCCGAGGTCCTTGAAGCTGCCCGTGTGCGTGATGCCGCACTGCTTGAGCCACAGCTGCGGCAAGTCTATCTCGCGGGCGAAGCGCCCCATCGCCTGCAGCGCCGTGCCGCCCTCGCCGAAGCTGACGATGTTCTCGGGCGCGACATTCGGTGCGATCCACTCGTGATGCGCCCAAACGCCGCTACCATGCGGCGCTTGGTAGCCCTGGCGGGCAGTGATCAGCGCGCGCCAGGCGTCCGGGCTCGTGCGGGCTAGCGCGGCTTCGTCGTGGGCGACATCGAGCAGCCCGCCGCAACGGCGGCAGTGGAAGACGACTTCAGTCGGCGCGTAGCGCTCGGCCTCACAGCCGGGCGTCACACACCGCAGCCAGCACGACAGCGCCGCGCGGTCGGGTCCGTTCACCAGCCCCGCCTAGCGGCCAAGAGCGTCGAGCAACGCGTCGACCTTGTCCTCTCGCTCCCAGGGCAGGTTCAACTCGGTCCGGCCGAAGGCACCGTAGGCCGCCGTCGGGCGGTAGGCGACTTCGCGCAGCTTGAGAGCCTGGATGATCGCCTTCGGGGTGCTGTCGAACACCTTGTCGATGGCCGCGACGATCTTGTCCTCGGCCACCTTGGCGGTGCCGAACGTCTCGATGCCCAACGCCTGCGGCTCAGGGACACCGATGCAGTACGCGAGGTGCACCTCGCAGCGGTCCGCGAGCCCTGCGGCGACCACGTTGCGGGCGATGTAGCGGGCCCAGTAGGCACCGCTGCGGTCGACCTTCGTGGGGTCCTTGCCCGAGAAGGCGCCACCGCCGTGGCGGCCGATGCCGCCGTAGGTATCAACGATGAT
>DHNJ01000068.1:6444-20553 GCA_002409445.1 Armatimonadetes bacterium UBA5419 | reverse complement strand
CCGAGAAGGCGCCACCGCCGTGGCGGCCGATGCCGCCGTAGGTATCAACGATGATCTTGCGGCCGGTCAGCCCCGCGTCGCCCTTCGGCCCCCCCACCACGAACATGCCGGTACCGTTGACCAGCACCTGCGTATCGTCGGTCAGGCGATCGCCCAGCACGGGGCGCACCACATGCTCGATGACGTCTGCGCCCACGCGCTCGGTCGACTCCTCGGTATGCTGCGTCGCCATGACGACGCGTGTCACGCGCACCGGTTTGCCACCCTCATACTCGACCGTGACCTGCGACTTGCCGTCCGGCCGCAGGTGCGGCAGCGTCCCATCCTTGCGCACCGCAGCCAACTGCTGGCACAACTGGTGGGCCAAGGTGACCGGCAGAGGCATCATATTATCGGTTTCGTTGGTCGCGTAGCCGAACATCATGCCCTGATCACCCGCACCGAGCTTATCCTCGCCCGTACCCCGAGCGATATGCGGCGACTGCTCCTCGATCAGCACCTGCACGTCGCAGGTCTTGGGGTCGATGCCCGACGCCTCGCTGTCGTAGCCGATCTCCGCGATCGTCTCGCGCGCGATCTTCTCGTAGTCGGGCTGGAAGACACTGGTGATCTCGCCGAGCAGAATCACGTTCTGGCTCTTGACGGCGGTCTCACAGGCTACGCGAGCATGCGGCCGATCTGCCGCCGTATTGCAGCTCAGGATGGCATCCAGAATGGCGTCAGAAACGGCGTCGCAGACCTTGTCCGGATGTCCTTCGGTCACCGACTCAGAAGCGAACGTGCTGCGCAAGCTCATGGGACAGACCTCTCTTGTTCGTGATCATTGTAGCCCGTGCGGGCCCTCGGTCAAATGCGGTGCATCGGCTTCGTTACCCCTGCGCTGGGCGCTAGCTAGCCGCCTCATCCGCGGGCACGTGCATGCGGAAGTCAAGGTCGGCGGGCGGCGGGTACTCGCGGCGGACTCGCGCCCGCAGCGCGTCGTCCACCTCCAGACCCTCGCGCTGGGCGACCCGCTGCTCCCAGAGCTGGTACCACAGGTCGGTCAGCGAGACCTCGCCCTCGCGCATGTCGGGGACCACCAGGCCGTGCAGCAGTGCCTCGCACTGGTCCAGGTTGCCCAACGCCAGTGCCGCGCGCGCCGCCAGGAGTTTCATGCGGCCTTGCTCGCGGACCGTTTCGGTCCAGACGGTGGCCCACAAGTCGGTGAACGTCTCGGCGCGCCCTTCGGCGAGCAGCGCCCGGCCCGTTTCCACCGCCAACCGCGGCCAGTCCGGCGCCTGCCGGCAAGCCTCGACCAGCCCGGCCAGCGCCGCCTCCTTGTCCCCGGCCCGCAGGTCCAGCTGCGCCAAGCAACGTGTCGCCACCGGGTTGGCCGCGCGCGCCGACGACGTCCGCCAAGCCTCGCGCGCCCCAGCCTCGTCGCCCACCGCGTAGGCCATCACGCCAAGGTGCAGCCAGGCCAGCCAGTGGTCGTTAGCGTCGTCCGCCACCGCCGCGCGCAGCAGCTCCCGCCACGGCTTCTGCACCAGCCACGCGCCAGGCCGCGACCGCGGGTCGCGCGCCGGCAGGCGCCCGGCGCTGAGCAGGTCAAGCCACGGCTGCTGCTGGTCGGTCAGCGACTCGACGGGGAACGGCAGGCCGGGCGGCGCCAGCGCCGGCTCGTCGGCCCGCGCCCGCCGCTGGATCTCCAAGCGGCCCCACCCCCGCCCCAGGTTCACGTGCTCCGTGGGCACCTGGTCCCAGCCCGCGACGAAGCGTGCCTCGGCCGCCGCCAACTGCTCGGGGTTGATCACCGCGGCCACGTTCTCGGCCGCCAGCGTCCGCGCCGCGACCCAGTCGTCGCCGTGGATCACCGCGGGGTCGGCCTGCAGCAGGCCGTACGCCTCAACCCAGTGCCAGGTCGCGCGCGCGGGCATCGGCAGACAGGCGCCCTGGGTGCGCGCCAGGCCGGCCTGAATCTCGATGTATGCCTGGCCCGCCACCGAGAGGAACTCCTGCCAGCGCTGGCCGCCCGGGCCCTGGCCCCAGACAAACAGCTTGCGGCCCTTGAGCCGCGGAGTCGAAGTCTGGAAAAGGCCCTGGCCATCGGCCTCCAGCGCCGCCACCCAGGGCTGCGCGCCGGCTGGCAGGCGGTAGAAGTAGTCGGTCGCATGCGGCTCGCGCGCGGGGTAGGTTCGGTCGTGGATGGCGTGCACGTCCATGCCACCCGAGTAGGCGTGGCTGTAAGCCTCGTCGGCCGGGACCAAGACGCGGGTCTGGGCGGTCTCGGGCACGGCGATGTTGGACCACCAGTAGGCGGGGATCTCATGGTCGTGGGGGTTGATGTAGCGCACGCCGACGAACAGCACCGGCGAGTCCGCCGGCAGCCAGGCGTCGAGCTGGTACAACGTACCGCGGATGCGGTCCCACTCGTACAGGCGGACGATCTGCCGCCCGTCCGGCGCCTCGACCAGCGCGGCGAACAGCGGCTCGCAGGTCAGCGGCGTGTGGTGTGCGATCGAGCAGTTCCATTCGACCCCGCCCGAGAACCACGCGTTGCGCGCGGCTAAGTCGGCCGGCTGGAAGACCGGATTGCGGAAGAGCAGCTCGCGCTCGGTCGCGCGGGCCACCAGCGACCAGAGCCGCCCACCCAGCTCGGGCAGGAACGTGGCGCGCAGGTGCTCGTTCTCCAGAACGATGGCCTGGAACGCCCGCGGCCGCCGCTCGCGGTCGTAGCCGTCCTGCAACCGGTAGGGCAGCAGCGGCGTGTCGCAGCCCCAGCCCACGTAGGCCAGGTCGGGGTCGGGGTTGTCCGGCAGGACGTCCGGCTTGTTCGCCGGCTGCGGCACGACCAATGACGGCAAGGGGTTCTCGGGGCCGAGATTGGCCGCCGGCATGACCAGTTCCTCAACGCGCGGAGCGCTGCTCATAGCTCTGCCTCCCAGACCTTGACCATCGCCCGATGCGGTATGCCTGCGTCGTCGAACACGGGCCCGTGCGCACTGTAGCCCAAGCGACGGTAGAACGCTAGCGCCGTCAACTGCGCGCCCAGCTGCACCCGCGTGCAGCCGGCCGCCCGCGCCGCATCCTCGACCGCGGCCATCAGCGCCCGCCCCACCCCGCGCCGCCGCCAGTCCGCTGCCACCGCAACCCGTTGCACGCAGGCAACGTCGCCCGTAATCCGCAGCCGCGCCGTGCCCACCGCGCGGTCCTCGGCCCAGGCTAGCCAGTGCCGGCACTCGCCGTCGAGCCCGTCCCACTCCTCGGCCTCGCTGACGCCCTGCTCGAGGACGAACACCGCGCGCCGCAGCTCGTGGACCACGGACAGCTCTGCTGGCTCCGTCACTTCGGCCACTCGACACACCCTCTTGCTCCGCCGCTATGGTACTCCGTGCGCGCCGCTATAATGTGCCCATGCGTTGGGCACGGGCAATCTGGTTGGGGGTCCTAACGGCCCTCGGTTTGGCCGCCTGCGCCGACCTCGACGCCCCGCCACCAAAAATCGTCAAGGCCCCGCCCGAGGAAGCCGAGGAAGAGACCGGCGTCTTCGAGTTGGGCGGTCGCAACACTGTCCAGTACTCGCTCGCGGACGGCCGCTTCCTGTTCGACATGGAGGGCACGTTGCGAGCGGTGGTCGGCGCGCGCGGCGGCACCGGCGACCTGCTCGACGCGCTAGCGACCTCGCACCTGCCCGAGTATCAGGCGACGATCACCGCCGGCCGGCTCCGCTACCAGGTCGGCCGGCCGACGTTGCTGCTGGACCACCGCTTCGAGGCCCGCGCGCCGGTCCAACGCGCCACGCTGCGCGGCGAGCGGGGCGAGTTCCACACCCCCAGCCTGGAGTTTGACCTGCCCGGCCGCGCCCGCCTGACCTACGCCGGCACAGTGATGACCCTGCACCAGGTGCGTGCCAAGCTCGATCTGCGGACCGTCACCGGCCGCCAGGTTGTCGCCCGCCACGAAGCCGCCGAACGGTCTTGGCTCGGCGAGGCACAGACGGTGACCATCGACGAGGGCCGAGCCACCTTCGAGCACGTCGAGGGCCAGTTCCGCGGCCCGCGCGAGCCGGTGGACTTCCGATCGCCGCGCGGAGTCTGGACCTTCGCCGATCAGACCCTGCACCTGCCCGACAACCCGACCATTGTCTTCGACGGCACGACGATTGCCGCCCAGGAGGCGATCTACCACCACCGCACCGGCCACCTGACCACGACCGGCGAGACGACCCTCTCGCGGCCGGACATGCGCGCACACGGCACGGGCGCCAAGGTCGATCTGCACACCCGGCTAGCGCGCCTCAACAGCGTCACCGCGACCCTGGGTGGCGACCGGTTCACCGCGCAGAGCGCGACCGTCGCCGAGAGCGGCGAGGTCGCCTTGGAGGGCGTCCGCGGCACCCTTGCCGACGGCACACTGTTGCGCGCCACACGAGCGCGCTATGCCGACGGCCAGCTGGTCGCGACCGGTGTCGCCGCGGAGCAGGCCGGGCGCACGCTGTACGCCGACACCGCGCGGCACCGCCCCGGCACAGGCTGGGTCGCCGAGGGTAACGTGCGGCTCGTCGGCGACGGCATGGAGGCGCGCGGCGGCCGGCTGACCGCCGATGCGGAGCTGAGTGCGGCAACCCTCAGCCCGGTTGAGGCCAGCGGCGCGGAGGCCGGCGGGCGATGGCACCTGACAGCGACCGCGGGCACACTGCGCAACGGCCAGCGCCTCATCCTGCGCGAACCGCGCGGTACGTTCAGCGGACCGGGCCGGCGCGCCACGGTGCGGGCGCGCGAGGCCACCTGGCTCGCCGCGGAGAACCGCATCGACTTCGAGGGCAACTTCGTCGCCCGCAGCCCGGCCGACGGCCTGGAGCTGACCGCTGAACGCGCGAGCTACCACGTCGCGGACCAGCGTTTCACCGCCAGCGGCCAGGTCAACGGCACCGTGCGCGGCGTTGTCGTTCGCGGCCGCAATTGGGTCTACCGCCTCGGTGCGAGCGACGATCAACTGCTCAGCATCGGCGCAAGCGAACCGACCCGCTCAGCGCCCGCGAGGCAGGATCCACCGCCGGTAGCGGGAACTCAACCCGACGAGGGTAGCCCCGCGCCAGACGAGGAGTAACCGTGCAACTAGGCCAAGTCGTCGGACGTGTCACCGCGGTGATCAAGGATCCGAAATACGAATCCTTGACGCTCGTCTTGCTGGTCGCCCTCGATGAGGAGTTGCGTCCAGTCGGCGAGCCGTTCGTCGCCGCCGACCCACTCGGCTGCGCGCAGGAACAGATCGTCTACTGGGAGAGCAGTCTCGAGGCGCGCATGGCTGCGCCGGACCCGATGACCGCCCTCGACGCGGCCATCGTTGGGCTGGTCGACCGCCTCGCCAATCAGCCGTCACGGGAGTCTGTTTGATGCAACTCGCCCGCGTCCGCGACCAGGTCGTCAGCACCATCCACCACCCGGCCGTCGATGGCCAGCGGCTGCTCGTGGTCACTGTCGTCGGCGCCGACGGCCGCACGCCCGTTGGTCGCGCCCCGCTGGTCGCTGTCGACCCGCTCGGGGCGCGCACGGGCCAGCTGGTCGTGACCTGCGAGGAGGGCAAGGCGGCCCGCCAGGTCCTGCAGAACGATGCGCCGCCGGTCCGCACGTTCATTCTGGCTATCGTCGACGAAGCAGAGTCCGATGCTTAGACGCCGCCTTTCCTGGTCGTGCCTGGTCGCGCTCATCTGCTTGCTGACCACCACCGGTCGCGCGTTCGACGTTTCGCCCGAGCCGGATCTGAGCATCGAGTTCAACCCCGAAGGCCGCATCGTTGGCGTTAGCACGCAGCAGTTGCCGCGCAACGTCCTGGGTCTTGGCGGCTGGGAGATGCGCGACCTGGGCGACGGCGATGACGAGGACGTCCAATGCGGCTTCCAGAGCGCCTGGATCGCCGGTATCTCCGAGCCAGTACCGGTTGTCGCGGCGTTGCTCGACCCGCCGCCGGAAGCGCTGCGCCCCGCGCCGCGGTGGCTGCTCGGCGGCGAGTGGCGGGTCGGCGCTGGCCCCACGCCGGACGCTGTTCTCCAGCCCACCCCCGAGTCCACCGGCAGCCTGCTGCGCCTCGTCGCGCCGGTGACCGCCGCCGTGCGCGCCGGCGCGTCGTTCACGCTGACCGCGCGGTTGACCGGCGACCGTCCGGTGACCGCCGGTCTGCTCTGCCTTAACTCCGCCGGCCGCCCGACGATGCATTGGCAACCGGTGCACGAAACACCCGGGCCGGGCGACCTCCGCCAGTTCATCGTTCCGGTGCAGCCGCCCTCGGGCACCGCCGGGCTGATGCTCGTCTTCGCCCCAGAACCCGGCGACACCGAGCTGCGCTGCACCGGCGCGAGCCTGACCACGCATTGGCCGGGCGAACTGAACTCATTTGACGGCCAGATCACCGAGACCGCCGACGGCGCGAGCTTCACGGGCACCGCCGCCGGACTCGACCTGGCCGTCAACTACCGGAGCGTGGACGGTGCGATCGAGATCGCCGGCCAATTGACTAGTCAGACGGCAACCGATCGGGCGGTCAGTCTGACGTTCCGCGTCCCGCTCGATGGCAATGGCTGGAACTGGTGGCATGGGCCGTGGGAATCCGAGCCGGTGCCTGCGAGCTTGGCGCGCGCAATCGGCACCTGGCGCCTGCTGCCTAGCGGCGAGCTGCTGTCGCCGTGGCCGTTGGGCGTCGTCAGCCGTGACTCCCCGGCCGGCCTGCTCGCGCTGGCCCACCCGCCGAGCCAGCCCGCGCTGGTGCGCTACGGCTTCCGCCAGGAAGATGGCCTGTTCGCCACGATTGACCTCGGCCTGGCGCCGGCCGCTGGCCACGCTAGCGCTGCGTTCCAACTGGCCATGTTTGCGGCCGAGCCACGATGGGGTATGCGCGGTGCGCTGGAGCGCCTGCACCGGCTCTGGCCCTCAACCGCACGGCCCGCGACACCGGCCGGTGCGTGGTTCGTGGGCATCGATCCTTCGGCGCTCGTCGACCCCGCCCGCCTGGGACTGCGCTTCGATGACCAACCGGAGTCGCATCGCGCCTGGGACCCGGCGTTGGACATCCTGGCCACCACCCGTTGGGCGCCGCCAGCGAGCGGCACCGAACTCAACCTGCCTGCGGGCGGCCGTGGTAGCGCGGTGCTCGCCGAGCCCCTGGCGGTCAACGGCCAGTGGTACGCGGCGCCCGACCAGTGGGCCGCCTGGCCGCACGCGCTCGCAGCGAACGGCACCACCCGCGCGCCGGTGCTACCGACCCCTTTCTGGCGCGCCCAGCAGCTGAGTCGGGCAAAGGCGCAGTTGGCGGACGAGGGGCGCTGGCTGCTCGGCGGGCCGCCGCCCGAGCTGCCGGTGCCGTCGCTGCTTCCCGGCTACGATGTGCTGGTCGCCGGTCATACGCGACCGCCGGTGGAGCACCTGCGCTGGCTACGCGCCCTCGCGCCGCTCCAGCCGCTGACCTACCTCGAGCCAGAGTTGCTCAACCCCGCCACGCTGGCGGGTGTACAACGGACGCTCTGGCACGAAGCAATCAGCGCACGCGCCTTCCCAGGAGCCGTCGGGCTCTTCACCACAGACCTGGCTACCGCCAACGCCAGCTGGTTCGGTGCCGGGGTGCCACTGCTCAGTCGGCTCACGGCGCTGGGCTGGGCGCAGGTGCCGTTCGCCACGGTCGCCGATACGATGGTCGAGGTGCAGCGCTTTGGTAACGGCGACAACATCGTCTTCCTCGTGCGTAACCACGGCGACAACGAGCGCAACGTGACCCTGCGCATCGAGCCCGTGCCCCTCGGCCTGCGGGCCGGCCCGACCGGTCTGCTACCCAGCCTGGTCGACCTGCTGGCGCCCGACGCCGATCCGCGAGGGATTAGCCGCTCGTTCAACGCCTGGCAGTGCGGCCTGGTGCTCGCGCCCAAGCAGTTGCTGGCGCTGCAATTGGGGCCGCCAGTAGATGCACCGTAGACCGCGTCTGTGGTAGTCTGCACCCACGGGAACAGGAGGTAGCGAATGGCTGAACGGCCAGCCCAACCCAAGCATGGCCAGTGGCAGCGGTTCATGCAGACCGTCGCCCCGTTGACGCTACTCCTAGGCCTTCTCTTGCTGTTCCAGTGGCAGACCAAGGGCTTGATGCTCTCGGCGTCCAACCTGAGCAACGTTGCCTATCGCAATGCGCCGTTAGCTCTCGTGGCGATCGGTATCACCCCGGTCATCATCGCGGCCCATATCGACTTGAGCGTCGGGTCGGTGATGGCCCTCGGCGCAGTGTCCGCCGGGCTACTCTTCCGTGACCGGGGCGTGCCCTTCGAGATCGCCGCCCTGCTGTCAATCATCATCGGTTTGATTTGCGGGGTCGTCAGCGGCCTGATCACGACCAAGACTAAGATGCCGTCGTTCGTCGCGACGCTGGCCATGATGGGTTTCGCCCGCGGCCTGGCGCTGGTGATTAGCAAGTCACAGACCGTTGGCGGCGATTTCAGCTTCATGGCCCGCTGGATGAACGCGCCACTGATGGGCCTCCGGCCGAGCCTGTGGCTGGTACTCGGCACCGTCGTGATCGCCCACGTGCTGTTGAGGTACACGACCTTCGGCCGCGCCATCTACGCCATTGGCGCCAACGATACAGCCGCTCACTTAAGCGGTATACGCACGTCGCGCGTCGTGGTCACGCTGTTTGCGCTTGAAGGCGCCCTGTTCGGCCTGGCTGGGCTAGTCAACCTGATGCAGAACGCTAGCGCCGAGCCGACGATGGCCACGGGTATCGAACTCGACGCGATCGCCGCGGCGGTGATCGGTGGGGCGAGCCTGGCGGGCGGTCAGGGCAGTGTCGGCGGCACCTTGATCGGCGTGGCCATCATGGCCACCTTGATCAATGGCTGCAACCTGCTGAACGTGCCGAACGAGTGGAGCAAGGTCATCGTGGCGATCTTGATTGTGCTCGGCGTGAGCTACGACCGCTGGCTACGCACCCGCACCCAGGCCGCCGCGCGACAGATGGCGGGGCAGTAAGCCCACCCCGCCGCAGCTTCGGTTCGAGCTAGGCGTCAGCCCAGCGCACCAAGCCCATCGTCAAGGGGTTCGCCAGATCACGATGGCGCGGGATCACGCGCACCTGGAAGCCCTGCCGGCCAGAGCGCTGGCAGTCCAGGCGGCCGGCGAAGGTGTAGGTGCCATCGGCGCCCTCGCCTTCATGCGCCAGCTCGTGCGCCACCCCGCCCTCGATGCGACCGGTCGCGCCCGTGCGCCCCACCCAGGCCTGCACACAGACTTCGTCCGGCGTCAGATCACCAAGGTCCACCGTGACAGTTAGGGCCAACTGGTCGCCGACGACCAGATCGGCGTCGTAGTCGGCCTCGGCAGCCATCACCCGGACCCTGCCCCAGGCCGTGCGCACGCGGGCCTTGTAGTCGGCTAGGTCCCGCGCGCGGCCGGGCTCGGCCAATCGGCGATGCGCCAGCGCGGCGGGCATGTAGAACTGGCGCGTGTAGTCGAGGACCATGCGGTTAGTGTTGAACACGGGTGCCAGCGTGCGGATCGAGTTCTTCACCCGCGCCACCCACTCGCGCGGCACGCCGCCGCCCCGTTGTTCGTAGAACGTGGGGACAATCTCGCGTTCCAACAGGTCATAGAGGGCGCGCGACTCGACGTCGTCCTGGTACGCCTGGTCGGCGTAGGCTTCGCCCTGGCCGATCTGCCAGCCGTTCTGCCCATTGAAGCCCTCGGGCCACCAGCCATCCGGAATGGAGCAGTTGAGCCCGCCGTTGAGCACGACCTTCATTCCGGACGTGCCGCTCGCCTCCTGCGGCCGCAGCGGCGTGTTGAGCCACAGGTCGACGCCCTGCACCATGGCGCGACCGACGACTTGGTCGTAATCCTCGATGAACACGAGGCGACCCTGGAACTCGGGTCGGTGCGAGGCGTGGACGATCTGGCGGATGAACTCCTTGCCGTTGTTGTCGGCCGGATGCGCCTTGCCCGCGTAGATGATCTGCACGGGGCGGTCGGCGTCGTTCAGAATCGCCGCCAGCCGCGCTGCGTCGCGCAGCAGCAGCGTCGCGCGCTTGTACGTGGCGAAACGGCGAGCGAAGCCGATGGTCAGCGCCTTGCCGTCGAGCACCTCGTTGGCCAGGCTCTGTTCGCGCGGCGAGCCGCCGCTGCGCTCGACCTGCCGGCTGAGCCGCTCGCGGGCGAAGACGACGAGCCGCTCACGGCGCCGCTCGTGAATGCGCCATAGCTCCTCGTCGGGAATCTTGTTGACCCGCTCCCAGACCGCGCGGTCCATCGGGTCGTCGGCCCAACGCGGGCCCATGTAGCGATCGAAGAGCTCGGCCAAGTCCCCGGACACCCAGGAGCGTGCGTGGACGCCGTTGGTGATCGAGGTAATCGGCACCTCCTCGCGCGAGACGCCGGGCCAGACGTTGATCCACATGCCGCGGGCGACCTCGCCGTGGAGCTTGCTGACGCCGTTGTTGTGCGCGGCCAGCTTCAGCGCCAGCACGGTCATGCAGAACGTCTCCGACACATCCTCGGGCCGCTCGCGACCCAGTGCCATGAACTCCGCCCACGACAGCCCGAGCGCCTTGGCGTAGTCGGTGAAGTAGCGAGCCATCGCCTCGGGCGTGAAACGGTCATTGCCCGCCGGCACGGGGGTGTGCGTGGTGAAGATGTTGCCCGGCACGGTCAGTTCGCGCGCTTCGTCAAAATCGACGCCTTGCTCGACCATGGCCACGCGAATGCGTTCGAGTGCGAGGAAGGCGGCGTGACCCTCGTTCATGTGGCAGACGTTGGGTCGCAGGTCTAGCGCGTCGAGCGCGCGCAACCCACCGATGCCCAGCAGCACCTCCTGGCGCAGACGCATGTCGTCGTCGCCACCGTAGAGCCGGTCGGTTAGGTCGCGGTCGGCCTGCCGCGCGTTGCCCTCGTGGTTGGTGTCGAGCAGGTACAGCTGCACCCGGCCCACGTTGACCTGCCAGACCTGGGCCAGGACCGGCCCGGTCGGGTAGTCGACACTGACCACGATCGGCTGGCCCTCCGCGTCCTTGCAGCGCGTCACGGGTAGGTTGGCGAAGTCGTTCTCGGGGAAGTACTCCTGCTGCCAGCCATCGGCATTGAGGTACTGCCGCATGTAGCCCAGCTGGTAGAGCAGGCCCACACCGACCAAGTTGAGGTTCAGGTCACTCGCCGACTTGAGGTGGTCGCCCGCGAGCACGCCGAGGCCACCCGAGTAGATGTTCAGGCACTCAGTGAGGCCGAACTCCATAGAAAAGTAGCCCACGCGCAACCCGTGCTCGGCCGAGGCCTTGCCCACATAGCCGATGTCCTCGAGGTAGTTGTGGAAGGCATCGGCGGCGCGGCGCATCTGGGCCAGGAAGCCCTCATCGGCCGCAGCGGCCTTCAGTGCGGACTGGCGCACCTCACCGAGCATGCGCACCGGGTTGTGGCCGGATGTTTCCCACAGATCACGGTCGAGGCGGCGGAAGACGTCGATGACCTCGGTGTGCCAGGACCAGTAGATGTTATAGGCAAGCTCACGGAGCACATCCAGCTCGGGCGGCAAATTGGGGTGCACACGGAAGGTTCGCAAGGGCTTCATTCAGTACTATCCTCGGTTCACGAAACCGCCAGGCAGCATGCGGCCCGGCAGGCCAAAGCTAAGGGGTCTCAGATCACACGTCGGGCTGGAAGCCCGCGGCGCGGATGGCCGCGACCAGCGCCGACGCCGGTGCGCTGCCACGCACCCGCACAACCTTCTCAGGCGGCGAGGCGACGACCTCGTCGACACCCTCGACCCGCGCGAGAGCCTCTTGGATCTTCGCCGCGCAGGCTGCGCACATCATGTCGGGGACACGGAAAGTCTGTTCCATGATGACCTCCGGCAGCCCTATGCGGTGAGGGCTCGGCAAGCGGGAGACGGGAATCGAACCCGCGCCATCAGCTTGGAAGGCTGGAGCTCTACCATTGAGCTACTCCCGCCAAGTGGTCGGGGCGAGAGGATTTGAACCTCCGGCCTCAGGCTCCCAAAGCCCGCGCTCTATCCAAACTGAGCTACACCCCGTCACCGGTCTCAGTATATGGCGCGACCCCACCCCGGTCAACCGACCCCGGCCGGGCGCCAGCCGCTTTACGGCGCCGCTTCGGCGCTCGGGTCAACCGTCCGGATGTCGTTGCCGGCGCCTCGGCGAACTGGCACAAACCGCGCGGTCCGCCCCATCCGCCGACCGGCGGCCGCCGCCGTCAGCACCGCCCGGCGGAGGAAATCCTCCTGGGCATTGAACAGCGGTTCATCCGCCGCGCGTGGCACCCGCGTCCACGTCCCGTCCGGCTGCAGGCACCGGGTCTTGGCCGTGTCGGCGAGGTAGGTGGCCATGATGTCGTTCAGCACGTAGTCGCGCAGCCGCCGGTCCTCGATCGGGAACATCGTCTCCACCCGGCGGTTCAGGTTGCGGTCCATCCAGTCAGCGCTGCCCATGAACACCAGCGGATCGCCCCCATTTCCGAAACAGAAGATGCGTGAATGCTCCAGGAAGCGACCCACGATGCTCCGCACGCTGATGTTCTCGCTCACCCCGGGCACCCCCGCCCGCAGACCACAGATGCCGCGGCTGAACAGTTCGATCTTCACCCCCGCCTGCGACGCTTCGTAGAGCGTGGCGATGACGTCCGGCTCGATGATCGCGTTGCACTTAGCCAGCACCCAGGCCTCTTCGCCCCGCTGCGCCCGCTCGATCTCTGCGCGGATCAGCGCCAGCACCTTCGCCTTCAGATCCTTCGGCGCCACCGCCAACTTGCGCCATACCGGGTAGTCGCTGTAGCCGGTGAGCACGTTGAACAGTTGGCTAACATCCTCGCCCAGCGCCTCGTCGCAGGTTAGCAAGCCGCAGTCGGTGTATAGGTGAGCGGTGGTCGGATGGTAGTTGCCGGTGCCCAGGTGGAGGTAGAACCGCAGCCCGTCGCCCTCCGCGCGTACGACGCTGAGGACCTTGCAATGGGTCTTCAGGCCAACCAGCCCGTAGACCACGTGCACGCCCGACTGCTCCAGCTGCCGTGCCCAGCGGATGTTCGGGCCCTCATCGAAGCGCGCCTTGAGCTCCACCAGCGCGGCGACCTGCTTGCCTCGCTCCGCGGCAATCGCCAGCGCACGGACGATCGGCGAGTCGCCGCTGGTCCGATACAGCGTCATCTTGATCGCCAGGACCTGCGGGTCCTCCGCGGCCTGCTGCAGGAAGTCGACGACGGTGGCAAAACTGTCGAACGGGTGGTGCAGCAGGATCGGCTGCCGGCGGATGGCGGCGAAGATGTCGGTCACCCCGACGAGTTCCGGCGCGATGCGCGGCAGGAAGGGGCGGTAGCGCAGGTCGTCGTAGCCGTTAGTGCCGGCCAGGTCGAACATGTCCTTGAGGTTTAGCGGCCCTGAAACGACGTACGTGTCCTGGCGGCCCACACCGAGCATCTCTTGTAGTGTCGCCAGGAGGTTCGGGTCAGCGCCAGCCTCGACTTCCAGACGCACCGGCTCGCCGCTGTCACGCTCCAACAGTGCCAGTTCGATGTCCTTTAGCAGGTCCTCCGCGTCGTCCTCGTCAAGCAGCAAATCGGCGTCGCGGGTCAACCTGAACAGCATCGCCGAAGTGACCCGATGGCCAAGGAACAACTCGTCGAGATTGCTACGAACCACGTCCTCGAGCGCGACGAAATCCTGGTGGCCCTCCGCACTGGGCAGCGGCACGAAGCGGCGCAGCGCGCGCGGCAGCCCCACGTACGCTAGCAACGGTGTCTGCGACGGGTCGTCGCCGTCCAGTTCGACTAAGAAGTTGGTGCTGAGGTTGTGCAGATGCGGCGCTGGGTGCGCCACGTCGACCGCAAGCGGCGAGAGCGCGGCGTAGGCTTGGTCGCGGAAGTAGGCCTCGGCGGCGGCGCGCTGGGCATCGTTCAACTCGTCGTAGGCCAGCAAACGCAACCCGGCGGCGCGCATGTCGGGCAGCACCGCGCGCATCAGCCGCTCGTACTGGGCGCTAACCATTTGGCGGATGCGCCGCCGCAGCCGGTCGAGCAGCGCGCGCGAGGTCAGTCCCGTGCCCCGCGGCTGGCGCATACGAGCGCGCACCTGCCGCATCACGCCGGCCACGCGGACCATGAA
>DHNJ01000068.1:5848-6278 GCA_002409445.1 Armatimonadetes bacterium UBA5419 | reverse complement strand
CCATGAAGAACTCGTCGAGGTTGGACGAGACAATCGCCAGGAACTTGAGTTGCTCGAGCGTGGGGTTGTGGGGGTCGCTCGCTTCCTCCAGCACACGCTGGTTGAACTCGAGCCAGCTCAGCTCGCGGTTGNNGACGTAGAGACTCGGGTCGCGGGGATCCATGGCCTGCCCTTCGGGAACGCTCATTATCGCCCGCCTGCGCACGGACCGCAACCACACGTCGCCGCACGGCCGGACCTGTTACCATCTCCGCCCAGGAGGTAGCGCATGCGGCACGCGGTGATCATGGCCGGTGGGTCCGGCACACGGCTCTGGCCCTGGAGCCGACGCGCACAGCCCAAACAGTTGCTGCCGCTGATCCGCGGCCAGAGCCTCCTGCAGCTCTCCGCCGCGCGCCTGGAAGGCCTGATCGAGCCGGCGCAGCTGTGG
>DHNJ01000068.1:0-5684 GCA_002409445.1 Armatimonadetes bacterium UBA5419 | reverse complement strand
CGCAGCTGTGGGTCTGCGCCGCCGAGGCGCACCGCGCGGCCATCTCGGCCGAGTTGCCCGACCTGCCGCCGCGCAACTGGATTGGCGAACCGGTCGGCCGCGACACCATGGCCGCCGCCGGCCTCAGCGCCGCGCTGCTGGCCGCCCGCGACCCCGAGGCCGTGATGCTGCTGTCGACCGCCGACCATGTCATCGAACCGCGCGAGACCTTTGCCGCGGCGGTGGACCGAGCCTTCGCCTTGGTTGAGGCCGATCCCCTGCGGCTGATCACTTTTGGCGTCCGCCCCACCCGCCCCGCGACCGGCTACGGTTACCTGCACCTTGGCCCGACGGGCGAACGCGGCGCGCACCTGGTCAAGGAGTTCCGCGAGAAGCCCGACGCGGCCACAGCGCGCGCATGGCTCGCGGCTGGGCCGGAGCAGTACCTGTGGAACAGTGGCCTCTTCGTCTGGCGCGCAAGCACCTTCCTCGACGCCCTCCGGCGCTACGAGCCTGCGGCGGCGGGGGCCCTCGCTGAGATCGCCGCGGCCTGGGCCACGCCGGACTGCGCCGCGACCCTCGCCGCGCTCTACCCGACCGTGCGTCGTATCAGCCTGGACTACGCGGTCATGGAGCCAGCAGCCAACGATCCGGCGCTCCGGGTCGTCGCCGTGCCGCTCGACCTGCACTGGCTCGACGTCGGCAGCTGGCCCTCGTTGGCGGAAACGCTGGCGGCCGACGCCAGCGGCAACCGACAAACCGCCCAGGCACGCACCATGCTGCTCGCCAGCCACGACAACCTCGTCGCCGGCGACGATCCGGACCACCTGATCGCGCTCGTCGGTTGCGAGGGCCTGGTCGTCGTCCACACCGCGACCGCCACGCTTATCTGCCCCGCCGACCACGCGGAGCGCATCAAAGAACTCCAGGCGCAGTTGGCCGCGGCCGGTGCGGATGAGTGGCTGTGAACGGAGCGGAGTGAACGATGATCGAGACATCAAAGTCTGGTGCAGAAGGCCGATTGCGGGCCGCGATTGAACCGTTTGTCGACCGTCACGAGCTGGCTGGTGCGGTGATGCTGGCGGCCACGCCCGAGCGCATCCTGGCACACGAGACCGTCGGCTGGGCCAACGTCGCGCGGCGCGAGCCGATGCCGCCCGACGCGCTGTTCTGGATTGCGTCGCAGACCAAGCCCATGACGGCAACCTGCGTGATGATGATGATCGATGAGGGCTGGGTCAGCCTCGACGACCCGCTCGAGAAGTACCTGCCCGAACTGCGTGGTCTGCGCTGGGTCGCTAGCCAGGACGAGCAGCAGACCGTCCTCCGCGCGCCCGCGGCACCACCGACCATCCGCCAGGCGCTCGCCCATACCGCGGGATTCCGCTTCAGCACGCCGCTCGAGCAACCCACACTCGACCGCTTCGCGCTCGTCGATGCGGTCCGCGGCTATGGCCTGGTGCCGCTCGATTACGAGCCCGGCAGCCGCTACCAGTACTCGAACATCGGCACCAATGTCGTGGCACGCATCGTCGAGATCGTCTGCGGCCAGCCCTTCGAAGACTACCTCCAGTCGCGCGTTCTCGACCCGCTGGGCATGAGCGAGACCACGTTCTGGCCCACGGCGGCACAAATCCAGCGCTTGCCCAGCGTTTACGGACCGAACGCTGCGGGTGACGGCTTGAACGAGCAGCGCCACACCCAACTGCGGTACCCTCTCGACGACCGCAGGACCCGCTACGCCCTACCCGCCGGCGGGCTTTTCTCGACAGCACACGACTGCCTGGCCTTCCTCCGTCTCCTCGTCCACGGTGGCGTCCACGAGGGGCGGCGACTGCTCAGCGCGGAAGCAGTTGCCCACATGACCCAGCGCCAGACCCCGCCCGAGCTTGACGAGAGCTATGGGCTGGGCTTGGCCGTTTGGCCTGGGGGCTACGGGCACGGTGGCGCCGCCGGCACGCACATGAGTGTCCACGTCGAGGACGACCTATTGCTGGTCTGGCTGGTCCAGCATGGCGGATTCCCCAGCCGGGGCGCCGAGGCGCAGGAAGCCTTTGTCCGCGCGGCGAAGGACCTGCCTCGATAGGAGGCCAGACCCCGTGGACATCCGAGTCCTGCCTGACCCGCCCGCGATGGGCGCGGAGGCCGCGGCCCTGGCGGTCGCCGAGCTACAGCGCCTAACAGCCAATGGTGGCCAGGCGCGTATGGTCCTGGCGACGGGCGCGTCGCAGTTCGAGATGCTCAAGTGCCTGACCGCAGCCGACCTGCCATGGTCGCGGATCACAGCCTTCCACCTCGACGAGTACGTCGGCCTGCCGGTCACCCATCCCGCTTCGTTCCGCGGCTATCTGCGCGAACGGTTCGTCGGCATGCTGCCCGGCCCGCTCGGCGCCATGCACTACGTTGACGGCGAGGCGGCCGACCTCGATGCGGAACTAGCGCGGCTCAACGTGCTAGTCGCCGCCGCACCGATCGACCTCTGCCTCTGCGGCATCGGAGAGAACTGCCACCTGGCATTCAACGACCCGCCGGCCGACTTCGAGGCGCCCGACCCCTACATTCTGGTTGAACTGGACGAAGCGTGCCGGCGGCAGCAGGTTGGCGAAGGCTGGTTCGCCTCGTTCGAGGCTGTACCGACCCACGCCATCTCGATGTCCATCGCGCAGATGATGACCTGTACCCGGATCATCTGCACCGTGCCCGACAAGCGAAAAGCCGCCGCCGTCCGCGCCTGCGTCGAGGGGCCGGTCTCGAACCTCGCACCGGCTTCGATTCTGCAGCAGCACGCAGCTTGCACCTTAGTGCTCGATGAGTCCGCCGCGGCGGGGCTAGGCGGCCGGTGATGGGCGTCGACTTACAGGTCAACGGGCAACTCGGCATCGGCTTCGATGACCCCAATCTGACAGCCGAGCAGACCCGTACTACCTTCCGGGCCTGCCTGGAGCACTGCGACGGGTTCGTCGCGACCATCGTCACCGCGGCGCCGGAGACGCTGGTGCGAAACCTGCGGATGGTCGGCCGGATCACCGCGGAGCCGGAGTTCATCGGCCGAGTCCACGGCCTGCACCTGGAGGGTCCGTTCCTCTCGGCCGCCAGGGGTGCGGTCGGCGCGCACGAGCCCGCCTGGATCCAGCCGCCCACGGTCGGCGCCTGGCGGTGGCTGTTCGATGCCGCGGAGGGACGCATTCGGATTCTGACGATCGCCGCGGACGTGCCCGGTGCGGCCGATGTCTGCGCCGCCGCGGTGGACGACGGCGTCATCGTCGGCCTCGGCCACCATCTCGCTACCGTCGATGACCTGGCGCGCCTGGCCGACGCTGGGGCAACGCTCCTGACCCATCTGGGCAACGGCCTGCCGCTTGAGCTGCACCGCCACCACAACCCGCTGCTGGCGGCGCTAGCCAGCCGTGGGTTGGACCCGACGATTATAGCCGACGGCCACCACCTGCCGCCGCACGTGATCCGGCTGATCGTCGATCACTTCGGCCCGCAGCGCGTGACGGTGATCAGCGACGCGGCCAACCTGGCGGGCCTGCCGCCAGGCCGCTACCGCCACCGCGACGGCTGGGTCAGTCTGGAGCCGGACGGCAAGCTGTGGGACCCTGCAGGCGGGTGGCTGGCGGGGTCGAGCCGCAACATGGCCCAATGCATCGACCATCTCCGTCAACTCGGCTACAGCGCTGCGGATATCGCGCAGATGACCGACATCAACCCACGACGCATCCTCGGCCGGTAGCGTTAGCCCAACGCTTCCGGCCGGCGACGCTTGCGCGCCGCCGGCCGGAAGCCTAGCTAGGTGTGTCGACTAACCCGCCGTCTCGGCCGCGACAGCCGAGTCGAACAGGTGCCGACCCTCGGGCATGTGGCAGGTCGCGCAGGTGGCGTCTGCCGCCGCTTCGACGTTGTGCTCGGCGGCATGCGTCGGAATGTCCGTCACCGTATCCGCGTGGCAGCTCAGGCAGGTATCGTTGATCGGCTGGTGCAGCTGCGCCGGGTTGCCGGTGTCACCATGCGGATCATGGCAGGTCAGACAGCCGACCTCGTTCTCCCAGTGCTGGGTGCCGACCAGGTCGGTGTACTGCTGGTTCTGACCCGGGCCCGTGACCTCTTCCTGAACCATGAAGTCGTCCAGGTTGGCGCCCGGCTTGTAGCCAATCGGGAACGGCGAGGTACCGTCGGTCGAGCGGCCCTTGCTGTGGCATTGACCGCAAACCATGGAGGAGGTGTGCGCATCCAGTGTGTTCGGCTGCAGGATGGTCGTCAGCTTGTTCGCCGGCGCAGCGGTCTGGTGCACACTACCGGGGCCGTGGCAGCTCTCGCAACCAACACCGGCCACGCGGAAGGTCCGCTCCTCGGTGTTGAAGTCAGTGCTGTGGCAGGGCACGCACTCGGTGAAACCGTCAACCGCAGGGATCTCCTGCCAGCGGTTCTCCGCCACAATCCACTTCGCGGGCAGGACCTGGAAGTCGGCATCCATGTAGGCCTGCTCGTTCTCGCCCGTGGCGAGGATCCAAGCGATGTCGTCGCGGGTAAACGGCGCATCGGTGAAGTCACAGACCAGGTACTTGTCGACCTGCTCCTCGTTGTCCATGTTGACTTCGATCAGCGCGTTGGCCATGCGGCCTTCGACGTACTTGGTCGTCACCTCCCGGTCGGTCGCCCGGTGGCAGGTAATGCACATCCGCGAGCCCACGTACCGGGCGTTGTCCGGCACTTGGGCCCCGAGGGCGGCCGCCAGTAGGCCAAGGACAGCAACGACCAACAAGGGCCTCAGTCCATGCTTCATCGTATTCTCCAACTCCCGCGGCTAGACTCTGCCGCCACAGCGCAACTCAGACACTGATCTCGGACGCCGGAACGGGTTGGTTGGTTTCCCGTTGAACCGACCGCGGCCGGCTAAGCCCGAGCAGTCCACCGGCCAACAGGACCAACGTCCCGAGCCAAACGAGCCAGATGCCTGGCTTGCTAGCGATCTGGACGCTCAGCATCGGCCCTTTGTCAGCCTGCGTCGGATCATCCAGCCGGATCGTCACGGCCCGATGGTCCACGTCTAGTTCCATCAGTTCAAAGGTCTTGCCACGCCACTCGACCGGCACGGACTTGGTGCCATCCATGGTCAGTTCGAGCGCCGGGGTGACCTCGCCAGTCTCGCCGCCCTCCTCGACCTTCAGCCGCGCCCCCGCGCGCATCGCGCCGCCCATCGAGCCGTGCCCGCCCGCGCCGTGGTCGCTGCCGACCTCGAACGCCTCGAAGGTCACGTTGACGGTCCCCAGCGTCCCCGCCTCGCCCCGCGTCAGCGTGCTCGTGAGGCTGTTGTCGCTGAAGGACTCGGGCGCGATGTAGACATCACCCCACAGGTGCGACCAGATGACCGGGTGGCGCATCAGGCCCATCGGCGTGTCGAAGAACAACGACACCTTCTCCCGGCCCTCCAAGGTGAGCGGCAGCTGCAGGCGACCCTGGGCGTTCTCGCTCGGTTCGCCAAACGCCAGCTCGCCCCAGTTGGTCGGCGCGGAGCTGTTGACCGCCAGGTCGACGCGCTGGTGGCGCTCGCCGTTCACGCTGAACAGCGCGCCCAGCACCAGCAGCGCCACGCCGGCATGCACCAGCCCGGCGCCCGCCTGACGCGGCATGTTCGCGCGGAAGCCGGCCAGCGTGAACTGCAGCGCCGCGGCCACCAGGGCCCCGCTGACCGCCGCGCAAAC
>DHNJ01000194.1:3849-4059 GCA_002409445.1 Armatimonadetes bacterium UBA5419 | reverse complement strand
GCGCGTGCGCGCCGCGGCGGTCATCGCCCTGGGTGACTTGCGCGATCCTTCGTTCCTCGACCCGCTGTATACCGCGCTCGACGACCCCGTGCGCCATGTGCGCGAGGAGGCGGTCGCCTCGCTGGCCCGCATCGCCGCGCCCGAGAGCCTTGCGCGGCTGATCACCGTGACCCAGGGCAATGAGCCGCGCCTGCGCGAACTGGCCGCGCG
>DHNJ01000194.1:3159-3680 GCA_002409445.1 Armatimonadetes bacterium UBA5419 | reverse complement strand
GAACTGGCCGCGCGCGCCCTGGCCCGTTTCCCTGGCCGCGCCAGCTGCCAGACGCTGATCGACCTGCTCGGTGATGACCCGCTCGTCGCCCAAGCCGCCGCGGCCAGCCTGCGGGCGATCAGCCGCGAACGCTATGGCGACGACCCGGCCGAGTGGCGGGCCTGGCTCGAGCGCCAGACGTTCTAGCCGTCAGCCGCCTGGGCCCAGGGCGGGTTCGCCGCGCGGATCGCCCGGCCGACGGGGCAGTCCGGGGCGTGCGCGCCGGGCAGCCAGCCGAGGCTGAGCAGAAACTCGCCAACCACCTCTGGCCCGCAGAACGCCAGTCGCGCGCGGAACCGCCGCACCCACTCGTCCAGCGGCAGCGGATGCTGCGCGGCGAGCCAGGCGTGGACGCTGCCGTGCTCGGCGCGCAGCTCCTGGCAGACCCGCGCGTTGCCGATGATCGCGGCGACCTTGCGCCGGTTGCGGATGATCCGCGGGTCGGCCAGCAGGCGTTCGACGTCGGCCTCGCCGTAGGCGGC
>DHNJ01000194.1:2723-3044 GCA_002409445.1 Armatimonadetes bacterium UBA5419 | reverse complement strand
ACGTCGGCCTCGCCGTAGGCGGCGACGGTGTCCAGGTCGAAGCCATCGAAGGCCGCCTGCAGGCCGGCGCGGCGCTGGAGGATGAGCAGCCAGCTGAGGCCGGCCTGGAAGATCTCGAGGCTGAGCCGCTCGAACAGGACGTCGTCTTCGGTGCGCGGCCAGCCGTACTCCTGGTCGTGGTAGGGGCCGTGCCAGGGGTGGCCGGCGGCCAGCTCGCAGTAGGTCATCGGCCGCCTACCGCCGCGCGCCGACGTTCAGCACGAGCCCGAGCAGGGCGCAGGTGGTCACCAGGTTGCTTCCGCCGTAGCTGATGAACGGCAG
>DHNJ01000194.1:404-2602 GCA_002409445.1 Armatimonadetes bacterium UBA5419 | reverse complement strand
GTAGCTGATGAACGGCAGCGGCAAGCCGGCGACGGGTAGCATGCCGAGCACCATGCCGATGTTCAACAGCGTGTGGAACAGCAGCAGCGCGCCGGCGCCAACGATGATCAGCCGCCCGGTCTCCGACTCGGCGAGCAGAATCAGCCCCCACATGCGCCAGAACATGACCGCGTAGAGCAGCAGTACGACGACCGCGCCGAGCAGACCCCACTCCTCGCAGAAGGCGGCGAAGATGAAGTCGGTTTGGGCTTCGGGCAAGAAGCGCAGGTGGGTTTGGGTGCCTTGCAGCCAGCCCTGCCCGCGCGCGCCGCCCGAGCCGACGGCGATCAGCGATTGGTTGAGGTTGTAGCCGACTCCGCGCGGGTCGACCTTGGTATCGAACAGCACGAGCACGCGGTTCTTCTGGTAGTCCGCGAGCACGTCGGTGTGCCAGACGGCGGCGACCAGCCCTAGGCTGAGCCCGCCGAGCAGCAGCAGCCTGCCGACGGACAGGCCGCTCCAAAGGATGATGCCGCCGGTCAGCGCGACGAAGACCAGGACAGTGCCCAGATCGGGCTGGCGCAGGATGAGTATCACGGGCAGGCCGACGATCAGCGCGATGCGGCCGAGTTCGGGCCAGCTGAGCGGCCCGCCGCGGCGCCGGCCCAGTTGCCCGGCAAGGGTCAGCAGGAGGCCGACCTTGGCCAGTTCGGCGGGTTGGAGGGCGACCGAACCGAACCGGAACCAGGCCTTAGCGCCGTTGATCTCGACGCCGACGATCAACACCAAGCCGAGCAGGACAACGCCCGCGGCCAGCAGCCAGGGGCCGACGGCGGCCAGCAGCTGGTAATCGATGGCCAGCGCCAGCAGCGCGGCGACCACGCCGACGACGAGCCAGGCCGCCTGGCGCTCGAAGTAGCCCGTGGCGGTGGTCGTGTCGGTGCCGATCAGGGCCGCGGAGTAGATGGCGGCCAGGCCGACACCGGCGAGACTGAGGGCCGCGGCGACCAGCGGCCAGTCCAGCCGGCGCCAATCCAGGCCAGAGGTCAGCCGTTGCATGAACCGCTATCCACCCGTCGCGCGGATGGCCGCGGCGATCTGCGCGGTCCACTCCTTGGCCGCGGGCCAGAGCAGGTGGTCGACGCTGTTGGAGAAGTCGGCGTCGGGCCGCGAGGGGTGGATCTGGTCGAAGACGTGGACGTTCGGTAGCCTGCCGGCCAGTTGGCGCATCTGCTCGCCCCATTCGCGGTGGAAGCGGATGGCGCCGGGTTGCGAGGCGATCTGCTCGTGCAGCGGCGAGGGCACGAGGTAGACGGGCACACCGGCGGCCGCCGCGGCGCGGGTCAACGACTGCCAGCCGCGGATGTTGTCTTCGTCGATGGCGAAGCCGAAGTCGGTCCCCTGCACGGTCATCGTGTGCCCGACCAGGTCCCAGGCGAGGTCGGCGTCGCGGCGGTTGGTCGAGGGCGAGAAGCCGCCGTAGGCCTCGGGCGCCGCGGGAGTCGTGAGCCGCTGGCCACGCAGCAGCCGCTTGGCCGTGCCGGGCAGGCGTTGGGCCTCGGCCATGAGCTTGTTGCGCAGGCGGTAGGCCGGCAGGTAGCGCAGCGTGGCGACGTACAGCTTGTCGCGCGGGTTGAGCTGCAGCGGCGGCTCGCGGCGGGCGAACTCACTCATTGGCAGGGGCAGCCGCGGCACAGTGCTGCGCACGGCGGGCCGGTCCCAGATGTCGTAGACGTGTTGGATGATGACGTGGCGCGGCCAGCCGTAGTGCTTGACGTACTCGTCCAGCAGCCAGGCATCGAGGAACGGGGGGCAGCTGGGCAGCGCGAGGCTGACCGCGGTGCCGCCCAGCTCGCTCGTCAGGACCGCGGGGTCGATGCCGTTGGCCGCCGAGGAGTCGCCGAAGATCAGCCAGTCGTGCGGGCCATCCAGGTCGGCCAGGGCGTGCCAGCGGCTCTCAACACTGCCCGGGTTGGCGTCCTGGGCGTGCATCGCTGGCAGCAGCGCCAGGTTGAAGAGGATGAAGCCCGCGACAAACGCGCCGACGATCCAGGCCACCGGGCGCCAAGCGAGCGGCACGATCACCTCGTCGGGCAGGTCGTCGCGCCGGCCGCGGGGGGCCGTAGCCGAGGTCGGGACCGCGGGTTGCTCCTCGGAAACCATCACGCACACTCCTGTCGCGGCTGGGTACGCCGTTAGAACTGGAAGTAGATGAAGTC
>DHNJ01000194.1:0-254 GCA_002409445.1 Armatimonadetes bacterium UBA5419 | reverse complement strand
AACTGGAAGTAGATGAAGTCGGCACCCTTCTCGGAGCCGAAGACGATGATCATGACCAACACCGCCAGGTACAAGAGCACCCGCAGCGGGCCGGGCAGCTTGGCCGGGGCCAACAGGTCGCCGGTGAAGAACAGCCAGAGGTCGAAGACCAGGAGGAAGGCGATCGCCGTCCCTAGATACCGTACCATCTCCGCGGTCCAGGGGGTCGTCTCAAACGACCAGGCCGTGACAATGTGCCAGGCCTGGGGGAGGCT
>DHNJ01000122.1:43588-48678 GCA_002409445.1 Armatimonadetes bacterium UBA5419 | reverse complement strand
GGCGCACCGGGCGCGCCCGCCGCCGGGGCGGCGCGGCCGTCGCCAGCGGTGAGATCCTCGGCCTTGGCCGCTAGCTCGCGGACGTTCTCGAAGTTGACCGCGATCTGCAGACCCAGCCGCCCATGCTGGTGCATGTCGACCAGGTGTTCGTCGGTCGTTTCGAACAGGCCCATGACCACCGTCTCCGCGACCCGGCCGAGCAGGTTCTCGAACATCCGCCGACCCTCGCGGCGGTACTCGATGAACGGGTCGGTCTGGGCGTGGGCGCGCAGACCGATGCCCTCGCGCAGGTAGTCCATGGCCTCCAGGTGGTTGCACCAATTGGTGTCGATCGCCTCGAGCATCAGCCGCCGCTCCAGCTGGCGCGGCACGTCCTCCAGCGCAACCGCCTTGACGAAGGCGCGCGGGTCGACGTCGAACTCAGCCCACAGCCGCGTGCGCAAGGCCTCGGTGATCAGCTTCTCGTCCAACTCGTAGGCGCTCAGGTCGGCCAGCGCCGGCCAGCGCGAGGCGATCTGTTGGACGATTGGCTCCAGCTCGGCCGGCCCGCCGCGGCCGGCGGGTAGCGAGCGCTCCAGCACCCGCCGCAGCTCGACTTCGTCGGTCGGCTGCCCCGCGCGTTCCAGCCGCGCGGCGATCGTCGGCGTCAGCTCCGCCAGGCGCGCCTTGGCCAGCTCCTCCACGCTGGTCCGCGTCTCACGCGGCCAGTCGCGGTTGAGCAGCTCGATCAGGCTGTCCAGGGTCGCGTAGATGCGGATGGCCTCGCGGATCGTCAGGGCCAGGCGCTGCTCGGTCGTCGCTCGCAGGAACGCCGGCTCGTGCCCGTCGAAGGCCTGGCGCAGCACGCCGAGGGCGCGTTGGTGGACCTGCTCCGCGTTGAGCGGCGCCAGTTCGGTCGGCTGCAGCCGGCCGGCGATCGGCCAGGCGCGCTCCAGCGCCTGCATGAAGCCCGGCAGGTCCCAGCGGTCCGGCGCGATGTTCGGGTTCGCCCACTCGGCCTGCTCGGCGGTCACGCTCTGGCGCAACCAGCCGCCGAGCAAGTCCCAGCGGAAGGCCGTGACCACGTCAGCCGTGGCCTGGCCGGTCATCTGCCGCTCGGCCGCCTCGCGCACGAACTCGCCACCGCCGCGGTGCGCCGCGTTGATTAGCGCGGCCTGCAACGCCTCGCGGATCTGCGCGTGGTTACCTTGCGCCAAGCGGTTCGGCTCCAGGTCGCCCACCGGCCAGAGGCGTGCGAGATGCTCGCAGCTGCCGGTCAGGCTGCAGTGGTGGTCCAGCGCCCGGTCGACCCGGCCGGTAACCCACTCCTGCACCACCTCCGTCTCGTAGTCGTTGGCGATGCGCGGCTCCAGGGTCTCAGCAGCTAGCGCCAACTGCTCGCGCAGCAGCCCGCGGCTCAACCGCCCGCCCAGCTCCGCCGCACTGAGCCGCGGCCCGCCGGCGGCCGCCAAAGCCTCCGCCAACGCCGCCGGGTCCCAGGTCTTGGTCTCGCCCGCGACCAGCGTCGCCGCAGCCTTCAGGCCGGAGGCCACGAGCTCGGCCGACAGCGCACCGGTCAGCATCGCCGCCGGCAGCCCCTCGCCGATCTCGGTCAACCGCTCGATCAGTTGCTCGCGCTCCAGCTGCCGGAAGGCGCCCGGGTGCAGAAGGCCATCGACGCGCCAGCGCCGTTCGAGGTCGTCGCAGACCTGCGCCAGAACCCACGGCCCCGCCACCTGGCCCTCGGGCCAGCGCGCGCCGACGGTCTCGGTCACGGTCCGCGGCAGCCACTGGGCAACCGCCCGGCGCAAGAACGCGGCGCGGTCGGCCTGCAACTCGCTCAGCACGGCCTGGCTGAGCACCTCGCGCAGTTCCTGCGGGCTCTTGCCCTGCCAGCCCTCCGCCGTCAGCATCTCGGACACCGGCCAGCGCTGCGCCAACCGCTCCAACATCGCGTGCGGGCGCCGCTCCTGGCGCGTCAACTCGACGACGTCGAGCGCCAGGCGCCCGCGCACCGCCTGCTCCAACGCCGCGGCCGACACGTCGCCGGTCGGCCCGGTCAGCTCGGGCGCCAGCGCGGCGGCTAGCAGGCGCTGACCGAAGACCACCGGCGAGACGGCATCGGCCAACGGCAGGACGCGGTTCCACGAACCGATCAGCCCGTCGATGTCCCAGGCCGCCGGCTCGCCCTGCGGCGTGAAGCGGTCAAAGTCCAACTCGCCGGCCGAGGAGCGTAGGTTGTGATAGACCAGGCGCCGCCGCAGCGACCCGCTAGCCCGCGTTGCTAGCTGGCGCAAGCCGTCGACCAGCGAGCGGTAGGTCACCCGCCGCAGCTGGTCTTCAGCCAGGCCGGCCGCGGTCACCTCGTCCAGTGGCCACTCGCCGAGTAGCGCGTCAACTAGGTCGCCGGTGTTGTAATGCTCATCGAGCACCTCATCGACGCTGTCCAGCAGCCGTCGCTCGAGCGCTTGCTGCAGCAACGTCGCCTCAGCCGCCGGCAGTACCGTCGCGCCGAGGCGCCGGATTTCGGCGTCAGCGGCGGTGGGGTCGCTAGCCAAGAGCGAACGCACCTTGACCAGGTCCACCGGCTTGATCGCCTCGCCCAGGCGCCACAGGCGGTTCACCTCATCCGCCGCGCGGTCCAGGCTGTAGCGCTCGGCAACGGCCGTGTCGAGGTTGAGCCCGAACCGGTGCGCCGCGGTCGCGCGAATGAACGCTCGCTCGCTCGCGGCGTACAGCCGCCGCGCCGTCGCCAGCAGGTAGTCGACCATCGCTTGGCCGCTGAGACCTTCGAACGACCGCGGATCGAGCGGCTCATCGAGCGGCCAGCTCGTCGCCAACTCGTCGCAGAGCGCGGGGATGTCCCAGGTCTGTCGGCGCGCCTCACGCGGGCAGTGGCGCACCAGTGCCTCGTGCAGGCCGTCTTCCATGTGCCGCAGCACGAAGCGACGCACGAACCGCCACTCCTCCGCCCGGCAGGCGGTGTTCAGGGTGTCCTTCAGTCGCTTACTCAGGTCAGCGTACGGCCAACCCTTGATCTTCGAGGCGCGCACGGCATCCGGCCGCAGCGGCCACAGCTCGCCCAACCGGCGCGAAAGCGTGCGCACATCAAAGTGCGCCTCCAGTACCTCGTCCACGCTGACTTGCACCTGGCGGCGGACCAATTCGAGGGCGAACGTGTCGCGCCAGACAGCCTCGGCCGAGGCCAGTCGGTCTAGCAGGAACTCCACCAGTTCCTCGTCGGGCACGCCGGCCAACTCCTTCGCGTCGAGCTTGGGGGTCGGCTTGTACTCCTGGTTGAGCCGCTCGACCAGCCGCCGCGCGTTCCAGCCGTCGTCGACGAGACCGCGGATCTCGCGCGCAAACTCCATCTGACGCTCGTTGTCCTCGTCCTCGGCGAAGGCCTCCTCGGCCAACTCGGTCAGCCGCGCGACGATCTCAGCCGCCGTCTGGCACTCCTCCAGCTCCTCCACCGTGAATACCGCCGGCAGTTCGTACTGCTGATTCAGGCGGTTGCACAGCCCCTCCAGGCTGTAGTGGGCACCGACCGCATGCTCAATCGCCAGCGCCAGGCGCTGGCGCGCGGTCGCCGCGAGGAAGTCCTCGCCCCGCGCCCGCACGGCCGAGCGCACCCGTGCGACGAGCTCGGCGCGCAGTTCCTCTGGCGGCAACTGCTCGAGCGACCACGGATCCAACGCGCCCGTCAGGGCCCAATCGTGCTCCAACTGTTCGATGAGGCTGGACAGGTCGCCCGCCTCGAGCGACTGCTCCTCGTCGCCTTCCTCGATGCCCGCCGCCATCCGGCGATGCGCGTCCTCGGCCGCGCGGGCCACGACAGCCTCGGCGGCTTCGAGTTCGAGGTCAGCCTCCGTGTAGTCCGGGAGGCCGCTCTGCTCGGCGCGGTGCTTGGCGGCGAGCGCCAGGAACTCGCGGCCTTGGTTGGCGACGGCCTCGTCCGCGGCGCGGCGCAGGCGATCCTCAATGACCAGGTAGCTGTACTGCTCCAGGTTCCGCGCCTCCAGCCCCGCCAGCGGCCACTGCGCGCCCAGGTCGGCGAGCAGTGCGTCCAGATCGCAGGTCGCGGGCACCCACTGGTCGACGCTCAGCTCCATCTGGCGGCGCAGCGCATCTTGGACAAAGTGCCAGCCGCCACGCGCGAGCGACGCCTGCGCCGCGGCGGGCAGCTGCGCGGCCACCTCGGCCGAGGTCTTCGCGCCGGCCAGTTCGCGCGCCAGGTCCAGTGGCCAGCTCGCGCGGAGCGCCGCCAGCGCCTCGTCGACTGGCGTCCCGGCCTCGAGCGCGGCCACGGCCTCTGCCACGGCGGCGCGCAGCCGCCCATCGATGACCGCGGCGATGAACTCCTTCGGCCGCTCTTCCAACGCCTCGCGGGCGACCGTCAGCAGCACCTCAGGCACGCGACTGTCGCCCACGCCCTCGAGCCGCTCGGGCAGGTAATCCTCCAGCGGCCACAGGGTGTTCAGCACCATGACCACGCCAGACCGCTCGGTGACCTGGGCCAGCGTCTCGTGGATGCTGGCGGCCAGCTCGAACTCGACGATCGCGCGGATGAAGTCATTCTCCTTGTCGTCGTAGGCCCGCTCGGCGGCGTCGGTCAGCCGCTCGACCAGCAGGTCGCGCTCGATGTTCAGCAGGTCGCCGAAGGCCAGCTGGTCCTTCAGCGGGAAGCGCTGGTTCAACTGGCGCCAGATCTCTTCGATGTGCTGCTCGGTGACGTGGCGGTCACCGCCGATCACCGTCGCGACCACCTCGGAAACCATCTCCTGGAGCATCCGACCGACCGTCGAGCGCAGGTCCACGCCCTCCAGGATGCGGTGGCGCTCGGAGTAGATGTGCAGTCGCTGGACGTTCATCACGTCGTCGTAGCGCAGCGTGTTCTTGCGCATGTCGAAGTTGCGCGCTTCGACCTTCTTCTGCGCCGTGTCCATCGAGCGGGTGATCAGCTTCGCCTCGACCGGCTGCTCCTCGGGCCAGTTGTTCATCAACAGGCCCCAGCGGTCCGGGCCGAACAGACGCATCAGTTCGTCCTGCAACGAGACGTAGAAGCGCGCGCCGCCGGGGTCGCCCTGGCGGCCGGAGCGGCCGCGCAGCTG
>DHNJ01000122.1:1103-43429 GCA_002409445.1 Armatimonadetes bacterium UBA5419 | reverse complement strand
TGGTTGTCGATGCGGCGGCTCTCCAGCCGCTCGGTGCCCAGGATGTGCAGACCGCCAACCGCGACGACCTCGTCGTGTTCGGCCTGCCAAGCGGCGCGGATGGAGGCCACTTCGGCCAGCACCGGTCGCGGCAGCCCGCCCTGCGCCTCGGCCATCGCCGCGGCCTCGGCCGGGTCGCCCTTCAGCGCGGCGTTGATGAACAGAGTCGCCTGCAGGCTCTTCGGGTCGATGCCCCGCCGCGCCAGCGCTGCCTCGACGTCCGGCTCGGGGTTGCCACCGAGCACGATGTCGGTACCGCGGCCGGCCATGTTCGTCGCGATGGTCACCGCGCCGAGTCGGCCCGCCTGCGCGACAATCTCAGCCTCGCGCTCGTGGTACCGCGCGTTGAGCACCTCGTGCGGCACACCGTTGCGCACGACGTCAGCCAGGGCGTCCAGGTTCTCGACGTCCAGGACTGCCGCCAGCTGTTGCAGACCCTGCGGCGTATCCAGGTTGGCGTCCACGCCGAGCTCGCCGAGGAACGCCGCTACATCGCGCGGGCGCCACTGTTCCAGCGGCATCGACGACCGTTCGCGCAGCGCGCGCACGGCCTCCTTGCCCACCGCCTTCTCGTGCTCGGTCAGCCAATGGCCCAGCAGCGTGAACTGCAGCGCCAAGCGCAGCGGCTCGGGCTTCAAGCGCGCGGAGATCCGTTCGGAGGTCTCGACCGAGCGCGTCCCGACCAGCACCGGCTGGCGCCGGCAGTAGTACTGGACTACCTCGGCGACGATACCGCGGAGCTTCCACTCCTCGTTCTTGTAGACAATGTCGGAGTGCTCGAGGCGGACCATTGGCCGGTTGGTCGGCACGACGGTGACCGGCATTTTGTAGGTGCCGACGAACTCGCCTTCCTCGGTCTTCGCCGTACCTGTCATGCCGGCCAGCTTCTGGTACATCAGGAAGAAGTTCTGGTAGGTCACCGTGGCGATCGTCTGCTGCTCGTCCTGAATGGTGACGCGCTCCTTCGCCTCGATCGCCTGGTGCAGGCCGTCCGACCAGCGGCGGCCGGGCTGCGGGCGGCCGGTGAACGTGTCGACGATGACCACGCCGATCTGCCCACCCTCGGCCGGCCCGACGATGTAGTCGGTGTCGCGCTTGTAGCAGAAGTTGGCCTTCAGCGCCGAGTTGACCAGATGCATGTCCTCGATGTGCGCCGAGTCGTTGAGGTTGTCGATGCCCAGGCCGATCTCGACCTTGCGCTGCCCATCCTCGGTCAGCGTGGCGTTCTTCGTCTTCTCATCGACGATCACATCACCGGTCGTGGTCTTGGCCTCCTCGTCCTCCTCGCCGACAATCAGCCGGGCGACGACCTCCTGGACCTTGCGGTACTTCTCGACCGGCTTGCCGCGGCTCGCGGAGATGATCAACGGCACGCGCGCCTCGTCGATCAGGATCGAGTCCACCTCGTCGACGATCGCGTAGTACATCTCGCGGATGACCAGATGCTCCGGCCGCCAGGCCGACGAGTGGTCGCGCAGGTAGTCGAAGCCAATCTCGTGGTTGGTGATGTAGGTGATGTCGCAGCCGTACGCCGCCTGGCGCTCGGCACGCTCCAGATCGTGCTGGATGACGCCCACGGTCAGGCCCAGGTAGACGTAGATCTTGCCCATCCACTCCGCGTCGCGCCGGGCCAGGTAGTCGTTGACCGTGACCAGGTGGGCGCCGCGGCCGGCAAGGGCATTAAGCACCAGCGGACAGGTGGCGGTCAGCGTCTTGCCTTCGCCGGTCTTCATCTCGGCGATGCGTCCCTCATGCAAGACGATGCCACCGAGCATCTGGACGTCGAAGTGGCGCATCGAGAGCGTACGCTTGGCCGCTTCGCGGACCGCGGCGAAGACCTCAGGCAGATGGCGGTCCAGGACCACCTTCTCGGCCGCGACGACCTCCTCCTCGCGGGCACGCTTGTCCTCGGTCGCGGTGACCGGCGGCAGCTCGGCCTGCTGAGCGAGCACTTCCTCGCGTGCCTTGATCACGTTCGAGCGGATCTTGCGCAGGCGGTCCTGTAGGTCCTGCTGGGTCAGCTGCTCAAATTCGGCTTCGAGCGCGTTGATCTGGCGCACTTGGGGCCAGATGCCGCGCAAATACTTCTCGTTGGCATCGAACATCGCGTAGATGCGCTGCCACAGGGTACGGCTGGGGGCGGTGGTCTTAGCCATCGCAGTCTCCTGAAGAACGGAGCGTCGGAGTTCGGCCGAGCAGGCGGCATCGCCGCGGCTAGGCAAGGGCCGAACACGCCCGACGCGGGGGCGGCGGCCAGGCGGGCCGCCGATGCGACAGGGCGAAGGCTAGGCGTTGGGTGGCCGCTGGAAGCGGGCCAGGAAGGCAGCGATGTCGAGCCGCACGGGCCAGTCGCCCGCCTGCTGCGCCAAGCGCACACGCACCGCACCGTCGGCCGCGCCAGCGAGTGACTGCCAGTACCGGCTCCGCGGCGCGGCGCGCTCAGCCGAGGTCGGTTCCGCGCTGCGGTCGGCTGGCTGCGTCGTCTGCACGACCGCAGTCGGCGGTCCCCCCACAGCCTCGACCAGCGCGGCCGCGGGCGCAGGCGACAAGACCGTCAGCAGCCCCAGGAGGACGATCACGCCCCGCTGAGCCTGCCGGCGATGCCACTCGTGCTGTAAGGTCGGCGTATGCATCGATGCGATAGCTACTAGTGTACCCCAGATACCCGGATAGCGCAGACAGATTGACCATACTGGACCCCAGCCGTAAACTCGATTGCGGACTAGGTACCGCCATGACCGAGCACCAACGCCTCGAACTGCTGCGCGCGATAGAAACCGAGCCGCTCGTCGACCATGCGGAGCTGGCCGTCCGGCTGGGGGTCGAGGCGGGCGAAGTCGGCGCTGAATTGGCGAGCCTGGAGGAGGCCGGCGTCATCAAGGGCTACCGCGCCCTGATCGACTGGGACCGCCTGCAGACCGGCGCCGTGCACGCGTTCGTCGACGTTCATGTGAACCCTGAGGCCGAGGCTGGCTTCGACGCCATCGCCCGCCGCATCGCCCGCTTCGAGGAAGTGCACTCACTACACCTCGTCTCGGGTGGGCGCGACCTGCTCGTCGTGGTCCGTGGCCAAGACTTCAAGGAAGTGGCACTCTTCGTCGCCGAGAAGCTCGCGCCGATCCAGGGCGTGACGCGTACGACCACAAGCTTCGTCCTACGTACCTACAAGACCGAGGGGACAGCGTTGCTCTCGGCGACCGAGGACACGCGGTTGGCCATTGCTCCGTAGCCACGTCGCCCGCCGCCCCGCGGCCCGACGTGGCAGCCCCGAGCACTCTGCCCTACCCCCTCTCGCCCCCAGAGTCCAGCCATGAATCCCACCTCACCACCCACCGGCCGCATCAGCCGCGTTGTCGCGGACCTCGCGCCGTCCGCTATCCGTCGCTTCTTCGACCTCGTCGCCCAGACCGAAGGCGTCATCAGCCTCGGCGTCGGCGAGCCCGACTTCGCCACGCCCTGGAGCTTCTCGTCCGCCGCCATCGGCTCGCTCGAGGCCGGTCGCACCACCTACACCTCTAACCAGGGTCTGCTCAGCCTGCGCCGCGGCATCGTCGCCCACATCCAGCGGCTCTACGACCTCCTCTACGACCCGACCGACGAAGTACTCGTGACAATCGGTGTCTCCGAGGGGCTCGACATCGCCTGCCGCGCCCTCCTCAACCCTGGCGACGAAGTCGTCATCGTCGAGCCATGCTTCGTCAGCTACCAGGCCGCCGTCCGCCTGGCCCACGCGGTGCCCGTGCCCGTCGCCACCCACGCCGCCGACGCGTTCAACCCGCGCGCCGCCGACGTCGCCGCCGCGATCACCCCGCGCACGCGCGCCATCATGGTCTGTAGTCCGTCCAATCCCACTGGCGCCGTCTACAGCCGCGCCTGCCTCGAAGGCATCGCCCGCCTGGCCGCGGCGCACGATCTGCTCGTCCTCTCCGACGAGATCTACGACCAGCTGTACTACGGCACCGAAGGCCATACTTGCTTCGCTGCGCTACCCGGCATGCGCGAGCGAACCATCTACTTCAACGGATTCTCGAAGGCCTACGCGATGACCGGCTGGCGCATCGGCTACGCCTGCGGCCCCGCCGACATCATCGCCGCCATGACCAAGATCCACCAGTACACGGTCATGTGTGCGCCGACGGCCAGCCAGGAGGCCGCACTTGAGGCGTTGCGCCGGGGCGAGCCGCGCGTTGCTGAGATGGTCCGCTCCTACGACCAGCGTCGCCGGCTGCTGGTCGATGGTTTCAACCGCCTGGGCCTGGACTGCTTCGAGCCGCTCGGCGCGTTCTACACCTTCCCCAGTGTGGCGCGCACCGGGCTCTCCGACGAGGAGTTCTGCGAGCGGCTGCTCGTTGAGCGGAAGGTCGCCACCGTGCCGGGTAGCGCCTTCGGCGCCTGCGGTGCGGGCCACATCCGGGCCACGTACGCCACCGGCCTGCCACAGCTGCGCGAGGCGCTCGAACGCATCGAACGCTTCCTCCAGTCGTTGTAGACTAGAGGCATGATCAACGCAGTTTCGGCCTGGCAAGGCATGGCCCCGCTTCTCGCGCGCGCTGCCTGGGCCCCGGGGTATTGGGCCCTCGACCTACACTGCCCCGAGGTCGCGCGGACGGCCGTCCCGGGCCAGTTCGTTCACCTGCGCGTCGCCGGGCCCGACCTGCTGCTGCGCCGGCCGATCTCGATCCACGAGGTCGACGGTGACCGGATCACTCTCGTCGTCGCCGTCGTCGGCACCGGTTCGCAGTGGCTAGCGAACCGCAGCGAGGGCGAGGAGTTGGACCTGATCGGCCCGCTCGGCCAGCGTGGGCTGTCGTTCGAACCTGGCGCGCGGACTGTGGCCCTGGTCGGCGGCGGCGTGGGTATCCCCCCGCTGCACTTTCTGGCCACGCGCCGGCCGGCCGACGGCCCACGGCTCGTCGCGTTCATTGGCGCTCGCTCGGAGGCGCGGCTGCTCGGCCTCGATAACTTCGCCGCGCAAGGCTGCGAGGTTGTCGTCAGCACCGACGACGGCAGCCGCGGCTTCCTCGGCACCAACGTCGCCGCCCTGGCGGACTACGCCAAGCACACGCGCATCGACCAGGTGCTCGCCTGTGGGCCGACGCCGATGATGCGCGCGGCAGCGCTCTGGGCTATCGAACATGGCATCCCCAGCCAAGTCTGCCTCGAGGCGCGCATGGGCTGTGGTGTCGGCGCTTGCCTCTCCTGCGTCGTCGAGACCCGCCGCGAGGGCTGGGACCGCTACCTGCGCGTCTGCACCGAAGGCCCGGTGTTCGATGGCGACAACATCGTCTGGGAGACCCTGTCGCCGATGGTCAAGCTGGACTGACAGCAGAAGGCCCGCCCACCCGGAGGTGGCGCGGGCCTTCGCGTTGCTTGTCGCCCGGAGTCTAGTTTTCGGTGCTGGAATGCAGGGCGATCCGGTTGCCCTCGCTATCCACGACCACCGCGCGCCAGCCGTGCGGACCCATGCTATGCGGCTCCTCGAGCACGCGTCCGCCGTGGGCGGCGACGGCGACCGTCGCAGCGCTGAGTCGGCCGTCCACGTTGAAGTAGACCAGCGGGCCATCCTCGGCCGTCGGTGCGCCCAGGCCCGGCACCAAGCAGGCGCCGTTGCCGCTGTTGTGCTTAAACACGGCAAAGGCCGCGCCGTCGAACGACTGCGTCTCGATCTCGACCGCCAGGACCGCCTGGTAGAAGGCGACCGCACGGGTCAGATCGACCACCGGCAGATCGACCCAGACGACCGGGTTCAGGGCATTCGCATCACTCATCGTCCGCTCCTGGGTGCCTGCCTAGCGGCTCTGGCTGAATAGCCAGTTCCACAGGTCCGGGTCGTTGTACGCATTGGTCCACGAGCCGTGGCCGACACCCTTGTACTCGCTGTACTTGGGCTCCGCGCCGGCCGCCTCGAGCGCCTTGATCATCTGGCGGGAGCCAGCGACCGGCACGGAGCCGTCCTCGTCGCCGTGGTGCGCCCAGATCGCAACATCCTTGAAGCGATTGACGCGGGCCGGGTCGCCACCACCACAGACCGGGATCGCCGCGGCGAAGACCTCCGGCCGGCGTAGGAGCATGTCCCAGGCGCCGTAACCGCCCATCGAGATGCCCGTCACGTAGCGGCGGGCTGGGTCGATCGAATACTCGCGCTCGACTTGGCTCAGCGCGTCGAACGCCAAGCGGACCCACGGGCTGGACGTCACTTCGCGCGAGTCATAGCGGCCAAGGCCCCAGTCCGACTCGACCCAGCGAAAGCCCTCGGGCACCTGGGGCGCGATGATGAACGCCGGCCGCCGGGTGCGTACGGCCTCGCTGGTCAGCGTGGCGAGCGGTAGCGTCTGGTCGTTGATCTGACCCTGGTTGTCCGTGCCACGTCCGCCCGACCCATGGAGGTAGACCACGACCGGATAGGGCCGGCCGGCATCGTAGCTGTCGGGGATGAACAGGCGGTAGGGTAACGTGTTGCCCGCGGCGTCGGAGATCGTGCGCGCCTCAAAGGCGGCGGCGAGGTCGATCAGCGGCGCGTGCGCAGCACGATGCTTGCCCTGGCCCCACAGTTCACGGATCACACCCGGCAGGTCACTGCTGTCGAGATACTTACCGCGCACCGGGTCATCGGCCACGGCCACCTCGACAAAGCGCTGCGCACCCGGCCCGCGCACCCAGAACGGAACCAACGCGTTCGTGTGCCCACCCGAATGCCAAGCCACCTCGGGGAACTGACCCGCGGGCACCTCGGCGAGGGGAATGCGGTTGTCGGGGGTGTCGCCCGGTGCGGTCAGGTAGCCGGTCTCGTGGTCGGCGGTGACGACGAGCAGGTTCTTCTCCCACCCACCGTTCGCCTCGATCCAAGCGATGACCGCATCAACCGCCTCATCGAACTCGATCTGCTCCTCAGCCGTGCGCTCGGTCTGGTTCGCGTGGCTGGCCCAGTCGACAGCGCCACCCTCGATCATCAGGAAGAAGCCGTCATCCTGTGTACCCAGCACGTTGAGCGCGCCCTGCGACATCACCGCCAAGGTCGGGACGTTTGTATTGGGCTCGCGGCCGTCGCTCCGGCCCTGTTGCAGAGTCGAGGCTACCTGCGGGATACCCGCCACGCGGGCCGCCGGCAGGTTGCCGTTGGCCAACGCCTCGAAGTCCGCGCGCGTCTCGACCAGCGTCCACGCGTCCTTACGGCCGTCGCCGTCGCGGTCGTTGCCCGCGGTCCCGGCCTTCAGCGCGGCCCAGGTCTCATCGCCACCGACGTAGTTGGTGTTGCGCTTGTCGGCTGGCCGCTGCTGGCCGTTGTCGTCGTAGTCGGGATGACCCGCACCCATCGCCACGAGAAGAGTGCTGTTGTTGAACATCTCAGCGCCGATCTCGGCGTAGTTGTTGCGGCTGACGTTGTGGGCGACGAAGCCCGCTGGCGTCGCGTGCGACACCGGGACGCTCGTCACCACGCCCGAAGCCTTGCCCAGGCGGGCGGCCAGCTGCGCCATCGTCACCAACGGGTTGCGCTCAAGGTCCACGCCGATCGCGGCGTTGTAGGTCTTGATCCCCGTCGACATCACCGTCGCGGCAGCCGCCGAGTCGGTCGGGTTCGCCTTGACATAGTCAGGGTCGGCCCACGCCTTCTGCGGGTCGTACGAGCCGCCCGCGGAGTAGGTCGACATGGCAACCTGCGACCAGCCCGCCTGGCGATAGGCCTGGCTGCCGCGCTTGCCCGTGGCCACGATCGAGCCCAGGTCGACCTGGTTGTAGCCGCCACCGTCCGAGATCATCACGATCACGTTGGTCGGCTGCGCCACTGCCAGCCCGGCGAGCAGCGCCAGCGCGAACAGCGGAGCAACTATGGAACGTAACACCTTCATTCGTCTAGACCGTCCTTCCGTCTACGTATCCTTGGCGCAACCAGGGCGTCTGCTCGGCGGTCGACAGGGCGGCCCGCACCTGCTGGCCCAGCGCCACACGATCAGGCTCAATCAGCGGATTGAAGCCCGTCGTCATCTCTGCGATTTGGTCCATATGTTCAATTGTGCCCGTGCCGACTAAGGCCACGTTAAGGCCCGGCAAGCTCAGCGTGTAGCGCACCAGATCGAGCGGCTTGATGCCCGGCGCCCGCGCACCGCGCAGCGGCTTCATCGCCACCGCGCTGATCTTGTGCTCGGCTAGGTACGGCAGCAACTCGTCCTCGGCGACGGGATCGGGCCGGCCGGCGGGGAACGGGCAGATGATCTGGTCCGGGCTGAAACGCTCTACCGCACTCAACAAAAGGCCCGCGCCATCGTGGCAGCTAAAGCCCCAGCCGCGGATCACGCCCTGCTCGCGCAGCTCGCGTGCCGCGCGCACCGCCCCCGTCTCCAACTTATCGAAGTCGTCGCGCCGCGTTAGAGCGTGGATGCTATAGCAGTCCAGATGGTCGGTCTGCAGTCGCTCGAGGCTGGCCTCACAAGCCCGCAGAAAGCCGTCGTAATCGCGTGCGTTGGCCTTGGACGAGACGAAGACCCGATCACGCCAGCGGTCGATGACACGGCCCACGATGGCCTCGGACTTGACCAGCTCACCAGCCTCGTTGCGCGCCTGGTAGTCGTCGCTCGTGTCGAGGTAGGTGATCCCATGCACGGTCACCGCACGGTCCAGCATCTCGTCGGCGACCTCGAGCTGGTTGACCATCGCGCTGGTGAACACGCTGCCCAAGCCCAGGCCGTAAATGCCCACACGCCGACCGGTTGAACCAAGTTCGCGGCGGTCGATACCACCCTCAGCCAGCACCTCGTCGACCACGCGCGCATCGGTCTCAAGCGTCGCCTGGTCCTCCTGGGCCGCCGCCCGGCCCACCACCGCCGCGCCCACACTGGCAGCTGCTATCCCCTGCAGGAACTCACGCCGACGTTGACTAGACATTGCCGTCTCCCTCCACCTTAAGTGTTGGCGCAGACAGCCAGCCCGTCAACCGCAAACCGGCCGAATCGGCGGCGATTCACACGATTCCCGCCGCCTACCCGCCGAGTTCCACGTACCAGAGGCTTGGCTCGTCCGGCAGCGCCCATGCCGCCGGGTCAACGTCCTCGGCGCTGACCAGGTTAACCAGTCGCCGGATTGGCCGGTCAGTGGCCAGTTGCACCGCGAACGGCCCATCCGCCCCGTAGGGCACGGCGCACAGCGTGTACCCACCGCGCACCGGCGCCGCGCGCCAGTCCAGGCCGGTCAGCGCCGCCAGGCCGCCCGCCTCGCTCCCCTCCAGCCGCACCGGCCCGCGCAGTCGCAGATCACCCAGCGCCCGGTCCAGCACGCGCATCAGCAACGCCCGCCGCTCAAGGTGTTCGGGCAGCGGAACAACGCGCAAACCCTCGCCGCCGTCGGTCACGACATCGGGCAGGCACGGCAGGTCATCGATGCAAACCGCCCACCCGCGGCCCACCGGGTACCGCCGCGCGCCCTCACCGTACGCCTCGCCACCCGTCGCCTGCACCAACTCACTCGTGTCACGCGGGTCGCCGTACTCGTTGTGCGCCAGCGTGCCCGGCGCGACCAGCACCGTACCGCCGCCGCGCACCCAGGCCAGCACGCTGTCGTAGGTGCCGTCGCGCACATAGTCGGCGTCCGTGGCGATCAGCAGCCGCTGGCCGCGCAGGGCGGCCGGGCCGATGCGGCTCTCCGCCACGTAGTGCGGCTTGAGGCCGAGCGCGTACTGCGCCGGAGCGATCTCGTGGCGCAAGCGAACCATCTTCACGTCGCTGCGCCGCTCGATGACGTCGGCGAAGAGCGTCGCCACGCTACTTGGCTGGCGGTTGAGCGCGACCATGTAAGGGTCGAACAACCGCTGCAGGTCCAGCCCGCCGAAGGTCAGCGCGTGCATGCTGGCCGCGTTGCCCACCGAGTCGGAAAAGTTGGCGTTCGAGTGCCAGCACCACCAGTTGCCGTCCGCGCCACCGTGCAGGGCGAAGCGCCAGGGCACGATCTCGACCGACTTGTGGTTGCCGTACCAGATGTGAAACTCGGTGTTGATCAGCGCGCGCTCAGGCCACAGCGACTTCATGTAGTCGAGAAACAGCACGTCGCGGTCCGAGACGCCGCCGTCATGCCCAGCGATGTCATACGACCGCTGCCAGGCCTCCATGTTGCCCGCGTGCAGGCTGGCCATCATGAACTTGGTGTGCGTCGGCCGGCTCGAGTCTAGCGACTTGCTGGTGTCGTTGAGGAACTGCCAGAAGTCCGTCTGCACGCCGTTGTGGAAGACCTGGAAGTCGTACCACGGCGCGTAGTTTTCAGGGTCCGGCCACTTGATCAGTTCAATCTGCCCAAAATCGTCATACGTCGACCGCCAGCGCTGGTTCAGGGCGTCGATGGTCTTGTAGTTGGGCTTGAGGTAGGTCTCGATGAAGTCCTGCCGGTGGGTCTCCGAGAAGTTGGTGTAGTACGGTTCGTTCCAGAGCCAGTAGCTGCGCACGCCGGGGAACTTGCTCCAAGTATCGACACTGTCGGCGAATCCGTTGCGGATGGCCTCGCGGGCGACCGGGTGCTGGAGCAGGAACGGCAGAAAGTTGTTCTGGTCCAGGTTGGCCAGCTCGGGGTGCTCGGCGAGCAGCGGTGAGCGCTGCGCGTCGGCGCCGGTCAGCTGCAACTCAGGCACCCGCAGCGCCGCGTTGACCAGGATGCCGTTGTCGTACCAGGCCGCCATGTGCTCCGCGATCTCCTCCGGCGTGGCGTTGGCATCGAGCTCGGGACAGACCGAGTTGCTGCCCAGGCCGATCACCCACGGTTGGTGGCCGCGGAGGTACCAGAAGGTGCATGGGCCCCAGAGGAACCGCGGCCGGCCGTCCTCGCCGGTCCAGTAGCCGCGCTGGAGCCGAAGCGTGTCCGGCGCAACCTTCGCGGGCACCGTCAACTGCTGGCCGGGGTCGGACAGGACCCGCTCGCAGTATGCGATCGCCTGCGGGTGCATCGCCTCCAGGAAGGCGGTGTTGCGCAACACACGCTCGCCGTCGCCGGCCTGGAGGTCGTCGCGACACCGCGAGACGAACATCTCCTCCAGCGTCAGCCAGGCGCGCGGATAGGTGACGTCTAGCCCCGCCGCCTCGATCTGGCTGACCAGTCGTCGCAGCTCCCACGAACGGTGCTCCAGGCGCTGGATCTCGGTGCGCACCTCACTCAGCGGTTGGATGGTGACCTGGCCGTCAGCGGTCGGCACGGCGACCGGGATCACCACCGACGGCCCCTCCGCCGGCGTCAGCACCACGCGCAGCGCCCGCCGGCCGGCGGGGATTCGCTCCGACGCGACGCTCAACTCGGTGGTGTTCGATCCGGTCGCCCACTCGACATCGGCTTCGGCCAGCACCGCCGGGCTCCCATCCGCCTCCAGCCGCAGGTGCGCCATCGCCGCCGGGCCGGGGTTGTAGAGACCAACGGTGACCGGCACCGTCTTACCGAGGAAGTGGAACGCGTCGGTCCGCGCGAACGGGTACAGCACAGTGCGCGCGGGCGGCGGCGCGAAGGTCAGCGCCGCGAAGTGGTAGCCGCTGTAGGTGCCCACCAGCCCGGGCCGCCAGGCGAGCGCACCGCGACGCGTGCCCTGCGGGGTCTCGTCCTGGTCGCGCAGGGCCAGGTTAAAGCCCAACGGCGCAAGGCTCGTCGGGTCGTAGAACGGCAGCGCAGTCCACGGGATCGCGGCCTCGAAGCGGTAGCCCTGCGAGCCGCCGTCCGGCAGGTCGGAGATCTGCGCGAACACCTTGCCGACCAGGTCCGGCCGTGCCTGCGCGCCTTGGTCGAGCAGCGCGCGCCGCTCGGTCTCGCTGCCGAACGAGTCGTTGGCCTCCCGCCGGTCCCAGCGGCGCGGCAGATGCGCCCAGTGCGCGCCGACCGGCTGGCCCGGCGCGATGGTGAACAGGAAGTGGACGTCGTCAGCCTGGTAGCGCATACCCACGTCACGCCACTGGGTGATCAGCGCCGCGTCGTGGGTGGTGAAGGCCAGCTCCAGCCGCTCGGGCGCCGGCGCGAGGTCGTCGGTCACATCGACCTGCACCCAGAGGAACTCCGCGTCGCGCGAGGTGCTCAGCCGCGCCGACAGGTCCGCGGCGCCACCGTACTGGCCCGCGTCCCAGGTGACGAATTGAGGCCCGGCCAACTCCACTGCCGCGCTGGTCGCCGGCCGCCACGGTACCTGGAGCGCCACGGGCTCGCGCGGCACGCTCGGCGCTGCCTCCTGGCTCTTGATGCTGATCGCGCCATCAAGAGCATCGGTGACCGGTACTGTGGCTTCTTGGGCGCTCAGCGCCGCCGCCAGCGCGATCACCGCGAGGGACAAGAGCATGGACAGGTTGCGCATCGGTCAGCTCCTCGGTCCACCCCCCATTACCGCATCAGTATGGCGCCTTCGCAGTCGGCGCGGCAAGCCCTCTTTCCCCGTCGAGTCGCGTCCGCCACGCGCTCACGGTAGACGACCAGCTGGCGGCTGTGCTACAGAAGATGGTTGGAGTGGTACCGATGGCCGACCCGATGCAGATCGTCTTCCTCATGACCGACACCCAGCGGCCGGACATGCTCGGCTGCTACGGGCACGAGGCGATGCGCACACCGCACCTCGACCGGCTGGCCGCTCAAGGCGTCCGCTTCAACCACGCCTACTGCTGCCAACCCGTCTGCGGCCCCGCGCGCGTCGGGCTGTTCACTGGGCTCTGGCCGCACTCCGCTGGCGGCTGGGGCAACCTCCAGGCGATCGGCGACAACGTCAAGACCATCGGTCAGCGCTTCCGCGACCAGGGTTTCCAGACCGGCTACATGGGCAAGTGGCATCTCGACGGCAGCGACTATTTCGGGCTCGGCCGCTGCCCAGACGGTTGGAACGCCGACTACTGGTACGACATGCGCAACTACCTCGAGGAGCTGAGCCCCGAGGACCGTGTCCGCTCGCGCCGCACCGCAACCAACCAGGACCCCGACCTGACCGCCGAGTTCTGCTACGGCCACCGCGTCTCCAACCGCGCGATCCGCTTCTTGGAGGAGTACACCGACAGCAGCTTCCTCCTCTGCGTCTCCTACGACGAGCCACACGGACCCTTCCTCTGCCCCGAACCGTACGCCAGCATGTACCGCGGCTACGACTACCCGCCCTCACCCAATCTCGCCGACACGTTGGAGGACAAGCCCGAGTTGCAGCGCATTTGGGCTGGCCAGCGCCTCGGCCAGGACCCGCCCGCGCGCCGCCGCTTCCCTGCCTTCCTCGGCTGCAACAGCTTCGTCGACGCCGAGATCGGCCGCGTGCTCGCCGCTATCGATCAGTTCGCGCCCAACGCTCTGGTCGTCTATACTGCCGACCACGGCGACGCGCTCGGTGCCCACCGGCTCAACGGCAAGGGCCCGGCCATGTACGACGAGATCGCCCGCGTGCCGTTCATGGTCCGCTGGCCCGGCCACGTACCGCCGACCGAGGTCTGCGACCAACCGATCAGCCACATCGACCTCGTCCCCACACTGATGGAAGCTGCTGGGCTGGCCGTGCCGCGCAGCCTCGAGGGCCGGTCGATGCTCGGCACCTGGCAGGACCCGCGCCAGGCGACGCGTGACACCGTGTTCATCGAGTTCGGCCGCTACGAGGTCGACCACGATGGCTTTGGCGGGCTGCAGCTCGTCCGCTGTGCGTTCGACGGGCGGTACAAACTGAGCGTTAACCTCCTCGACACCGACGAGCTGTACGATCTGGGTACCGACCCCCACGAGATGGTCAACCTGATCAACTCGGCGGACCATGCGGACCAGCGCGATCGGCTGCATGATGCTCTGCTGGACTGGATGAACGACACGCGGGACCCGTTCCGCGGCTACCAGTGGCAGCGCCGTCCATGGCGTATCGATGCGCCGAGGCCGACCTGGGCGGTGGATGGCTGGACCCGTCAGCGGGAGAACGAAGAGTACGAGCCGCGCCAGCTCGACTACGACACGGGGATGCCCATGGTGGAAGCGGCGCGGCGCAAGTGATACAACCTGTAGAGACACCGATGTGCGGTGTCGAGGAGGAGTGAGCAATGAGTCTAGGTAAGCGAGCAGCGGCCGAGGCCTTCGGCACGTTCTGGCTGGTCTTCGGTGGGTGTGGTGCCGCGGTCTTCGCCGCCAACTTCGCCAGCGAGGTGAGCGGCGTGGGTGCGCCGTTCAGCATCGGCATCGGGTTCCTTGGCGTGGCCTTGGCCTTCGGCCTAACCGTGCTGACCATGGCCTACGCCATCGGCCACATCTCCGGCTGCCACCTCAACCCGGCGGTCACCGTCGGCCTCTGTGTGGGCAAGCGTTTCCCCCGCAGCGAGGTGGGCACGTACATCCTGGCGCAGGTCGCCGGCGCGATCGTCGCCGCCGCGGTCCTCTTGCTGATCGCCTCGGGCCGGCCGGCCTGGGTCCTCGAGCCGAACGGTCTCGCGGTCAACGGCTACGGCCCGCTCTCACCTGGCGGCTACGGGCTGCTAGCCTGCTTCATCGCTGAGGTCGTGCTGACGTTCTTCTTCCTGTTCGTCATTCTTGGCGCCACCGACCGCCGCGCGCCGGCGGCCCTCGCCCCCGTCGCGATCGGCCTCTGCCTGACGCTGATCCACCTGATCGGCATCCCGATCACCAACACCTCGGTCAACCCGGCACGCAGCCTTGGGCCGGCGCTCTTCACGCCCGGGTTCGCCGCTCTCAAGCAGGTCTGGCTGTTCTGGACCGCACCGTTCATCGGTGCCGCCCTGGCCGGCTGGTGCTACCCGCGCGTCGCGGAGGACGCTGCCGACCTGGTCGACTAGTCCGCCTACTCCTCGACCTCGATCAGCCCCTCGTCGCCGAGGCGCAGGTCGGGGTCGAGCCAGCGGGCGACCACGCTCAACACCTGAGCCTTGGTCAGCCGTTGTCCGGCCAGCCGCTCGTTGAGGTCACTCAGCTTGCGGCTGGCCACGACCTTCGTCGTTAGCCAGCCGTTGAGCAGGTCGATCAGACCATAGGCGGTTGAGTTGACGAGCGCCTCGGCCGGGCCGGTCGGCTCGGCCAGCAGCAGTTCGATATGCGCGCGGCGCGGGTCGTCGGGGGCGAGCGCGGCCAGGCCCGCCTGCAGCGGCGACTGATGCTGCGGGGCACGCAGGGCTTCGAGGATCGCCGCCACGCCGGCCTCCGCCTCGGCCGCGATGGCCGCCAACGGCCGTAGCGGCACCGTCGCCCCAAGCGGCAGGCGGCACTCGTCGCAAACGTGGCCCTGGCGCAGCGCAGGCGTCACGTCGCCCCGGCGGCACTGCTTCAGCCGCTCGGTGCGCAGCGACAGATTGACCGCCGCCGCCCCGTCCGGCGCGTCCAACGCCAGCCGCGACAGGTTCGAGAGCACCCGCATCGGCGCGCTCGTGCGGAAGGCGTCGTACTCGGCGAACCGCTCCGGCCCGTGCGCCGCGGCGTGCCAGGCGAGGTAGGCCTCGACGTAACACCGCCGCCAGGCCGCGTAGTCGCTCAGCCACGCCTCGCTGTCCGCCGCCAAGCTCTCGCCCGCGGCCAGCCGCCGCAACAGCGCCTCGCGCGGCGAGGCCAGCGACGAGTCCGCCGGCAGTTCGACCACCTGCAGCTGCTCGGCCGCGGCCAGCACCGCTTCAAGTCGCGTTTCAAAGAAGCTCACGAGCCCCCGGAACGTCGGCAGGCACTGCTCATCGAGGTCGGCGGACTCCTCCACCAGCCGCAGCAGGCCCTCGCGCGCGGGCAGCCGTGGGTCGACGCGGTCCGCCAGCCGCCGCACACGCTCAGCGACATCGCCTGCCCCGCGCCACTGCAGCCGCTCGCCGCCGAGCCCGGCCACCACCCGCTCGAGGCCAGCCTCGACGCGCTCCAGGTCAGCGAGCGCCGCGGCGCGCCAGTTGACCAGCCGGTCCCACAGCGCCTGCTGCTGCGTCCGGCCCAGGTCGGCCAGGTCGCGGCCGAAGATGGCCCGGCTCAACGGCTGCAGCGCGGCCTGCTGCGCCTCGGTCAGCAGCTCCGCCGGCTGCACCAGCGCCACGCGCGAACGCAACGGCGCGCCTAGTGTCACGGGTGTACGACGATCGTCCAGTGCCTCGAGGTAGCCGCGCCGGATGGCGGCGGCAAGCAGGAGCTCGGTCTGCGCGGCGATCAGCCCCCAGGTCGACTTGGCCAGCCAGCGCTCGACGGCGTTCACGGTCAGCGGCCGCGCCGGCAGCCGTTCGAGCAGGGCCCGCGCCGGGCTGTCCGCGCCAATACTGAGCCGATAGGCGCCATCCTCGCCACTGACCAGGCCCAGCGGCTGCGCGAAGTCCTCGATCTGCGCGGCCAGCGGTGAACCCGGCGACTCGGCAACCTCGCCCGGGACCACGAAGTCTGCAACCAGCTGGTCGCCCGTCTCGCGCAGCGCCAACCGCCGTCGCGGGGCGACCGTGGCGAAGTCGGGGAAGAGTTGGTCCAGGGCGGCGCCGATCAGCCGCGTTGCGACCTCGCCCCAGGTGCCGCTGCCCACCTGCTCGGACCGCCCACGCGCCAGCACTGTGCCGCCGCCGTACAGCCGGCCCATCAGTTCCGCCAGCATCGCCCGCCGCGCCGGCGATTCCTCGTCCAGCCGTAGGCGCACCGGGTGGTCCGGTGCGAGCGTCGGGTCCGTGCGGACCAGCTCCAGTGCCACCGCCTCGGTCCAAGCCCGCAGCTCCTCCGGCGCCGGCGCGCGCGGCAGCCAGGCGACCAGTGCGTGCGCCCAACGCTCGTCGCCCACCTCCGCCAGGGCACCGGCGAACGCCGCCGCCTGCGCCTCCACCGCCCGCGGCTCGCCCAGGTACAGGAAGACCGCCTCGTCCGATTCGGGGCTGGCCAGCATCGCCGCCTGGTTCGTCAACTCGTCGGCCGAGAGCGTGCGCAGATCGCGCAGCGCCAGGAACGCCGGCCGCAGCGTCTGCCGCCAGGTAACCTCCGTCGCCCGCGGCCGCAGCGCCGTGGCCAGCGGGAAGCCATCATCGACGCAGCACTCGACCGCGGTCGCGATCAGCCGCCCGTCCGTTGGCAACAGGGTCGCCTCGAGCGCCCGCGCGCGCCGCTTGATTGTCTCGTTGACGTCGGCCTCAAGGTCGATGCGCCAGACGTCCCGCCCCCGCCCACCCCGCCGCTCGACGGTGATGTACGCACCCGAGCGCCGCAGCGTCTCCAACAGTCCGCCGACGCGCGGCACCCGATCCTCGCTGGCCGGCAGCAACGCCGCGGCGAGGTCCGCCTCGCTGCGCTCGATGCCGGCCAGGGCCAGGACGAGCAGCAACGCCACGAGCCGGTCGGCCAGGGGCATATCCTCGCCCGCCACGAGCGCGGGCAGGTTGCGCTGGTAGTAGTCCCAGACCAGCTCGCGATACCGCCGCAACTCCGGCTGCGGCGCGATGTCGCGGGCGAAATGAGGCCAGAGCGCATCCGGTGTGACCAACGCCGGTACGGGCTCGCGCAGTACACCGGGCGCCAGTTCGTCGCCCCGCACCTGGGCCAGCGCGAACTCGAGCACGCTCCGTGTCTGGGCCAGGAACCGCTCCGCGCAGGAGACCAGGCATTCGAAGGTCAGCGGGTGCAGCGGATACGTTGCGGCCACGGCCTTGTGGCTCAGATCGGCGGTCCGCGCGCCGCCGGTCCACGCGGCGACGGTCGCCTCGACGGCGCTGGTGAACGACTGCTCGTCGACGCGGCGCAGGACCCGGCGGGTCAGCACGGGCCCGGTCGCCGCCAGCGGCAACGACAGCCGGGTCTCGAAGCGATCCTTGATCTGGCGCAGGCTGTACTGCTCGATGTCGCCGACGTCTTCGAGCTGCTTCGGCAGCGCGCAGAGAGTCCAGACCGGCTGCAGCTCGGCGCGCTGGCCGAGGAACTGGAGGAACGACGCGTCGGCCTGCAGCGCGGCGTGACCCTTAGCGCCGAGGAACAGCGACAGCTCGTCGAGAACGAAGACCACGCCGGCCCGGCCCGCGGCCTCGCAGGCCTGCAGCAACAGCGCGAGCCGCTCAACCCGTGAACGGGCGAAGGTCAGCGGCAAGGCGGCCTCGCGCGCGACCTGCTGGGCCGCGGCCGCCGCGGCGTCGGGATCAGCCGCGGCGAGCGCCCGCCAGTCGCCACCGGCCGCCTGGTCCAGCGCCTCGCCGTGTGCCGGCAGCAGGTGTGCCTCGGCGACGTCGATCACCCAGGCCGCCTCCGCCAGCGGCGCCTCCTGCCCCGTCTGCGCCAGCAACGCCTCCTGGGCCGCGCCGAAGACGACGTCCTCCAGGCTGGTCGCCGGCGACTCCTCATCCAGCGGCACGACCACGACCAACCGGTCGCCGGTCGCAGTCAGCGCCAGTTCGAGGTCGGCCAGGGCCGGTTGGTGGCCGAACAGCGCGGCCCGCGCCGAGGGCCAGCGAGCGGCTAGCGCCAGCGCGCCGAGCAGGTGCGACTTGCCCGCACCGTACAGGCCGGTGACCATCGCCGCGTCGCCCGTCGGCCCGGCCAAGCCCCGCACCAGCCGCCGCGCCACCGCCTGCGTCGTCGGGTCATCCAGCCGCCATTCGGCCAGCAGCGAGCGCTCGATCGCCTCGTCGCGGGTCGCCAACGCCGGTCGCAGCCGCGCCAGTTGCACGACCAGCGGCACGTCACTGACCGCGATGGCGTCGCCGACGAGTTGCGGCACCTCCGCCGGCCTAGCACTAGCCGTTGTCGGCGGAGCAGTGCGCGACCGACTCGGCGCGGTCAGCGCACGGATCCACTCGGCGTGGTCGGGATAGGCGCTACAGCCCGGCCAGGCACCGGGCTCCGGCGCCAGGCCCTCGGCACTGACGCGCGCCTCAATCGCATCGGCCAGCGTGAGCCAGTCCTCGCCGTCGCCCAGCACGGTGACCTCCGGCGGGCCGACCAGCAGCGCGCCGCGCCGGCCCAGGTGGGTGTTGAGCGCGCGCGTCAGCCCGCGACCGAACGAGGCCGCCGCGTCCTGCGGGTCCGGGCCGGCAGCCAGCAGCACCTCGACCTGCCCAGGCAGGACGGCGAAAGCCAAGACCGGTGCACCCAAGCGGTTGCCCAGCCGCCGCAGCACGTCCGCCGCGGCCAGGGCCGCCGCCTCACCCGCGAAGGGCACCAAGCCGTCGGCCGCCGTCGCCACCAGATGCAGCGCCACCCCCGCCTGCCCGCTCATCAGCTCACCCCCGCTCCCTCGTCCTCTTGGTCGAGCGCGGAGACCAAGCACGCGCCCACCCCCAGGCCAAGGACCTCGATGACCTCGAAGGCCAGCCCAGCATGCTCCACGCGATCGCCCACCTGTGGCGGACGATTCAGCAGCATCAGCACCAGCCCGCTAACGGTGTCGACCTCCTCGTGCTCCAGCCCGCGGTCGAGCGACTCGGCCAACTCGTCCAAGCGAGCGGTGCCCAGCACATACAGCTCACCTGGTGCCTGGTGGCGAATCTCGCTGTCTTCGGGCTTGCCCGCGGCAATCGCGCCCACCACCTCGGCGGACAAGTCGTCCGTCGTGACGATGCCCGCCGTGCCGCCAAACTCGTCCATGATCACCGCTAGCTTGCTCTCGGCACGGTGCATGGCATCCAGGACGGTGTCAAGCGAGGCCGTCGCTGGCAGGTGGGGTGCCTCACCCAGCACGTCCGCGCTCAGCTCGGTACCGTCGCGCAGCGGGCCGAGCAGTTGCTTGATGTTGACGACCCCGACGATGCGGTCGAGGTCGCCATCGTAGACCGGATAGCGGGTGAACGGGTCGGCCTGGACCGCGGCCTTCAGCGCCTCGCCGCTCAGACCGAGTTCCAGCCCGACGATCTGTGTGCGCGGGGTCATTACCTCGCCCGCGTTGAGGTCGCCGAAGTCGAAAATCTCGCGCAGGATGCGCCCCGAGGTGTCCTCCAGCAGGCCCGCCGTCGCGCTCTCCGCGACGACCTGCTCGATCTCCTCGGGGGTGTGGTAGCCCTGGTGGGCGTCATCGCGGCCACCCAGCCCGAAAGCACGGAGCGCCAACGCACCTAGCCACTGCAGCGCGATGACCAGTGGCGCGGTCAGCACAAAGCCAAACATGACCAACGGCAATAGCCCCAGCAGTGCGCGCTCCGGCGCAATGAGGGCCAAAGTCTTGGGCAGCATCTCGCCCAGCACTATCTGCACGTAGGTCAGCACCGTGATGATCAGCACACTCGCCACCACGCTTGGCGGCACCCACGCACCCATGCCTGTGCTCGCCAGATACGGCGTGAGCCATTCGGATAGTCCGCTCTCTCCCACCATGCCCAGGAGTAGGCTGGCGGCTGAGATGGCGACTTGCGTGGTCGCGATGTAGCCGCGGCGCAGCAGCGGCCGGCGGAGCAGGCGATGGGCCAGGTGGGCCATGAACGACCCGTCCTGCGCGCGCCGCTCAATCGAGGCCCGCGGCGCGGCGACCACGGCGAACTCGGCGGCGACAAACAGCGCGTTGAAGGCAACGATAGTCGCCATCGCGAGGAGCAGGGCGGCGTTAGACATCGTCGGCCCCCTCCTCCTCGCGCACCGGGGGCGTGGCTAGCACGGACATCACGGCTCGCCGCTCGACGCGCTCGACGGTGAGGATCACGCCGTCGATGACGACCTCCGCGCCAGCCTCCGGCAGCCGGCCAAGCAGCTCCGCGACACGCCCACCCAGCGTCTCCGCCTCACCGGCCCACTGAACCCCGATCCACTCCTGCGTCTCATCTGGACGCAGCAACCCCGGCAGCCGCAAGCGACCATCGGCCAAGCGTTCGGGCTTGGGCTGCGCCGCGCTCGACGAGTCGTGGATATCCTCAAGCACCTCGGTCAGGATGTCCTGGACCGAGACCAGGCCAGCCATGCCGCCATACTCGTCGATGACCAGCGCCATCTCGGTCCCGTGCTCGCGCAACAGCATCAGTAGACGCTCACCGCTGACATGCTCGCTGACCGCGGGGATCTGCCGCAGCAGCGAGTCGGGCGAGCCCAGGTCTCCCGCCGCGGTCAGCCGCAGCACCACATCGCGGCTGTGCAGCAGGCCCAGAACGTTGTCCGGTGACTGGCGGTAGGCTGGCAGACGCGTGTGCGCGGTCGCCAGCACCGCCTCGACGATCTCCTCAGGGCGGTCGTCGAGGTCGACCATATCCAGGTACAGCCTCGGCACCATCAGTTGCCGCGCGGTCAGTCGCGACAACTGCAGCGCGCGGTGCAGTCGCTCCTGCTCGTCCGCCTCCAGCAGCCCGCCATCACGGCTCTCCACCAGCAACAGGTCGATCTCTTCGGGCGAGTGGACGTGGTGGTGGCGGCTCGTCGGCAGGCCGAGCAGCCGGAGGACGGCCCAGGTACCGCGGTTCAAAGCGATCACAAAGGGTGTGAAGAGCAGCCGTGAGATGGCCATCGGGCGGCCGCAGACGAGCGCCACACGCACTGGTGACTGCAAGGCGACCGTCTTGGGCACCAACTCGCCGAGTACAATGAGGACGATCGAGACCACCACGAGCACGGCGATGCGCGCGGTTGCCGGGCCGAGCCAGCTGACCTGCTCGACCAGCCAAGGAGTCAACTGGGCGTCGGTGTAGGCGCCGAGGATGATGTTCCCCAGGGTGATGCCGACTTGGGACGTGGCGATGTAACGGTCGAGCCGCTGCGGGTCGTCGAGGATCGCGAGTAGCCTCTGCGCTTGCACCGAGCCCCGCTCGGCTAAGCCTCGCAACTGGCTCCGCCGAACGCCGACGGCCGCCAACTCCGCCGCGACGTACAGCGCGTTGATCGCCACCAAACCAACTATGATGAGCCAGACGCCCGACGACATGGGGCGCTAATCTTAGCAGATGCGGTGCCTCGCCGGGGCAGGAGCCCGGACCGCAAACCGAAAGGCCAGAGATGCCACACGAGTCCACTCCGCTCCAGGCCGTCCATGCCGCGTTGGTCGCCCGCATCGAGGACGCCAACTACCGCTACTACGTGCTCGATGACCCACAACTGACGGACGGCGAGTACGACGCCCTGATGCGTGAGTTGCAGGAGCTCGAAGCGGCGTGGCCCGCGCTGGTCACGCCCGATTCACCGACCCAGCGCGTCGGCGCCGCCCCCTCCGCCGCCTTCGCCCCGGTCACCCACGGCGTGCCGATGCTCTCGCTGGCCAACGCGATGTCCGCCGACGAACTGCGCGACTTCGTCGGCCGCGTGCGCCGCGGCCTGCGGCTCGATGAGGACGATCCCCCAGTCGTGCTCCTCGGCGAGTACAAGATCGATGGACTGGGCGTCTCGCTGCTCTATGAGCACGGCCGCCTGGTCCGCGGCGCCACCCGCGGCGATGGTGTGACAGGCGAGGACGTCACCGCCAACCTGCGGACGATTGGCTCCATCCCCCTGCGCCTACGTTCCGCCGTGCCACTACCCGCCCGGATCGAGGTCCGGGGCGAGGTGTTCCTCTCCAAGCGTGAGTTCCTGCGGCTCAACGAGGCGCGCGAGGCCGCCGGCGAGCCGCTCTTCGCCAATCCGCGCAACGCGGCGGCGGGCAGCTTGCGCCAGCAGGACAGCCGCATCACCGCCGCCCGCCGCCTGCAGTTCATCGCCTACACTCACGGCATCGTCGAGGGCCTGGCCATCAGCAGCCAGAGCGAGTATCTGGGCTGGTTGGCCGCCGCCGGCTTCGCCACGGGGCGGAGCGAACGCTTTGACAGCGCAGACGAAGCCATTACCTTCCGCGACCAGGCGGTCGAACAGCGCCACGAGCTGCCCTACGACATCGATGGCGTGGTGATCAAGGTGGACAGCTACCAGCAGCAGCGTCAGCTGGGCGAACTGAGCCGCTCACCACGCTGGGCCATTGCCTTCAAGCTGCCCGCGCAGGAGGCCACGACGACCATTCGCGAGATTGAGGCCAGCGTCGGCCGTACTGGCGCGGTGACCCCTACGGCGGTTTTCGACACGGTTATCCTCGCAGGCACCCGCGTCAGCCGCGCCAGCCTACACAACCAGGACGAAATCGACCGCAAGGGCGTCTACGTCGGTGCGCCGGTGGTCGTGCTCAAGGCCGGCGACATCATCCCCGAAGTCGTTCGCGTGACCGACCCGCCGCCGCCAGGCGTCGAGCTGTATCGGCTGCCCACCGCCTGCCCCGCTTGCGGGTCCGAGCTGGTTCGACCGGAGGGTGCGGCGGTCACGCGCTGCCCGAATCGCACCGGCTGCCCCGCCCAGCTGCAGGCGCGGCTGGAGCACTGGTGCTCGCGCGGCGCGATGGACATCGACGGGGTCGGCAGCGCCTTGCTCGCGCAACTGATCGCCAGCGAAATGGTGACGAGTGCGGCGGACCTGTACCGCCTAGACGCCGCGCAGCTGGCTGGCCTGGAACGCATGGGCGAACGGTCGGCGGCCAACGCCATCACCAGCATCGACGCCAGCCGCACACGGCCGTTGGACCGGCTCCTCGTCGCCCTGGGCATCCGCCATGTCGGCGCGGGCGCAGCACGCTCGCTGGCGCAGACCTTCGGCAGCTTGGACGCGCTGGCCGCGGCGGATGTCGAGACACTCAACCAGGCACCCGACATTGGCGGCACCACGGCGGAAGCCATCGCCGCCTGGTTCGCCGAGCTGGGCAACCAGGAGTTGCTCGCCCAGCTCACGGAGCTGGGGGTTGCTCCGGAGATCGCCGAGCGTGGGCCCGCCGACCCACGCTTCGCCGACAAGACCTTCGTCTTCACGGGCGCCCTGAGCCGCTGGAGCCGCGACGCAGCAGGCGACGAGGTCCGGCGCCGCGGCGGCCGGACCTCGTCGAGCATCAGCAAGCAGACCGACTATGTCGTCGCCGGCGAGAAGGCGGGCAGCAAACTCGACCGCGCCGTCAAACTGGGCCTAACCATCCTCGATGAGGACGGATTCGAGGCCATGCTCGCGCCAGCCGACTAGCCTAGCCGGCGGGCGGCGGAACGGGCTCCGTGCTGGCCAGCAGCCAGACTTGAGCCTGCTGCCGGTTGGCGATCTTCAGCACTGACCGCTCGTCCAGTTCCAGCCCGAAGTCGGACAGGTGGAAGTCGAACGAGCCGACGATGCGCAGCAGGTCGCCCGGCAGACGGGCCGCGGTGTCGTCCGTGCGCGGCAGCAGCGTCAGATTCAGCTTCAGCGGTACGTCCTTGGTCACGCCGCGCAGTGTTAGCGCGCCGACCATATCGACGTCAACCGGCACGTTCGGCTCGAGCTTGGCGGTCTTGAACTGGGTCTTGACTTCCTTCAGCTCGAGGGTGATCGTGGGGTATTGGTCCACGTTGAACCAGGACGCGGCGCGCATGTGCTCGTCGCGCAGGGGGATGCCCGTCGTCAGCTTGGCCGCGTCGATGGTGAACTTGGCTTGTGGGTTGTCCAGGGCGTTGTCCGGGTTGAACGAGATCTCCGCGGTGACCTCGTTGGTCCGCGTCACGATCACCTCGAGCGGCGCCACGGACAGGATCTGCACCACATCGCGGCCGACTGGGTCGTCGATCAGGAAGGTGGAGCGAGCCTGAGCCCAGGCCAGACCAGCGAGCACCACGAGCAACGCGCCAGCGGCGCCGAATCTACGCATCACAGAGTCTCCGGCAGCGGCCATCTACCGCTGCATCGGTCCAGTATGGTGCCGTCAGACGAAGTTGTAACGGCCACCAGCCGGCGCCGACGGCAGCACCACCCCACCGCGCGGCACGCTCCCGGCCAGGCCGGCCAGCCGCGGCGCCAGATCACCCGCCAGCGCCAATGCGCGGGCCGCGTCCAGCGCCTCCCACTCGCGGTCCTGCCGCGCCGTCAAGCCGGCCGCCAGCGCATCGAGGATGTCGAGGTCACCACGCACGCCGAGGATCGGCCGCACCGCCGCGGGCACCCGCTGCACCCGGCCCTCGTAGTTGATGGCCGTGTACTGGCGCTCGTAGGCGCAGGTCGCCGGCAACACGACGTCCGCGTCGCGGGCGGTGCGCGTGAGAAACAACTCAGAGACGACGGTGAATGGCGCCCGCGGTGCCCCGCCCGCCTCGCGCGCGCCCGGCGCGCCCCAGCGGTCGCGCGCGCGTTGCCACGGCGCCTCGGAGTTAGCGCCCAGGTCGCTGCCCAGGACCACCAGCGCGCCCAGTTCGGCCGGCAACGACGCCAACTCGCCCAGGCCCAACTCGGCCGCGCCGCGCGTGTTCGCCGCGGGCAATGGTTCCAGGTAGCCGCCGTCGGTCATGCCCGGCGTGCCCAGCAGCAGCGCGAGGTTCCAAGCCGCCGCGCGGGCCGCCGCATCGGCCTGCCAGCCGGCATAGACCAGGAGGTCCTCGGCCCCGGCCAGTCGCGCCGCCAACGCCACGAAACGCTCGCGGTCGACACCGTCGGGCAGGTCCGCCGACCAGCCATCGCGACTCTCGACGAAACCCTTGGTCGCGCTACGGATGAAACTCAAGTTGTGCTGCTTCTCGGCCTGCAGATGCACAGCCAACGCCGTCAGCACCGCGCCCTCCTGCCCCGGCTCACAGGCCAGGTCGAACGACGAGGCGAGGGCGACGTAGCGGTCGCGCGCGCCGATCGTGTAGAGCGGCGCGCCCTTCTTGCCAAAGGCCTTGACCATCCGCAGCCAGGCGTTGGGGTGCTCGGCGGCCGGCGTGCCGACAACGAGGATGGCCCGCGCCCGCTCGATCTTGCCGTAGTCTGGCATGGCGCCGAGGGTGCGTCCGACCACCTCGAGCCCAGAACTCGCGACCACCGGCCCACCGGTCACGTCGCGGCCAAAGACCATCGCCCCGGCCAACTCCTCCAGCCCCAGATGCGCGCCGGCCACGGTCGCCACCGGCTGGCCCGCCTCCAGCGCCTTGGCCAAACCCTCGATCGCCGCCTTCAGCGCGTCGTCGTAGCTGGCCGGCTCGAGCTGGCCGTTATCCGGATTGCGCACCAGCGGCACGTCGAGCCGCTCGGGGCTCAGCACCCAAGAATGCGCCTGGAAGCGATCCCGATCCGAGCACCAAACATCGTTGACCGCCCGGTTCTCGCGCGGCATGACGCGGCGAATCTTGTTCTCCCGCACATCCAGCCAGAGATTACCCCCACCACTGTCCCACAGCGACAGCGCTGCATGGCGCTTCATCTCCCAAGGCCGGCTGGCGAAGCGGAAGGTGCTGCTGGTCAGCGCCCCGACCGGGCAGATGTCGCAGGTGTTGCCGGCGAAGTGACCTTCGTAGGTGCACTCCTTCGCGGTGGCGACCTCCATGTGGTAGCCGCGATCGAAGAACATGATGGCCTTCTCGGCTGCGATCTCGTCGACAAAACGAACGCACAAGCCACACTGGATGCACCGCTCACGATCGAGGAGCACGTCCTCGGAGATGTAGATCGGCTTCTCGTACACCCGGCGCGGGTCGATCGTACGCGCGACCTGCGGGCCGTCCGACATCGTCTGGTCCTGCAGCAGGCACTCGCCACCCTTGTCGCAAACCGGGCAGTCAAGCGGGTGGTTCAGCAATAGCAGCTCGAGCACCATCTCGCGGGACTTGATGGCCTCCTCGCTGCGCACGCGGACCTTCATGCCGTCGGCGACCTTCAGCGTGCACGTCGCCGCGTTGGCCCAGCGCCCACGCGTCTCAACCTCAGCCATGCACATGCGGCACATGCCCACCGGGTCCATCCGGTCGTGATAGCAGAACCGCGGCATGTGGAAGTCGGTATAGTTGGAGATCGCATCGATCAGAGCCATGCCCGCGGGCACCTGATACTCTTGATCGTCGACCGTGATGGTTACCAGCTGGGGGCCCGTGGTCTGCTCGGCCATGTCCTGCTACCTCGTCTGGGTCTACCGTTACCGGCATGCACCGCGCGGCGATGCCCTATACCCCAGACCGATGATACCAGAAGTAATCGTCGCGAACAGCACAAGGTAGGATCGCGCGCGCGGCCAATCCAGTGCATGGAGCCATCGTATGGGTCTCAGCCTGCTGTTCCTCGCGTTCAACGTCCTCCTCGCCGCCCCGCCCGCCGACTCGGCCGCCGTCGCCCGGGTCGCCGCCGGTCAGGTTACGCGTGCCCAGGCGGCCTGGTGGGGCTTCGACCCCGTCGATGCTACTGCCTGTCTCCAAGCCGCGCTCGACTCCGGCGCCCGCGAAGTGGTCGTAGCTAACGTCGGCGAACCGTGGATCGTCACCGAACTCCGGCCGCAGTCCAACACCCGCATCGTCTTCGAGCCGGGCGTCGAGCTGCGTGCCAAGCCGGGCGAGTTCCACGGGCTCAACGACTGCCTGGTCCGCCTCGACAACGTCGAAAACGTCACGCTGTATGGACCCGGCGCCACCTTCACCATGCCCCGCGCCGACTATGCCGACCTGACCCGCTACCAGAAATCTGAATGGCGGCACTCGATCAGCATCCGCAGTTGCCGCCGCATCACGGTCGAAGGTCTCCGCCTCGATGGCAGCGGCGGTGACGGCATCTACGTCGGTGTCGCCCAGCGCGGTGTAACCAACGAGGACGTGGTCATCCGCGATGTGGTCTGCGACAACCACTACCGCCAAGGCGTCTCGGTGATCAGCGCTGAACGGCTGCTGCTCGAACGGGTCGTCATGCGCGGCACCGAGGGCACCGCGCCGATGGCGGGCATCGACTTCGAGCCGAATATGCCGGACGAGCGGCTGGTCGACTGCGTCCTGCGCGACTGTGACTTCGTCGACAACGCTGGCGCCGGCATCCTGGTCGCCACCGCCTACACGAACGGCACCACTCCGCCGGTCTCGGTCCGCTTCGAGCGCTGCCGCGTCGTCGGCGGGCTCTATTCCGTGCGCGTCAGCACCAGCGGCAACCCGGCTGAGGGGCCGACGACCGGCCAGGTCACCTTCGTCGACTGCGAGTTCGACCGCTCCGTGCGCGAAGGCCTGATGGTCGCGGACAACCCCGCCGATGGCCTGGCGATCAGCTTCATCCGCTGCACCGTGCGCGAGCCAGCGCTGACCAACCCGACCTACGCACCGATCCGCGTCGATGGCAGCCTGAGCCTGCGTGAGCCCGCCGGAGGCTTGTTCTTCGACGATCTGCGCGTGATCGACCCACTGGACCGCGTGCCGATGATCTTCAGTGGGCGCGCCTCGGTCCATGGCTTGCGTGACGTGCGCGGGTCGTTCCTCGTTCGCGGCCACGACGGCCAGGATCGCCAAGTCGCCGTGACCGACGCGCAACTGGTCGAGTGGAACCCGGGCCTGGCCGTGACCCGCCCGCCGCGCTACGCCTATCGCGCGCTGCAGCCGCAGCAGGCCGAGGCGCCCGCCGACCTCTCCGCCTGGCGAGTGCGGGGCAAGGGCCGTTGGGTGGTCCATGCCCCCGCAGGTGCGAGCGTCAGCGTCACGTTGAACCTGGGCCAGATCGGCACCTACGAAACCAAGCCGGTGCCCGTGCAGGCGGTCGGCCCGGATGGCGAGGCCGTGGCCGAGGTGGCCGTTGTCGTCGGCCAGCCCAGCCAGCTGCGCTTCGTGGCGCCGGTCGAGGGCCTGTACCGACTGGAGATCGAACGCGGCAACCACACCCTCGCTGTCGGCCCCAGCAGTCACCCACTCCTGTTGGATGCGGAAGCCGAACCCGTGAGTCTGTTCAGTTCGACCGGCGAGCTCTGGTTCTGGGTACCGGCCGACGCCCAGCAAGTGTCGCTGGCGATCTGGGGCTCGGGTGAGGAGCGCGTCCGCGCTACCCTCTTCGACCCCGCTGGCGCCCTAGTCGCCGACGTCGATAACATCAGCACCGGCCACGACTTCGCCCTGGGCACCCACCACCCACTGCAGCCCGGGGCCTACCGCCTGCTGCTTAGCAAAGCCGCGCTCGGCCTCCTGGAGGACTACAGCCTCGACCTGCGCGGCGCCCCGGCCTTCCTAGCTGGCAGCCCCGACGGGGTGCTAGTTCCCGTGCCCTAGCCGGTTCACGGTCGGCTCACCCCACCCCAATGCACAGACCCCGCCGACGTCGCCGGCGGGGTCTGCGTGTTAGTACGGGTCGGTGGGCTTAGAAGCCCTTCTTCTTCGGCGGCTCATTGCCCCCCGGCGGTGCCGACTGGGTACCGCTGGACCGCGGGGTCGAGGACGGCAGGTCCACGTCCAGCGGCTGGTAGGCACCGACGCTGTCGCCGCCCGCGCTGGCACCGGCACCACCGCTGCGAGCAGCGATCTTGCCGCGCGCGTAGTAGCCGAGGAAGCCAGCCACCGCCAGCAGCACGATGCCCAGGATCGGCCGGAAGCGCAGCCAGGCGATGGCGATGGTCAGGACGGACAGTGGCGCGGCGATGAGGATCGCCGCCAGGCCGGTCCCCGCGCCGACGATGCGGCCCATGAACGGCAGCACGCTGGTCAGCACCGACAGCGGGCCGAAGACCATCGCCAAGCCGCCCGCCATCATCAGGAAGCCGACCAGGCGGATGAGCCAGGTGAGGATGGTGTTCTCCTGGCGGGCCGTCGTGAACATCTCCTCCAGCGACTTGGTGGAGTCGGCCAATTCGTCAATCGAGCCGTGCTTGACGCTGTGCGGGGCGAAGCTGGACCCGACCTGGCTCGCGAGCACCGAGATGTCGTGCGCCGGCACCTGCTCGTAGGAGACGCGCAAGTCGCCCACCTGCGGGTTCTTGGCCGGGTCGCGCTCGTTGGTGCTGCCCGGCACCCGGTTCGGCTCGTTCAAGGCGTTCCGGACGTAGATGTACTTGCCCGCGATGGTCGCGCGGTCGCGCCACGCCTCGGGCAACTCTAACGCCGGGTCCGGTGTGTATTCCTCCGCGCCGCCGAGCCGGTTAATCTGGTCCGCCGACAGCGTGAAGGCGCCCACGTTCACCGCCTCGGCATTGAACCGCCCGGTGTCGAACGGCTTGCTGTCCGGATTGTGGTGGCCGTTGGGGTTGTTGAAGTCGTTAGAGTCTTCTAGCTTCTCGAGCCATTCCTTGTTGTATGTGTAGGTGGTGACCGTCGTCTCCGACCCACCGAGGTTCTGCCGCTTCTGCTCCTTCTTGCTCTCCGTCCACTGGTACATCTCGACCCGGCGCCGCAGCGATAGGCTGTTCAGCGCCACGCCGAGGTCGGGGTCCGTGACCGTCTCCTCCGTGGTCGCCCGACCCGTCGTGTGGACCAACTTCCCTTCGTTGGCCGCATCCACGGCATCGGAACCGACGGTGATGGCCACGGACTGACCCTCGTTCAGTGCCTTGGCCCGGTTCACCGCTCGCCCCTCGCCCGCGTAGAGCACCGCGAACGAGCCGAGGAAGGCCAGGATGCCGATCCCGACGCCGACGATCGACTTGCCGAGCCGACTACCCCAACTCTCTGTCGTTGTGACGCTGTGCGAATCCATCTCACTCCTCCTTTGTCAGATGTCGCGCCGAGCCCACCGTGGCATATCAAGGAAAGCGTGTCAAGTATGGACCGCCAACCGTCTTGCAAGCCCCCAACAACAGCGGATTTCTGTACCCACCCGTAGCACGACCGACCCTGAGCGCCCGTTGCAGACTTAAAGGTCTGGTTGCCACATATAGCGGAAGCGGCCGAGCGGTGCAACACTGCCCTGCCACCACCAGTCCTCAAGCTGGTCGGGTAAGCCGGCGTTGTCCGTCCACTTGAAGTTTACGCGGCGAGGGCCGCCGGCTGTCCAGCCGAACGCCCACCAGGGCAGGTCGACCTGGAGGCGGGCACCATCCACGGCGAGCGGCGCCCAGCCGACCAGCAGCCAGTCGGCGCCAACCCACGTCTCGATGCTGGCGCGGCCCTGCGCGTCGCGCTGGCGGTTGACCAGGAGGTCGTAACCGTGCCAGCCGTTGCTCGGGTCGCCGTCGGTGTCGGCTAGCAAGTTCATCCATGCGTCGCCCGCGGCCGGGCCAATCGGCTGCGTGCACTCGACCCAGGCGTAGACGGTCTGAGCGTCGTAGGCCAGCTTCGCCCGCGCGAACTCCGCGCGCTGGGTGCGGTTCTCATAGCGCAGACCGCCGAAGCCCTCCGCGTCGCGCACCGCCGGCAGGCCATGTTGCGCGCGGAACTCTGGCTGCACAGCGTCCCAGCCCGCGTCGGCCACGCGCAGCGGGGCGGTGACGGCCGCGCTGGCGCTCGGCGCCGGCCGCACGCCCTTGTAGTGGCGCACGAAGTCGACCAGTTGCCAATAGTAGTTGTCGCCGTGGCCGCCCTGCATCGGCTCGATGTCCCGGCTGAACTCCTGGTTGTAGCAGTCGACAAAGAACGTCCCGCCCCGCGGCAACGGCCGGCCCATCATGTGGATGCCGCCCTCATTGAGGAACCGCTGAGCGACCCACTCGTTCCAGCCGGTGACATAGACGAACTGAGGGTCAACTTCCAGCGCGCGGGCCGCCTGCTCGGCGAAGCAGAGGCCCTCGTCGGTCGGCGGGTCCGCCGGCTGCGCGCCGTCGTGGAAGCTGCGGCCGATGTTGCCGACCGGGTGCTGTGCGAGGCTGACCGAGATGTGCTCGGGCTCGTCGGGTGAGGTGTGCCAGCCGGGCGTCTGCGGGTGGTGGTCGAGCCAAGGCCAGGCGTCGCGGCCGTCGGCGAACCAGCCGTCGGGGTTGTTGGCCCAGGCCCAGGAGCGGCGCAGCGTGAAGAAGTCGGCGACCTCCGCGGGCAGCTCGCTGCCGTCCCAGAGCACCAGCGGCTTGCCCTGCCAGCGGAACCACAACTCGGGGTAGAGACCGGGCTCGTAGAAGTTCTCGTACAGCCGCGTCACCGTCGCGGCGGCCGACGAGTGGGTAATGAACATGATCTGCGGCGTGGCATGGCCCAGTTCGCGCAGCTTGGACCAGACCGCACAGAGCTGCTGCACGGTCTTGTCGTAGGTGAACGCGTTGGTCACGTCAAAGATGATGGTGTCGACACCGGCCGCACTGAGCATGTGCGCATGCTTGGCGACGACCCATTCGTCCTCGGAGAAGTAGTAGCCGAACAGCGGCTCGCCCCAGTGGTGGAAGACCCCAACCGGGCCGTACTCAGGCTCCTCGGGGTTCGCCGCGAGGATCTTCGTCAGGTCGTGCAGTTCCTTGGTGTGGTTGCCCAACCAGGCGAAGTAGAACATGCCAACGAAGCGGTCCTGCTGGGCGGGCCGCGCCTCGTCGGGTCCCAACGGCAGGACCCGGCCCAGGTCATCGACCGCGGACCAGGTGTCCGCCGCGACATCCCAGGACGGGCCCGGCGTCGGCTGCGCCGCCGCGCCCACGGCCAGGCTCCCGACCAGCAGCAGTGCCCGCCACATGTTAGCCACCCGTCGCCGGCTGCTCGAAGTCGGCCGACAGCGCGCTGGCCTGGTTGACCGTCAGCTCACCGCGCCGCACCGCCAGCCGGTAGCGAGTCAGCAGCGCCTCATAGGGCTGCAGTGTGTACTCGAAGTACGAGCCGAACCGCCCGTAGTTGCGCTCGGAGTAGCGGGCCTCCTTCGGGTTCTTGGAGTTGTCCAGGTAGGCTACGGTGTAGCGCTGCCCGTCGAGGAGGAAGCACATCGCCAACCACGGGTAGTTCTTGAAGTCCTGGTGGTTGCCGTCCCAGTTGCGCGTCTCGTTTGGCAGGCCCGCGCCGTCGGTGCGCAGGTAGTAGGTCTGCTCCGCGTTCTCGTCGGCGACCTGGGGGTTGGCGCGGAAGTGGAAGCCGGCGTGCTGTGGGTCGCCATCGAGCCGCACGGTGTACTCCAGCGCGTGCAGGTCGCTGGCCCAGTCGATCAGCCAGCCTTCCGACACGCGGTAGGCAGTCACCTGGCGGTACTCGACGCCGATCATGGCGTCGCCCTCGCCGTACCAGTAGATCTGCACCACATGCCGCCCAGCGACGGGGCCCGCCTCCTGGCGCACCGTGCCCGCGTCGACCTGCCGCGCGACAGGCAGGTGCCAGGTGTCAACGGTCTTCTCCGTGCCGTCGGCCGCGGTATAGGTGGTCTTGTTGAAGCCATACATCACGCCGCGGTGGTGCGGGTACTGCTTCGCGCCCAGGCCGTTGGTCAGCAGCCGGCTCGGGTCGCCCGGGTCGTAGACATGGTGGAAGACCTTGTTGGTCTCCATGTGGTCGTTCTTGTCGTACGGCGTGCGGTGGTAGCCCAGCACCGGCTGCCCGCCGAGTCGCAGGTCGATCCGCGTCGGGCCCGCGTCGACCCAGGCGAAATCGGTCGGCGCCGGCTGGCGTGTCGCGCCCAAGTCTACGGTGAGCGCGACCGTTTCGCCGCCCGCCAGGCTCGGCGCGACGAAGCACAGCTCGCGCACGACCGACCCGCCCGGCGCCGCGCCCACCGCGCTGACGTCAAGGTCGATCCCCGGCACCAGCAGTTGGCCCACAACCGGGCCGCCGGCCAGACCGCGCACGGTCACCGCCGCACCGGCCGATACCTCCGGCACGACCACGGCCTGCCGAACGACCGCGTCCTCGCGGTCCTGCCCAGCCGGGGTCGTCAAAGTCAGGTCAAAGGCGGACACCGCGGTCGTCACGATAAAGACGGCCACGAGCCCGAGCATGGTGAAGAAGCGCATCTGACTCACTCCAAACTAGTCGATCGTGTACGGGGCCCGGGCGTGGTGCCCGATGAGGTAGTTGCCCTGCTGGCTGTCGACGAACCGCTCGCGGTCGGTGTCCCAGTCCAGCTTGCCGCCGACGCGGTAGCCGATGTTGCCCAGCGTGCAGACGGTCGTGGTCCAGTGTGCCTCGTACACGGGCGCGAGCGGCGTCAGCGACCGGTCCGCGATGCAGGCCAGCCAGTCGTCGTAGTGACTGCCGCGCACGGGAATCTTGATGTCGTCGGCGACCTCTTGCAAATCGAAGGTGTCCGGGTAGACGACCGGCATGCGGCCGAAGGTGAAATACAGGCTGGCCTCGGAGCCGATGAAGGCGATGCCGTTGTCCTGCATCAGACCCTCGGGGTCCTTTTCCATGTCGAGGCCCTGCTGCCACTCGAGGCTGAGCCCGTCGAACTCGAACCGCGCGTGCTGCGCGTAGGGCACCTCCATCGGGCTCTCGGCCCACCGGGTGCCGCGCGCCTCCACGCTGAGCAGCCGCTTCGGCCGCAGCGCCCAGAGCGCGATGTCGAGCTGGTGGACGCCCCAGTCGGTCATCAGGCCGCCGCCCTGATCCCAGAAGTAGCGCCAGGCGTAATGCGCGCGGTTCGGGTCGAAGGCCAGGTCGGGCGAGGGCCCGAGCCAACGATCCCAGTCGAGCTGCGCGGGGTTCGCGCGGTTGCGCTGCGCGGTCTCGTCGGCGGGGTTCAGCCAGCGCGGCTCCTTCCAAGCCCAGGCGCGGCGGATTTCGCCCAACTGGCCCGAGCGGACGATCTCCGCGGTCGCCTGGATGCCGCGGCTGGCGCGGTGGTGGGTGCCGACCTGGACCACCACGTCGGACTTGGCGACCTCCTCGACCAGCCGCCGGCCCTCCTCTAGGTCGTGGGTGACCGGCTTCTCAACGTAGACATGCTTAGCCGCGCGCACCGCGTGGATCGCGTGGGTTGCGTGCCAGTGGTCCGGGCTGGCGATCAGCACGGCGTCGAGGCCGGGCTGGTCGAGGAGTTCGTGGTAGTCGGTGGTGGTGAATGGCGTATGGCCGCGTTCGGCCGTGATCTTCTCCGCGGCGGACTGCAGCCGGCTGGAGTCCACCTCACACAGCCCGACGATCTCGAAGCGCTGGTCCGCGCAGAGCCGGTCGACATGCGCGCGGCCCATGCCGCCGATGCCGATGAACCCGATGCCCAGCCGCGCGTTCGGCGCCGCCTGGGCGCGCGCGCCACGATGGCTCATCACCTCCGCACCCAGTCCGAGGGCGGCGCCAGCCAGCAGGCCGCGCGACAGAAAGCCCCGACGACTCGTTCCCGTTCGCGTAGCCATCGTGTCTCGCTCCTGACGGCTGGCGGCCGCCCTCCAGACCGTGCGTGCTAGTCGATCGTGTACGGCTCGCGCGCGTGATGCTCGATGAGGTAGTTGCCGAACTGGCTGTCGGCGAAGCGCTCGCGCTCCTGGTCCCACATCAGCTTGCCGCCCACGCGGTAGGCCACGTTGCCGAGATTGCAGACGGCCGAGGTCCAGTGGACGTCGGCGGCCGCGGCCAGCGGCGTCAGGCTGCGATCGCGGATGCAGGCGACCCAGTCGTCGTAATGGCTGCCACGCCGCGGGATCTGGATCTCCTCGGGGATCTCCTTGAGCTCGAAGGTGTCCGGCGTGACCACCGGCATGCGCCCGCGGGTAACGTACAACGAGGCCTCCGAACCCTCGAAGGCAATGCCGTGGTCGTCCATCAGGCCTTCGGGGTCCTTGTGCATCTCGCCGCCCTGCTGCCACTGCATGGTGAAACCAGGCAGCTCGTAGTGCGCCAGCTGGGTGTAAGGCACCTCCATCGGGCTGGCCTCCCAGCGCGTGCCGGTGGCCTCGACGCTGATCAGCCGCTCGGGCTGCATCGCCCAAAGCACGATGTCGAGCATGTGCACGCCCCAGTCGGTCATCAGACCGCCGCCTTGGTCCCAGAAGTAGCGCCAGGCGTAGTGCGCGCGGTTATGGTCGAAGGGGATGGCGGGCGACGGCCCGAGCCACCGGTCCCAGTCCAGGTTGGCCGGATTGGCGCGGTTGCGCTGCGCACCGCCGTCCTCGGGGTTGAGCCAGCGCGGGTTCTTCCAGGCCCAGGCCTTCTTGATCTCGCCCAGCTGACCCGAGCGGACGATCTCGGCGGCGGCCTGGAAGTTGCGGCTCGAGCGCTGCTGCGTGCCGACCTGCAGCACACAGTCCGACTTCGCCGCCTCCTCAACCAGCAGCCGGCCCTCCTCGATGTCGCGGGTCAGCGGCTTTTCGACGTAGACATGCTTGCCCGCACGCAGGGCGTGGATCGACTGCGTACCGTGCCAGTGGTCGGGGGTGGAGATGACTACCGCGTCGACGCCCGGCTGCTCGAGTAGCTCGAGGTAGTCGACGGTCGTGAACGGGGTATCGCCCCGGTGCTCGGCGACGCGGTTGGCCGCACTGGCCAGGCGGTTCGAGTCCACGTCGCACAGCGCCACGACGTCAAACCGCTCGTCTTTATAGAGGCTGCCCAGATGGCCGCCGCCCATACCACCAATGCCGATGAAGGCCAGGCCCAGGCGCTCATTCGGCGCGGTCTGGCCGCGGGCCGCGCGGTAGCCCCACAGATCGCCGCTCAGCCCCAACGCCGCGCCGGCCAACAGGCTGCGCGACAAGAACCCCCGGCGGTCAACACGCTTCTCAGACATTTGATTGCTCCCTCGCTGCCCTCAGCAGCCTGCGATGCACTTGGGCCGAGTATACCTGGGCCCCAAGGCCGTTTCAAGCCCGCGCGCTACGGCGCGAAGACTACCTCGTACCACAGCGCCTTCTCGGCCGCGCCGTCGAGAACTATTCGGCCGTTGTCGACGCTGGCCGCCCGCCCGGTGCGCCGACCGTCGTGGTCCAGGATGTTGACCTGCGCGATCGGCCGGCCAAAGCTCACGCTGGCCTGCACCGGCTCGACGAGCATCGGCGGCCCACCGTGCTCCAGCACCCGCTGGTCGAGGCTGAAGATGCGCATGCCGGTGTTCGAGATGCGCCCGACCGCCGAGATCAGCGCCGTCGCGCAGTCGCTCAGGTCACGGTCCGGCTCGCTCGCGGTGACCAGCAGGCTGACGTACGGCGTCTCGCTGGCCAAGGTCACCCCGCCCAGGTCCACGCTCTGCCCGCCGGCGAAGCCGACCAGGCCCTTGGTCCCCGCGGTGTTGATCGTCACCACCCTCTGCTCGCGGTCCCAACTCAGCTCACCGGTCGTCGAGGTGACCACCGGCGCGGTCGCCAGGCCCTCGGCATCGGCCAGCAGGTCGCTCGGCGTCGGATCGTCGGTGAACTCGACCAGCACGCGACCCAGCGCCAGCGCCGCCGGCGGCACCACCCCGCCGAAGTCCTTGCGGTCGCCGTCCTGGCTGACGGTGTCGCTGAAGTCGAACTCGCCGGTCTCCAGGTTCGCCGGGCTAACCCGCCGCGTCGCGACCACGTCGCCCAGGGTCACGTCCCCGCGGGCGACCATGCGCGCGAGGATCGGGTACTGCCCAAGCTGGGTCGGCGTGTCGACGTTCCACACGCCCCACGGCAACTGGCCAGCGATCGGGTTCCAGGCGACATCGGCCGCGCCGGACTGGAACTCGTAGCTCGCGCCCCAGCCCTGCAGGCCCATGCCGTACGCGGCGACCAGCGGCGGCCCCTCGGCGCTGTACAGCGCGGGGTAGACCGTGATCCACTCGGACAGACCGAACGGGCGCCCGGCGACCTGCTGCAGACCGGACGAGAGGTAACCCGAGCCGGGCTCGCCCAGCATTGTGTCATTGAGCCGCTCTCCGAAGTAGTTGTGCCGGTCCACGTAGCCGACCAGCGCGTCCGACCGGAGGTTGTAGTAGTGCGGGACCATCGCCGGCGCCTGCCACGGCGAGCCGACCAGCGGCCCCTCATAGCCCGTCGCGCGGATCGCCGCGGCGAACCGGCTGTAGAACTCGTTCTGCAGGTCGTGGAAGAACGCCGCGTTGTCCAGCAGCCGCCGCCGCGTGTTATCGTTCTGCTGCGGCAGGTGGCCCGAGCCGAAGAACCACGGATTGCCCTGCAGCGCCAAGTTGCCCGCCGCCAGGCTCTCGCCGGCGGTCAGCGCATCGCCCCAGGCCGCGCGCAGCCCCGCCTCGTTGCCGTACTTCGCCGTCAGCCACTGCGCGAACCGCTGCTGCACCTGCGCCCGGTAGGTTGGGTAGTTGTTCAGCGCGCCTTCGCTCGTGTAGAAGAAGATGTCGTCTTCGTTCTGCAGCTCGATGAAGCACAGCGCCGGGTCGTCGGCGTAGCGCTGCCCGGTGTACGGGTTCTCGTGGTTCAGCAGCTCGACGACCATCTCGATCATCAGGTCCTGCAGGTCCGGCGCGAAGTTGATCAGTGCGTACGTCGCGCCGTCGCCCTGGTCCAACACCTCCTCGGGCGCCAGCAGCCGGTCGCGGTTGCCCTCGCGGACCTTCACCCCGAACGAGTGCGACCAGCCGTAGTAGACGCCGGCCGCGCGCAGCTCCTGGCTGAACGCATCGAGCCGGTCGAGACCCTCGGGGTCCATCTTGGTCATGTCATTCGGGTCGCCGATGCCCTCCCAGCCCACGGGGTTGGTGAACTTGTGCATGCGCACGGCGTTGACGCCCCACTTGGCGAACTTCGCCGCCAGGCCCGCGCCCTGGTCCTTCGGTGGCGCCGACAGAGCGTAGGAAAGGTTCGTGCCCCAGAACTTGATCGGCGTGCCATCGGCGAGCTCAAAGCGGTCGCCGACCATGCGCACCCCACCCCGCGCGCCGGCTGGCCGCTCGATCCACGACTCGAAGCCGACCACGCTGGGCCCGCTGTCGGCCGTGCCCGTGAACGGGAACCAGTCGTCGCCGGGGACCACTTCGGTGTAGCGCGCGAGGTCGGCGTCGCTGACGACCAGCCCCACGTCTTCGCCGAAGTCGAAGGTCACCGTCAGCGTCCGCGCGCCGGCCGGGAAGTTGTTCTCGGCGAGCAGCAGCCGCAGCCCGTTGTCGAAGGCGATGTTGTTGGCCGGCTCGAGGCCGACCTCGACCTTACCCGCCGCGCCCGCGTCGAGCGTCATGGCGACGATGTTGTTCTCGACGCCCATGCCGGCGAAGTTCAGGCCGCGCGTGGCCTGGCCGCCGTCGGCGCGGTGCATGGTCAACTGCCCGTCGCGACTGGTCTCGCCCGCCGACCAGGCCATGACCAGCGCCTGCAGCGCGACATCGGCGTCGGCACTTAGGTCGTAGGCGAACTCGACAGCCGTCGGCGAGACCTGTCGCACGTGCTGGACAAGGTTGATGACCTGGTCGGGAGTCGTGCCCGCGGCGAAGGCCAGCCGCGCCTCGTAGCCGCCGTCGACGGCCCCGCCCTGCGCATCCAGGCCGCGCCAGGCCCAGTTCGGCCCCCAGCCGACCGGTGACCAACTGAGCCAAACCTCGCCCTGGCGGACGAACTGGAAGCCCAGGGCGTTGTCTGGCGAGAGCACCACCAACCACGGCGGCACCTGCGCCGAACCCGGTCCGCAAGCGGCGACCACCGCCGCGACCGCCACCACGATCACACGCCGTACCATGCGCTACTCCACGTAGCCCGGACAATTCGGCGCGCGCCGCTCACCTCCTGCCTGCCCATCAACTCAGAGCAGGTCGATTGAACGTTAAGCCTCAAGAGACGGCAAATCCGCGCAACGATACCGCCCACGGGCGGAACGCTGCGCGGATGAAAGCGTGCTGAGTCGCGCCAACCGCGCGACGGGAGAAGCTAGCGCTTGGCCTTGTGCCGGCTGAGGCGGCGGCGCTTCTTCATCCAGTGGGTCTTGACCTTCTTCTTGTGCTTCTTCTTGTCGCTGCTCAAACCACTACCCTTTGCTTCCAGGCGTACTCGAACGGAGTGCCGACACGGAGTATCGACAGCCCTAGTCTAGCCCGCACAAGCGCGACTGTCAAGCCACCGATCGCCCGCGCGCCATCCGCCGCTCCATCGCCCGGTATGCCACCGGCAGGCCGAACAGTGTCAGCAGGCTTGCACTCACTAGGCCGCCGATGACCACTGTCGCCAGCGGCCGCTGGACCTCGGCGCCCGCCGATGTGCTGAGCGCCATCGGCACGAAGCCGAAGACGGTGGTCAGTGCGGTCATCATGATCGGTCGCAGCCGCACGGCCGCCCCGTGTCGCACTGCCGCGTCGAGCGCTAGGCCACGTTGCCGCAGGGCTTCGTAGTACGAGACCATGACCACGCCGTTGAGCACGGCGAGGCCAGCGAGGGCGATGAAGCCGATGCCCGCCGAGACGCTGAACGGTAGGCCACGCACGCCGAGTGCAAAGATGCCGCCCGAGACCGCGAACGGCACCAGGCAGAAGATCAAGGCGGCCAGGCGCAGGCTGCCGAAGGCAGTGAAGAGCATGGCGAAGATGAGGGCGAGCGACAGCGGCACGACCAGGCTCAGCCGCTCGCGGGCGCGGCGCAGGTTCTCGAACTGCCCGCCCCAGTCCAGGCTGTAGCCCGCCGGCAGGTCGACCGCCTGCGCCAGCCGCGCCTGGGCCTCGGCGACGACCGTGCCGATGTCGCGGTCACGGACGTTGAACTCGACGACGACCCGCCGCGACCCGTCCTCACGACTGATCTGGGCCGGCCCCTCGGCGCTCGTCAGCCGCGCCACCGCCCGCAGCGGCACCCGCTCGCCGCGACTCGTGTGCAGCAGCAGGTTGCCGATGCTCTCGGTGTCGGCGCGCCGCGACGGCAGGAACCGCGCGACAATCGCGTACCGCGCGTCGCCCTCCAGCACCTCGCCCGCCCGGCCGCCGCCGATACCCACCTCGATCAGCTGCCGCACGTCGGCGACGTTCAGACCGTGCCGGGCCAGCGCCGCGCGGTCGATGCCGATGTCCAGGCCGGGCAGCCCCGCCGTCTGCTCCACGGCCACGTCCTCGACGCCGCGCAGTTCACTCAGCTGACCCGCGATCTGCTGCGCCAGCCCCTCCAACTCGTCGAACTCGGGCCCGAAGACCTTCACCGCGACGTCGCTGCGGACTCCCGAGATCAGCTCGTTGACCCGTAGCTCGATCGGCTGACCGTAGCCCACGTTGATGCCCGGAATTGGCGCTAGCGCCTGCTCGATGGCCTCCTGGATATCGTCCTTGGTCCAGCCCTTGCGCCACTCCCGACGGGGGTGCAGCTTGACGAAGACATCACTGATCTCCGGGCCCATCGGGTCGGTGGCGATCTCGGCGCGACCGGCCCGGGCGACCACCGTGCGCACCTCGGGGATGGCCATGATGCGCCGTTCGGCCTCGAGGTCGACGCGCACGCTCTGGGTCAGCGAGGTCGCCGGCAGACGGATGATCTGCAGGGCGAACGAGCCCTCGTCCAGCCGCGGGGTGAAGACGCTGCCCAGGCCCAGACCCACCAGCACACTGCTGGCCAACAGCGCCAACGCCAGCCAGACCACCGCCCGCGGCCGCCGCAGCGCCCAGGCCAACCCCGGCTCGTACCAGCGCCGGAACACGGCCATCAGCCGTGTGTCGTCGCTCGCCGGGTCGTCCTCCGCGTCGCCGGCCGCCGACTGCGGTGCGGCGCGTAGGAGGTAGCTACAGAGCACCGGCACCACCGTCAGCGCCACGAGCAGCGCGCCGATCTCGGCGAAGACCACGGTCAGCGCCAGCGGCTTGAAGGTCTTGCCTTCGACGCCCTGCAGCGCCATGACCGGCAGATAGACCAACAGAATGATGGCGATGCCGAACGCCACGGGCCGACTGACCTCCAGCGTCGCCGCGCGCACCACCGCCAGCCGCGGCTGGCCGCCGCGCTGGCTCAGCAGGCGCAGCACGTTCTCGACCACCACCACCCCACCATCGACGAGGATGCCGAAGTCGATCGCCCCCAGGCTCATCAGGTTGCCGCTCAGCCCCGCGCGGACCATCAGGATCAGCGCGAAGAGCATCGACAGCGGGATGACCGCGGCGACGATCAGGCTGCCGCGGAGGTGGCCCAGGAGCAGGTAGAGGATTATGATGACCAGCACGCCGCCTTCGAGCAGGTTGCGCACGGCGGTCCGCACGGTCTGGTCGACGAGGTTCTGCCGGTCGTAGTACGGCGAGATGCGCACGCCCTCGGGCAAGCTTGGCGCAATCGCCGCCAGGCGCTCCTTCAGCGCGGCGACCGTCGTCCGCGCGTTCGAGCCGAGCAGCGTCATGACAATCGCCGCGACCTGCTCGCCCTCGCCATCGCGCGTCGTCGCGCCCATGCGCACCTCGCCATCGAAGACGACCTGCGCCACCTGGCCCAGCAGGATTGGCGTCCCGTGCTCGCTGCCGAGGACGATCCGTTCGAGATCCTCGACGCTCTGGACCAGGCCCAGGCCGCGGATCATGTGGGCCTCGCCGCCGCGTTCGAGGTACGCGCCGCCCGCGTTGGCGTTGTTGGCCTCCAGCGCCTCCATGATCTGGGTCAGCGTCAGGTCGTAGGCCAGCAGCCGGTCAGGATCGATCCAGACCTGGTACTCGCGCACATGGCCGCCGAAAGCATTGACCTCCGCCACACCGGGCACGGTCAGCAGCTGCCGGCGCACGATCCAGTCCTGCACCGCCCGCAACGCCATCAGCTCGGCGCGCTCCAGGCTGGCCGCGTCGTCGGGCCGGCCCGGGTCGAAGCCCGGGACATGTTGCTGCACATCGCGGATCATGCGCGCGGGCGGCACGCTGGGGTCGCGCACGAGCGTGTACTGGTAGACCTCGCCCAGGCCGGTGCTGACCGGGCTCATCTGCGGGTTCAGGCCGAGGCCGGACGGCAGCTCCTCGCGCGCCGCCTGCAGCCGTTCGCCGACCAGCTGACGGGCGAAGTAGATGCCCGTGCCGTCAGCGAAGACCACCGTCACCTGCGACAGGCCGTAGCGCGACAGCGA
>DHNJ01000122.1:0-968 GCA_002409445.1 Armatimonadetes bacterium UBA5419 | reverse complement strand
ACCGTCACCTGCGACAGGCCGTACTTCGACAGCGACCGCACCTGCTGCACGCCGGGCAAGCCGGTCAGGGCGATCTCCAGTGGGACGGTGACCAGCTTCTCAACCTCGACCGGGCCCGTGCCGGCCACCTCGGTGTTAACCTGCACCTGGACGTTGGTGACGTCCGGCACGGCGTCGAGCGGCAGCCGGAACATGGCCAGCAGCCCACCGATGGCCACGAAGCCAGCGATGATCAGGACCAGGCCGCGGTTGGCCAGGGACGCTTGGACGATGCGCTCAATCATGGTGCGCTAGCCTCCCGCCACTCAGTGCGCATGCCCGTCGCTCAGCTCAGCGGCAAGGTGCTCGCTCTTGAGCAGGTAGCTGCCCTCGGTCGCCACGACCTCGCCCGCGCGCAGGCCGGCGGTCACCTCGCGCCGCTGCCCGTCGCTCGCCGCCAAGGTCACCGGGCGCAGTTCGTACTGGTCCGGCCCGTGTTGGACGAAGACCACGTCCTTGCCCTCCACCTGCTGCACCGCGGTCTCGGCCACGCTGATCGCCGCGTCCGCCGCGGCCACCTGGAACTCCAGTTGGGCAAACATGCCCGGCCGCAGCGCCCAGTCGGCGTTGGCCAGGCGCGTGCGGACGTGGGCGGCGCGGGTGACCTCGTCGAGCTCGCCGCTGATCGCCGAGACCTCACCCCAGCGTCCTTCGTCGCTCAGCGCGCTGATCGTCGCGTGTACCGCCTGGCCCCGTTCGACCAGCCGCAAATCCTGCTCGTAGACATCGGCCTCGACGTAGACCTCGGAGAGGTCGACGATGGTCAGCACGACCGTCTCCGCGCCGACCGCCTCGCCGACGTTGGCGGTGATCGCCGTCACCACGCCGGTCTGCGGCGCGCGCAGCGGCAGCCGCACGGGGCCACGCGCACTCGTCGTCGGCGCGCCGAGCAGCGCGAGCATCTCGCGCGCGTGGTCCGCGGCGACGCG
>DHNJ01000294.1:3399-5101 GCA_002409445.1 Armatimonadetes bacterium UBA5419 | reverse complement strand
GGCGGCAGCGGCCGCGAACGGTGCCGGGCGGTGGTGTTCAGGTGGTCCTGGTATGCCCAGGAGGTGCCGGACCCCACGTGCTGTGCGGACAGGAATGTCCGCGGTCCCAGTTAAGCCTGAGCACCACGGGTCGAGTTCGGTCGAGGGTGTGCCGTCGAGGAACGTCCCAGCTGAGCTACCGCCCAGCGTCGTAGGCTGAAGCCCACGACCCGCCGGCTGGTAAGCCGGCGCTCCGTCTGATGGACCGCCGGCGCTCGCCGGCATTCCTAGCCGGACCCAGGACCACCCCCGCCCGGGACCACCCTAACTGGGACCGCGGACATTCCTGTCCGCACGACCACCGCCGCCCAGAACCCACTTAGGCCGAACCTGACTTCTAGCGCCAGCGGCCGCCCAATTGTACCGCCGCCGCTCCGGCGGCAGCGGCTGGTGCCGGCCCGTGGTGTTCACGTGGTCCTGGTGTGCTCAGGAGGTGCGGACCCCACGTGCTGTGCGGACAAGAATGTCCGCGGTCCCAGTTAGGGTACTCCGTGCCGGCCGGGGACGGCTGAGGCATGGGTGGACCGTACAGGCACGTCCGCTGCGGACACGAGTGTCCGCGGTCCCAGTTAGCCCGCTCCGCGGTAAGGGTCGGTACCGACAAGTCGGGGATGTTTAATCGTCCGACATGGTGGGTCGAGTTTCAATCCCGCTCCGCGGTAAGGGTCGGTACCGACCGCGCCCGCGGGCCACCCCGTCTACGTCGCCCTGGCGTACCAATCCCGCTCTGCGGTAAGGGTCGGTACCGACTGTCACCGCTCCGAACGGCGGGGGCCGTCGCCAGCTGGTTTCAATCCCGCTCTGCGGTAAGGGTCGGTACCGACATGGCTTCCGCAAAGCGCGAAGTCGAAGAGATAGACAGTTTCAATCCCGCTCTGCGGTAAGGGTCGGTACCGACCGGGGGGCGGAAGGAGGTGCGGTTGCTCTACTAGCGGTTTCAATCCCGCTCTGCGGTAAGGGTCGGTACCGACGCGTCAAGGAGTGCGAAGTGTTCGCTACACGGGAGTCTCTGGTTTCAATCCCGCTCTGCGGTAAGGGTCGGTACCGACAGGCGGTCATGAGCGGCAAGGAGCAGCCGCTCATGGAGGTTTCAATCCCGCTCTGCGGTAAGGGTCGGTACCGACGCTGGCCCTGAACGACGAGCATGTCGAGCTCGTCAACGTTTCAATCCCGCTCTGCGGTAAGGGTCGGTACCGACTGGCACCCATTGTGCTACTCGCGGGCCCGCCTGTCAAGCCACTCCGCGAGGGGCCGTTTGGGCCATTATGGGCAGTCGTCGCGCTGGAACACCGTGTAATGTTAGTTTACCTTCCTGGGCCGCCTGTCGGCCACCCTCAAACCCCGCCAACCACGCCAGCAAGCCATTTCTGGCAACATGGGAAGTGGAACGTTAAATGCTTGACCAAACCTGACTTCCCATCTCAACACGGCCCCGTACCCTGCAAGGGCTTCCATCGTGCTACGGGTCTTCAGTTGTCAAGGTGCGGTGCACTGGGAGGTGGGTTCGGTGGCTGGCGGGGGAGTCCTCCTTTCAGGGTGGGTGGTCCCTGGGGCGGTGCTGGGGCACCCTGCCCGGGACCGCGGACACTCCTGTCCGCAGCTTTGCCGGTAGCGCAATCTTGTTTCGGCCTCCGCTACGCTGCGGCCGAGTCTAAGGTCGCGG
>DHNJ01000294.1:0-3287 GCA_002409445.1 Armatimonadetes bacterium UBA5419 | reverse complement strand
GCTGCGGCCGAGTCTAAGGTCGCGGGCTGGCAGCCCGCGCCACATGGGGGGATCTGGGCGGCGGCGGTCAGATGGGCAAGGATGTCGGGTGGCGTCAGCTGAATGCCGGCCGTCCGCCGGCCGTCCTAGCCGGAAGCAGGACCACCCCCGCCCGGGACCACCCTAACTGGGACCGCGGACGTGAACGTCCGCACGACCACCAACGCACGCCAACCCATCCGCCCAACCAGCCCCCGACCGGCTGCCCGGACCACCTCCGCCTAGCCTGACATCTCAGGGCCGAGACGACGATCGAGGGACCGCCGGCGCCTCGACGGCATTCCGCTGTGTGCCGCGCAGGCACGATCCAGCTGGGCTACCGCCCAGCGTTGTGGGCGAAGTGCCCACAACCCGCCGGCCAAGGGCCGACGCTCCTTTGCTGCCGGTGCCCTGCCGGGCAGGCGCCGCCTGTGCTACCCTGCACGCGGAGAGCGACGATGCGTGAGGACCTCCGGCAGCGACTGGCCAGCAGCGACCGCACCCTGGTCGCCGATGGGGCGACGGGTACCGAATTGCAGGCGCGCGGCATGCCGCCGGGCGGCTGCTCGGAGCTGTGGTGTGTCGAGCGGCCGGACGCGGTGCGCGATATCGCCGCGACCTATGCCGCCGCGGGCAGCGACCTGGTCTACACCAACAGCTTCGGCGCCAACCGCTGGCGCCTGGCCCACTACGGCCTGGCCGACCGGCTCACCGAACTCAACGAGGCCGCCGCCCGCCTGGCCCGCGAGGGCGCCGGCGAGGAGGTCTATGTCATCGGCTCGATGGGCCCGTCGGGCGACTTCCTCGAGCCGCTGGGCGAGCTGTCCGCCGCCGAGGTCAGCGCGGCCTATGGCCAGCAGGCGCAGGCCCTGCTCGCCGGCGGCGCCGATGCGCTCGTGCTCGAGACCTTCGCCGCGCTCGAGGAGATCGAGGCCGCCGCGCTGGGCGTCCGCGCGGTGACCGACGCGCCGCTGCTGGCCAGCCTGACCTACGGCTCCAGCCTGCGCACGATGATGGGCGTCACCCCCGACCAGGCCGCCGCCACCCTCGCCGCGGCCGGCGTCGATGTCCTCGGCCTCAACTGCGGCGACGACATCGCCGTCGTCGAGCCGATCCTCGCCGCCTATGCCGAGGCCGGCCGGCCGCTGTTCGCCAAGCCCAACGCCGGCCTGCCCCAGATGGTCGAGGGCGAGCTGACCTGGCCTATCAGCCCCGCCGAGTTCGCCGCGCTGGCCGCCGGCTGGGCCACCGCCGGCGCGCGCATCGTCGGCGGCTGCTGCGGCACCGGCCCGGCGCACATCCGCGCGCTGGCCGCCATGGTCCGCGGCGGCTAACGGCGCCGGTGGCCCTAGGATTCGCGCGCCCGACGGCGTACACTGGCAGCAGATGGGAGTCTTGGCATGATCTATCGTCAGCTTGGTGCGACCGGTGAGACCATTTCGGTCGTCGGCTTCGGCGGCATCCTCTGTACCGGCACGACGCCGGCCGAGTCGGCGGCGATCGTCGGCGAGGCGATCGACGCGGGCGTGACCTATTTCGACGTCGCGCCGACCTATGGCGACGCCGAGGAGAAGCTCGGCCCCGCGCTCGAGCCGTACCGCGATAAGGTCTTCCTCGCCTGCAAGACCACCCGCCGCGACCGCGACGGCGCCGCGCTCGAGCTGCGGCAGTCGCTGGGCCGGCTGAAGACCGACCACTTCGACCTCTACCAGCTCCACTCGATGACCACCCAGGAGGACATCGACCAGACCTTCGGGCCGGGCGGCGCCGCCGAGGAGCTGATCGAGGCCCGCCGGCTCGGCCTCGTGCGCCATCTGGGCTTCTCCGCCCACACCGAGGAGGCCGCGCTGGCCTGCCTGGAGCGGTTCGAGTTCGACTCGGTGCTCTTCCCGACCAACTACCTCATCGCCACCCAGGGCAACTTCGGGCCCCGCGTCTTCGAGGCCGTCCGCCGCCGCGGCATCGGCTTCCTCGCGCTCAAGGCGCTCGGCCTCGGCCTCTGGCTCGAGGGCGAGCAGCGCGGGTGGTCCAAGTGCTGGTACCAGCCGACCGACCAGGCCGACCTGGCCAGCATCTCGCTGCGCTGGACCCTCAACCAGGGCGTCCACGGCGCGCCGACCCCCGGCCACCCCGAGCTGTTCCGCCTGGCCGTCGCGGCCGTCGCGGATGGCGAGGCGCCGATGCCCAGCGAGGAGGAGCTGGCCTACCTAACCACGTCGTTGGGCGAGCGCAAGCCGATCTTCAGCGTCTAGGGAGCCTGCCATGGCCGTGCGCTGCGTCGTCGCCGGGGCCGGCGGTATCTCCAACGCCTGGTTCCCGCCGCTCGCCGCCGAGGGTGTCGAGGTCGCCGCGGTCGTCGACCTGCGGCCCGCGGCGGCCGAGGCCCAGGGCGCCGGCCCTTGGGGCGCGGGCCTGACGGTGGGCGCCGCCATCCTGCTGGGCGCGGCGGTGCTGCTGCTGATGGACCGGCTGTTGCCGCACGAACATTTCATCAAGGGCCGCGAGGGCATCGAGGCGCACCGGCTGCGCCGCACCTGGCTGTTCGTCTTCGCCATCACGCTGCACAACCTGCCCGAAGGCCTGGCCATCGGCGTGGGCTATGCCGGCAACGACGGCCTGCGTGCCAACGCGCTGGCCACCGGCATTGCCATCCAGGATGTGCCCGAAGGCCTGGTCGTGGCCGTGGCCCTGCTGGCCGCCGGCTACCGCCGCCGCTTTGCCGTGCTGCTGGGCATGGCCAGCGGCCTGGTGGAACCGGTGGGCGCCGTCATCGGCGCGGCCGTGGTCAGCAGTTCGATGGTGCTGCTGCCCTGGGGCCTGGGCTTTGCCGCCGGCGCCATGCTGTTTGTCATCAGCCACGAGATCATTCCCGAATCCCACCGCAAGGGCCACGAGGCCTGGGCCACGGGCGGGCTCATGCTGGGCTTCGTCATCATGATGCTGCTGGATACGGCGCTGGGGTGATGCTTCTGATTCGATAGCTGCCAGCGCTTTCTGTATAAACGCTGGAAGCCTATTTAACCAAGAAACTGGTAGCACACGGCGATGGCCGCCACCACGCCCGCCAGCTCGGCCAGCAGCGCACAACTGACCGCATGGCGCGTGCGCTGGATGCCCACGGCGCCGAAGTACACGGCCAGCACGTAGAAGGTAGTCTCAGTGCTGCCCTGGATGGTGGCGGCCGCCAGCGCGGCGAAGCTGTCCACGCCGTGCGCCTGCATGGTCTCGATCAGCATGGCGCGCGCGGCGCTGCCCGAGAACGGCTTGAC
>DHNJ01000283.1:4304-4519 GCA_002409445.1 Armatimonadetes bacterium UBA5419 | reverse complement strand
GTCGAGCGCGAGCCGGCGGCGGCGGCCTGGCTGGCGGCCGCGGCGCCGGGCCTGGAGGTCGTCCGGGCCGAGCTCGAGTCGTTCGCCCTGGCCGCGCCGGTCGACCTGATGCTGGCGCCGCTCAGCGCTCTGAGCTACCTGCTGGACGACGCCGCCTGGGCTGCGGCGCTGGGCTGCATTCACGCGGGGCTGACACCGGGCGGGCTGCTGGTCGC
>DHNJ01000283.1:3796-4053 GCA_002409445.1 Armatimonadetes bacterium UBA5419 | reverse complement strand
ACCCGCGCCGAGCCGGACTCGTGGACCGCCGAGGGGCTGGCCGGGCCGGTCGAGGTCTGGGCCGGGCCGAGCCGGCGGGTGGCGGCGGACGTCTTCGAGTGGGAGCTGCGGCTGCGGTACACGCCGGCGGGCGGTGAGGCCGTCGAGCTGTCGACCGTCGAGCGCCAACGCGCGGTGACCGCCTGGCAGGTCGAGCGCCTGCTGCGCGCCGCCGGCTTCGTCGCGGTGCGGGCCTGGGCCGGTTACGACGCGGCGCG
>DHNJ01000283.1:1355-3558 GCA_002409445.1 Armatimonadetes bacterium UBA5419 | reverse complement strand
CGTGGGCACTTTGCCCACGACGCCGGGCGCCAGCCCGGCCGAGACCGTCGCCCCACGGGATCGTGGAAACAACGGTTGCCGCCAGCCAAAGCACCGACTGGGCTTCGCCCAGTGTTGTAGCCGAAGCGGCCACAACCCGCCGGCCAAGGGCCGGCGCTCCTTCTGTCGGGCCACGGCCAGCCCGCCCCCCTTTCGCGGCCGCTGTGCACACCTGTGGTAGTCTGAATCGGCTGCCCGCGGCGGGCGGGCGAGGGACGTGATGCTCGACGATCTGAAGGCACAGCGGGCGAAGGTGGCGCGGCGCGCGGGCGAGATGGCCGGCTATTTGGGCCTGGACGCGCGGCGCGCGCAGGTCGCGGCGCTGACCACGGCGACCGAGCAGCCGGGCTTCTGGGACGACCAAGCCGCCGCCCAGGACAGCCTGCGTACCCTCTCGCGCGCGAAGGCCGGCCTCGAGCCGTGGGACGCGCTGTTCGGCCGCCTCGAGGACGCGGGCGTGCTGCTCGAGCTGGCCGAGGAGGCCGAGGACGAGGAGACCGCGGCGGAGGCCGCCGGCGAGCTGGAGCTGTGCGAGCAGGAGCTGGGCCGGCTGGAGATCGCCGCGATGCTCGGCGGCCCGTACGACGAGAGCGACGCGATCCTGCAGCTGGCGGTTGGCGCGGGCGGGACCGACGCCAGCGACTGGACCGAGATGCTGCTGCGCATGTTCCTGCGCTACGCCGAACGCCACGGATTCAAGGCCGAGATCCTCGAGCTGGCCGAGGCCGAGGAGGCGGGCCTGCGTTCGGCCACGCTGCGCGTCCAAGGCCACAACGCCTACGGTCTGCTGCGCGGCGAGGCCGGCGTGCACCGGCTGGTGCGCATCAGCCCCTTCGACTCGAACGCGCGGCGCCAGACCAGTTTTGCCGGGGTCGTCGTCCTGCCCGACGTGGCCGACGAGATCGACGTCGAGGTCGACGAGCAGTACCTGCGGGTCGACACCTATCGCTCGTCCGGCGCCGGCGGCCAGCACGTCAACAAGACCGACAGCGCCGTGCGCCTGACCTACCAGCCACCGGGCTTCGACAAGCCGCTGGTCGTCAGTTGCCAGAACGAGCGCAGCCAGCACAAGAACCGCGCCACGGCGATGTCGGTGCTGAAGGCCAAGATCTACGAGATCCTCCAGCGCCAGCAGGCCGAGCGCCTGGAGGACCTGCGCGGCCGGGTCGAGGACTTCGCTTGGGGCAACCAGACCCGCAACTACGTCCTCCACCCCTACCGCATGGTCAAGGACCTCCGCACCAACGTTGAAACCGGCGACACCGACGGCGTCCTCGACGGCGACCTCGACCAGTTCATCGAAGCCTACCTGCGGCAGACGGCGGGGCAGCATAGCTAGGGTGTGGGGCGCGTGGGCTGGAGCCACCCCGCCCCCAAATCAGCTATCCTTGCCCCAGCGGAGCCTGCGATGACCTGCTATCTGCTCGCGTTGCTGCTGGGGGCGACGGGGAATCTGGTGCCGAACGGGGACCTCGAGGCCGTCTCGCCGCCCGACGCGCCGCCGCCGGGGTGGACGATGTGGGGGGCGCAGCAGTGGAAGGACCCGGCCAACTACGGCCGCGACACGACCCACGCGGCGGCTGGCGTGGCGAGTCTGCGGATGCACCAGCCGGCGGGCACCGGCGGGTACCTGGTGACCAGCCCCGAGCAGGCGATGGTGCCGCTGCGCAACTACCGCTACCGCCTCAGCTTCCAGATCCGCGCCGACGCGCCCGGCTCGGTGATCGTCGGCCTGCAGGGCTATCGTACGCTCGCGCCGTACGTCGACGCGCCGTCGGCCGGGTCGTGGTCGATCGAGGTCGGGCCCGAGTGGCGCGAGTACAGCTACGAGGTCGTCGAGGGCCAGGACTTCTTCAGCGACGAGACCGCCTACCTGCTGCTCTACATCCGCCCGCAGGCGAGCGCCGAGACCGCGCAGACGCTGTGGCTGGACGAGATGGTCTTCCGCGGCTCGCCCGAGCCCGGGGCCGAGGCGCGGCGCCTGGTGGACCCGGCGACCTTCGAGCTGCCGCCGCTGGACCACGGCCTGCAGCCTGGCGCCACGCTGGCGATCAGCGCCGACCCGCGCGTCGCCGCCGGCCCGACGGTGCAGGCCGCCGGCGGTATCTCGTTCCACCGCCTGGCCGGCTACACCGGCGTGCCGTACGACCGCGAGGGGCAGATG
>DHNJ01000283.1:0-1236 GCA_002409445.1 Armatimonadetes bacterium UBA5419 | reverse complement strand
CGAGGGGCGGATGGCGCTGGACCCGCGGCTGGTCGACGCGGTGCGCGAGCTGCGGCTGCCGATGACTCGTTTCTACGGCGTCGGCGACGAGCCGTTCGACGTCGAGGGCGCCGTCGACCGCGCCTACGAGTTTGCCCAGCTGACCGGCCTGCCGACCGAGCGGGTCATCCTCGAGCTGGAGGACCAGGGCGCGCGGCGGCGCATCGCCCCGGAGGTCTGGGCGCGCGCGGCGGCGCGGTCGGTGGCGCGGGGCTACGGCTTCCGCCGCTGGGAGGTCGGCAACGAGGTCTACTCGGCGATGTGGAGCGGCGCGTACGGCGGCGCCTATGCCACGCCGGAAGACTATGTCGCGCAGGTCCAGGCGGTTGCCGCGGCGGTCCGCGCGGTGCAACCCGAAGCGCTGATCGGCCTCAGCGTACACCACGACAACCTGCCCTGGGGCAACCGCACGCTGCGGCTGGCGGCGGGTAGCTACGACTTCATCTGCCCGCACCTCTACGTCTTCCCGCGGGTCGACCGCGCCGATGGCGTCGAGCTGGCGATCGAGCGCAACCAGCAGGCGATCGACCGCGCGCGGCGGTTCGTGCAGCTCGTGCGCTACTACAACCCCGACCGCGAGGTGGTCATCGACGACACCGAATGGGGCCTGCACGGCGGCGACGGGACGGGCGCGCGGGCCGACGAGCTGCAGCCCAACGGCGGCATCTGGGGCGTCTTGCACCGCGGCATCCGGGTCATCTACTACGCCGGGCTGGACGGGCTGATCGGCGCCAGTTCGTGGGTGATGTTCACCCGCGCGACGAGCCCCGGCTTCGGTATCCTGACCCGCGACGAGCCCGACCGGCGGTTCATGATCTACTGGCTCTACTACTACCTGAACCGCAGCCTGCTGCCCGAACGCGTGGCGACGAGCGGCACGGGGCCGTGGTCGCGCGAGAGCGAATGGGCCGCGCCGCTGACGCCGCTGCTGGTCACCCGTGAGCCGGACGGTAGCCGCGTCGCGGTCGTCTGGGCCAACGCCAGCGAGGCGCCGCAGCCGGCGACGCTGACGCTGGCTGGGCCGGCCTACGCCGCGGTCGAGGCGACGACGCTGACCGCCGCGGCCGACGCCTACCCGCTGCTGGAGCGGCGCGAGGACCTGGTCGGCGCGCTGCCCGCGACGCTCGACGGCGGCACGCTGCGCACCGAGCTGCCGCCGCGCTCGATCAGCTTCCTGTTGCTTACCCGCCAAGCGGC
>DHNJ01000223.1:2317-2581 GCA_002409445.1 Armatimonadetes bacterium UBA5419 | reverse complement strand
CCCCCCGCGGCGCCGGCCCCCCGCCCGGCACCACCCGGGCGGGGGCCCCCCAGCCGCAGGTCGGCGAAGGTCGTCTCGCCCGGCGCTAGGGCACGCGGCTCCCCCGCAAGGTAGCCCGGCGCGCTGGCCGCCGCCGCGTACTGGGCCTCGGCCGGCAGCCCGCCGACCTCGAACGTGCCGTCCGCGCCCGCCACCAACTCCCGCTCTGCCGGCGAGCGCCGCTCCTGCTGCGCGCCGGTCAGCGTGACGCGCGCCCCGCCCACC
>DHNJ01000223.1:1841-2152 GCA_002409445.1 Armatimonadetes bacterium UBA5419 | reverse complement strand
GCGTGACGCGCGCCCCGCCCACCGGCTGGCCCGCATCGTCGACGACCCGGCCACGCACGTCGATCCGCCGCACCGTCGGCACGACCAGCTCCCAGCCGGTGGCCGGCAGTTCCGCCGCGGACACCGTGCGGTTCAAGCGCTCGTAACTGTTGAACCAGTACACCTCGCCCTCGGGCGTCGCGCCGAGCGCCTCATAGACGGTCAGCTCGTAGCTGCCCTCGTGGGTCACGGCGTCGTGGCGGAAGCGGCCCTCGGCATCGGTCCGCACGGCGATGCCACGCTGCTCGGCACTGTGCTCCAGCTCGACGTAG
>DHNJ01000223.1:0-1640 GCA_002409445.1 Armatimonadetes bacterium UBA5419 | reverse complement strand
CGCGGCCGGCCGCGCTGTAGGCCGGGTAGACGCTAACCTCGATCGGCTCGTCGACGCCCTCCTCCAGGTCCAGGTACAGGCTGTCATCCTCGATGGGCATCAGCCAGCCGGCCGGCAGCACCGGCGTCACGACCGCCGACGCACCATAGCGCGCGGTCGCCGGACCACGGACCGTGACCGTGCCGTCGGGCCCGCTGCGCGGCGGGTTCTCCCGTGGCAAGGCCATGCCATTGACCTGACCCGTGACGCCGATCCCCTCGACCGGGCGACCTGTCTCCGCGTCACGGAAGACAATGGTCAGCCGCCGCGCCGGCTGCGCCAGGACATCGCCCACGTCGACCGTCTCCCCCGGGGTCAGCTCGAACTCCTGGCGGCTCAACAGCGCATCGCCGTCGGCCAGGCTCTGCAGGTCGACCGTGGGCGGGGCCAGCTCACGCAGCTCGAAGCGCCCCGCCGCGTCGGTGACGATCGGGTCGCCCGTGGCCTCGCCATACATCGAGGTGGACAGCCGGTGGCCGGCCATCGGCTGCCCCGCCGGGTCGACCAGCCGCCCGCGCAGGCCGGCCTGGCGCTCCAAGTGCGGTGCGTCAAACGCTTCGGTCGAGCCCGGGAACACCCCGGTCATGTTCGGCACCCAACCGGGTAGCGTCACCGCGCAGAGCACGCCCTGGGCCGGGGTGCGCTCGAGCCGCCAGCGACCGTCGGCACCGGTGGTCGTGGTCAGCGCCGACCACTGCGCGGGCCACGGTACGGGTTCGCCGACGCCGTGCGCGACCAACGCCTCGAGGTCCAAGTCGTCGTCGACCTCCTCGCCATGGAACAGCACCATACCAAGCACAGCGACGGTGTTGAACATGGTCACGGTCACCGTCGCGCCCGCGATCGGCTGGCCGTCGCTGTCGGTCACCAGCCCACTCGCGCTGGTCCAGGGCACGACCGGCACCAGGATCTCCGGCAGGCGTGGACCTTCGACAAGGACCTCGGCCATCGGCTCGTCCACCATGTCGCGCTCCCAGCCGCCGAGCCCGACGCCTTCTTCGCTCCAGACCATGGCGCCGATGACCTGAGAGTCGTTGGTCGGGGTGTAACTGAACCGACCCTGCGCGTCCGCCGTGAGGCTGGTAAAGCTCACCGCGGGCATACCGAGGTCCATCGCCTCGCCGTACGACTGCTCCGCGAGCAGCACCTCCACCCCACCCCGCGGCACCCCGTCCGGCCCCACCACCTGCCCCCGGAACTCCAACCGCGGCACCAACAGCGGATCCAGCGGTTGCCCCAACCCGGTACCTGCCGCCACCACCACCAACCACACCCACCACCCAGCGCGCATGGTCTGACTCCTGGTGTGATTATGACGAATCGCGGGGCGAACCGCCACCGGATTCGGGGCGGTGGGCGGCCGCCCCAGGGAGGCGCGCCGACCGGTCGCGGCGGCCAAATTGTACCGCTGCCGCTTCGGCGGCAGTGCTCCGGCACACCAGTAGCCGATGCCGTCGAGGCGCCGGCGGTCCCTACGGAGGCCGTAGCTCAATCTTGCTTCGCCCTCCGCTACGCTGCGGCCGAGTCTAAGGTCGCGGGCTAGCAGACCGCGCCACATGGGAGGATGTGGTCGCGGGCGCTAGCATTCGGTCTCGTTCCTC
>DHNJ01000054.1:24912-32299 GCA_002409445.1 Armatimonadetes bacterium UBA5419 | reverse complement strand
GACCGAACCCGCCCCCGCCGAGGCAGCTCCCGCCTCCAGCGAGCCCGCGCCGCCCGCGGCCAAGGGTCTACTGCTCTCGCCGGTCGCCGGCGTGACGCTGATTCAGCCCGACGGCTGGACCAAGCTCGACGGCAATCCGGCTGGCAGCATCGTCCGCTTGCGGCGCAACGAAGGCCTCTCCGGCTGGCAGCCGACGCTGACGCTTAGCCGCCTCGACCAGGCCGAGGTCACCGCGACGACCGACGCGACCGCCCTGGCCGCCAGCTACGCCGCCGCACTGGCCAACCGCCTCGACACGCCGACGGCCAAGGTCCTTGGCTCCGAAGCGACGACCGTCGCCGGCCGGCCCGCCGGCCTGGTGCGCATCGACTTCGAGTCCGCCGACCAGCCGGTGCGCGCGCTGCAGTGGCTGGTGCCGACCGCGGGCGGCGTCTACCTGCTGACCGGCGTCGGCGGCCGCGAGGGCTTCGCCCCCGAGGTCGAGGCCGAGCTAGGCAGCATCGTTCGCAGCCTGACGCTCCCGCCCGGCTAGCCTACGCGCCGGTCGGCACCCACTCGATGGTCTGGCGCAGCGTCGTCTCGCCGCTGGCCGGCAACGTCTTGGGCGCACTGAACAGCTCGATGTTGATGCGCTGCTCCGGCGCGTTCCAGTTGACATACGCGCGGTTGACGACCGCCGGGTCGTAACGCACGACCAGGTCGTAGCCCGCGACCGGCTGCGCAACGCGGATCTCGCCCGTCGCCGTGGCCGCGGGGCTGAGCCAATGCTCGGTCTCGGCGCTCAGGTTCGAGGCCACCGGCACCTGCCAGTCCCCCGCCGAGACCACCGCCTTCGCCGCGTTGGTCAGCGCGAAGCAGGGGTGGCTGCGCGGCGCGGCCGCCACCTCGTCACCCATGATGTTGGCCGCCGTCGTCGTCACGGTCAGGCGCGGCGCGCGCGGGTCGACCTCGTAGCGCCGCGTCACGCGCAGGCCGTTGTTCAGCTCGGCACTGACCGTCGCACTGTTCGTGTCGCGGGCCACAACCTGGTAAGGCTCGCGCCAGCCCGGCGCGCGGTACTCGTTCAGGGCAAACTCCTCGTACCCACCAACCTCCGGCGCGTAGCCGTCGTGCCGCCGCACTGTTTGCAGCAGCTCGACGCCGTCGGCCGTGCGCAGGCTCCAGAGCCGGCCGCCCAGCGCCGGCAGCGCCAACGCCGTCAGCCCGCCGCGTAGCGGCAGCAGGTCGTAGCGAGCCTGGGCCGGCGAGAAGCCCGCCAACCACGCGTCGAAGGTGCCGCCCTCGCGGATGTGCGTCACGCCCTCGGCGTGGCCGATCTCCGCCATCTCCTCGACCAGCTCGGTCAGCCCCAGCTCGTCGCTGCGGACCAGCGCGTCGCCTTCGAGGTGGTACACGTCCGTCGCGCCGGTCGCGATGCGACTGTAGAGAATCGGCATCTTGGCCACGCGGACCCGGTGCGTCAGCGTCTCATCGCCCGCCACGGCCGCCTCGGCGCGCGCGAACAGGTCTGTGTACCGGCCCAGCGCCTCGGGCGTCGTGAACGGCGCCTGCGGGCTGTGGTAGATGTTCATATGGAAGCCGGGATCGCTGACGGCCAGCCGGTGCGTGTCGGCCAGGTACTCCTGGATCATCGGCGAGGCCGGGCCGTAGTACGCGTCGCAGAACTCGCGGATAGCCGTGGCCACGTCGTAGTCGGGCTTCCACAGCAGCTTGGTCATCACGTACGTGCGCAACTCAGCCATCTCGCCGCCGCGCGAGTAGTAGTTGGCCTCCTCGTAGATGCCCGTGACGCCGTTGTTGATGAAGAACTGGATGTTCGGCGCGAGGACATCGAAGTTCGGAAACGGCTGGATCGAGTGGGCGTAGTTGATTACGTAGTCCCAGATGTGCAGCCGATCGGAGATCTCGTTCCAGCCGCGGATGTCGTCGACGAAGGTCCGGTTGTACTCCGAGGTCTCCAGCGGTCGGTTGAACTCGCACTCGATGCTGCACAGCCGGATCGCCACGTTCGGCTCGGGCCGCACGTGCAGCGGCGGCTTGCGCGTGTACTGGTAGGCCAGTGTGTCGATGACGATGTGCGGGTAGTCCTCGGCGATGTCCCGCGCGATCGCGTTGACGAACCGCAGCAGCGGCCCGCTCTCCGCATCACCCTCCTCGGCGACGACGGCCGCGCAGTTGACGCACTGACACGGGTTGCGCCAGTCGTTCTGCGAGACACTGACGATCGTCGCGTCTGGCTGCTCGGTGATCCACCGCCGCACGCCCTCGATCGTCAGCCGCAGCACGTCGGGGTTGGTCAGGCAGAGCTGAGTGTAGCTGGCGGTGCGCTCGCCGTTGATCTCCGAGAAGTACTCTGGGTGCGTGCCGAAATAGGTCTCGACCGGCACCAGGCTGTTGAAGGTGTGGACGAAACCGGCATAGCTGATCCGGCCGCCCCACTCGGGCGAGGCGTCGGCCAGCTGACCATTGAGCCGGTTGCGCACGGCGAACTCGGGCGGACGCGAGTTCGGGTAGTCGGTCGCCCGGTACTCCAGCGCGGGCACGAACTGCTCGTTCAGCGCCGGCACCACCAGCCGCCCGGCGGTCGGCCAGGTCTGGCAGTCGGCGGTGAACCAGCGGCAGCCGAGGTGGTCCTCCAACAGCGCGTAGACCGCGTACAGCACGCCGCGCACGCCACCGTAGAGTACGGTATCGGCGCCGACATTGCGCAGGAGTATGCCCTCGTCGCCCAAGACCTCGTTGTCCGGTTGCACGCCGAGCCCCGCCAGCGCGGGGTGCGCGCCGACGAAGATCGCCGCGCGGCCACCGCTCCGCGCGCCCTGGACCAGCGGGATCTCCGCGCCGGTGATGCGCTCCAGGTGCATCTGCAGGTCCTGCGCCGCCCGCAGTGCGGATGGTGTCGGCTCCGCGGCCACGACGATCTCGTGGCTCCGCGGCGTCAGTTCGCGTCCGGCCAGCACGACGCTGGCGCGACCCAGTTCAGCCATCATCCTCTCCATGCGCCGCCGGCCCTCGGTCAGGGCGACGCCCAGTGCGGTCAGTTCAGGCGGGTCCGGTTGGCCCGCGTACGGCCGCGCGAGCTCCGCGGCCAGGTCGGTGAGCTCCTGCATCCAGCGTCGCTGCTTGCCGATCGTGCGCGGGCCCGTCGGTTGGTAGTCGACCAGGTTGGTCAGCGCGCGCATCATCAGCAGCCGCTCTTCCGGCGTCGTCGCGCGAGCCAGCTCGGCGCGCAGCCCGACCATCGCCGCCGCCGGGTCGAGCTTGTCCTGCACCTCCTGCAGCCGCCGCGGGCCGTAGTTGTAGCCCGCCGCGCCGTTGTTGATCATGGTCACGAACATGGTCAGCCGCTCGGTCGGGTCCTCCGTGGCCATCGCCAGCAGGTACGCCAAGTCAGCGTTGACCCACGGGTCGCGGGCCTCGCCGATCAGGCCCCGCAGCGCCGCCAAGTCGCCCTGCGCCAGGTACCAGCGGCCCAGCAGCCGCGTGTCGTTCTCGGTCAGCTCGGCCTTGGCCTGTAGCGCGGCGATCGTCTCGGCCGGGCTGGCGATCTGCTCGACTACCACGTCGTCAACGTAAGCCTCGCCCGAGTCGACGTCCCAGAAGGTCAGCGGATAGAAGAAGATGTACGGCCCCGGCGCGCGGAACTCGTTGGTCACCTGGCGCCACTCGGTGGTGTTGGCCACTTCCGCGCCGTCGCTGAAGGCCCAGACGTAGGAGTCCCACTCGTAGGTGTAGAGCGCCAAGATGCGCCCACCCTCGGTCCCGCCCTTGACCCAGGCGGTGGCGCGGTAGGTCGCGAACGGCTCGACCGCCAGCGGCCCGCCCAGCGGCGCCCAATGGGTCCACGTGCCGACAGCCAACCGGCCCGCGCGCTGCCCACTGCGCGCCTCGGTGACGACACCGGAGTTCTCGAAGCCGGGGTCGGGGTAGATGTTCTGGGCCGCGGCGATCGTCGGTAGACAGATGATTGCCGCAAGGTACCAACGCATGGCGGATGCTCCCACGCGGTCGTTCGCGCTGGTGGGTGCAACTCCTGCCGCGCGTCGCTTAGACTAGAGGGAAGGTGGTGGCCTATGCGTATGCTTCTGATCGCGAGCACCTATAGCCTCGGCGGCCGCGGGCATCGTTTCGCGCCCGAACTGGCCCTGCGCCTGGGCGCCGACCTGGCCCTGACGCAGAAGCGTGGCGCGGCCCGCGCGTTGGCGGGTGAGGCGATTGGCCGCTACGACCGGCTGCTGGTTGGCGGCGGCGACGGCCTGCTCCACGAGGTCGCCAATGCCTTGATGTCCGCGCCTGCCGCCGAGCGCCCGACCCTCGGCCTGCTGCCCCTGGGCACCGGCAACGACGTCGCGCGAAACCTCGGCGTGGGCGAGCTGGGCCGCGCCATCGCCGCGATCGAGGACGGCCAGCCGGGCGTCCTGGACGTCTTCGAGGTGCGCTGCCACGACGCTGCCGGCCGTCCGCACCTGGTCTACAGCGTGCTCAATGTCGGCTTCGGCTATGGCGTCGAGGTCATCCGCCGCGCCTCGCCCCGGCTGAAAGCGACCGCCGGTGGTGCCGCCGCCTATGCCTGGGGCACGCTGGCCACGCTCGCGACCTGGGACAGCCCGGCGCTGACGCTGAGCGGCGACCACGGCATCTGGCGCGGCCGTGCGTTTTTCGCCTCGCTCTGTAACGGTGCGCGCGAGTGCGGCGGCAGCCTCTGCCTGGCCCCCGGCGCACGGCTCGACGACGGCCTCGCGCACCTCGTAGTCATCCCCCGCCTGCCCCGCGCCCTGCTCGCCACGCGACTGCCGCTGCTGGCCGATGGTAGCTTCGTCGAGGACCAGCGCGTTCGCTTCTGGCCCGTTCGCTGGCTGCGCGCGACCGCCGAGCGCCCGCTGGGGCTGCAAGCCGACGGCGAGTTGGTCGGCTACACACCGGCCGAAGTGCGTCTGGTGCCGGGTGCGCTGTCGGTGCTGACCCACGACAGGGGAAGGGACCCGGCCTAACCGGGCGAACGCTCAACCGGAGGGTCCAGACAAGTGTTGTTGCGACCGGGCGATGTGCTGGCGGGGCGCCTAGATACCTACACTGTCGCCGCGACGTTGAACCGGGGCGCCTACGGTTGTGCGCATCTGGCCCGCACGACCGAGGCCGCTTGGCGCGTGATCAAGCAGTTTCTGCCCTCCGAAGAGCTCTCCGCCCGCGACCTCGCCTACCAGCGCGTCTGCTTCGAGCGTGAGGCCGAGCTGCTCACTCGCCACCACTCACCGGCCATCGTCTATGGCTACGAGGCCATCACCGAGGGCGACGACAGCCACCTGGTCATGGAGCACATCCAGGGCCAGACCCTGCGCGCCATCACTGACCGCTGGCGCCTGGAACGCGGCCGGCCGTTCGATTGGCGCCGTGTCGTCCGGCTCGGGCGGCAGCTGGCGGCCGTGCTCGATTGGCTGCACAACCTGCCCGGCGGCGTCATCTACCGCGACCTCAAGCCCAGTAATATCATGTGGGACACCGTCGCGCGGCGGCTCAAGCTGATCGACTTCGGCGCCGCCCGCCCCAGCGCCGGCGACGCGCGCGCCACGCAAGGCCTCGGCACCGCCGGCTACGCCCCGCCCGAACTGTACGGCTCCGCCGAACTCACCCCGGCGACCGACGTCTACACGCTGGGGGTCGTGCTCTACGAGCTGCTCTGCGGCGAGGCGCCGCCCGAGCGCACGCCGCCGGCGGACTTCGCCACCGCGGACCCGGATACACCGGCGGCCCTGCGCGACTTGATCCTCCACTGCACCCGGCTCAACGTGTCAGAGCGCCTCTCGACCGCCGGCGCCGTGCTCGACGCCCTGCGCAGCCTCGACGCCGACGATGCGCCGCCGCTCAGCCTGCCGCCGCGCAACTTGCACCCGCCCCTGGCCTGCTTCTGTCCGACCTGCGGCGCCAGCCCGGTCACCGACGGCGCAGCCTACTGCGGCCACGACGGCTCGGCCTACCGGGTCGCCGTGCTGGCCGTTGCGCCACGCTACCGGCCGGTGACCACGGTCTACCTCGACCGCGCCGAGGTCCAGATCGGCCGGCGCGACCCCGACGCCGGCTGGTACCCCGAGATCGACCTGACCGCCTACGACCCCGGGCGCCACGTCGCCCGCCACCACGGCCGGCTGGGGCGTCACGACGGCGTGTTCACCTTCACATCCCTGACCCAGACTGCCGCGACACGGTGCAACGGTGCTCTGCTGGACAGCGGTGCGCGGGTTGAACTGCGCGCGGGTGACCGGCTGGAGCTGGCCGATCTGCACGCGACCCTGCACGTGCGCGACGTGCTTGACCCGGCCCCGCTCCGAGAGGCACGATAGCGACCGATGACCCAACCGGACCCCAGCCTTGCCGAAGGTGCCCTACTCGCCGGGTGCTTCCTCGTGCGGCGGGTTCTGGCCGTGGACGACGAGGCGACGCTCCTGGCCGCGGTCGACGATAGCTCAGGTCGGCCCGCGTGGCGCGTGCTCCTCGCGCGGCGGGCCGAGTTGCCGCTCGACGCGCGAACCGCCGGCATCCAAATGCCGTCATGCGCCAACCTCCTCCAGCGCTTCGAGCACGGTGCGTACCAGGTCTCGGTCCTCGCGGTCAACGGCGTGCAGACACTGGCGGAGGCCGCCGCGCGGAGCAACGACGCCTGGCTGTTGGAGGCGCTCGCCCAGGTGCCGCCGGTACTCGCCGACCTCGCCCGCTCCGGCTACGATCTGGGCCAGGTCCGCGCCTCGCACCTGGCGGTGGTACCCGGCACGACCGCGCTGACCTACATCGGTCCCCTGGTGCCCGCGGGCGAGACCAACGCCGAGACCGCCCTGGCTCGCGTCCGCGCCGACTTACTGGCGGCTGGGGGCCGCTGGAGCGAAGAGATCGCTGGCGCGCTGACCGCTTGGGCCGGCGCGCCGCATCTTGTGTCGGCCGACGTGCTGCGCGGGCTGGCGCGCTGGCGCGAGCCGGCCGACCTGCGCGCCGACGTGGCCGTGCGCTCGACGACCGGCGCCTACCGCCGGCGCAACGAAGATTCCGTGCTCCACTGCCTACAGCGCTTGGTCACTGGCTCGCAGCCGGCGGCTTGGGAGCTGTGCGCCATCGCCGACGGTATCGGCGGCCACCGCGGCGGGCGCGAAGCCTCGCAGGCCGCGCTGCAGACACTGGCCGCCACGCTGCACCTTGCTGGCCAGGCCTCGAGCGGTACGTCGGTCTGGGACGACAATGCGCTGGTCGTCGACCTGCTCACGGCCAGCCTGGAGGAAGCGCAGCAAGCGGTCCGCGGCTTGGCTGCGCAGGGCGAGACACGGACACCGGGTTGCACGCTGACGGCGACACTGCGGGTCGGCCGGCGATTGTTCCTGCTGCACGTCGGCGACAGCCGCGC
>DHNJ01000054.1:0-24762 GCA_002409445.1 Armatimonadetes bacterium UBA5419 | reverse complement strand
GCACGTCGGCGACAGCCGCGCCTACCTCTGGCGCGAAGGGCGGCTGGAACAACTGACCCGCGATCACACGGTCGCCCAGGACCTGGTGGATGACGGCGAGATTGCTGCGGCCGATGCCCGCAGCCACGCCCAAGGCCATGTGTTGACGCAGGCCCTGGGCCAGACCGGGTCGCCCAGCCCACAGATACGTCTCCGTCTGTTGCGCCCAGGTGATCGGCTGCTGCTTTGCTCCGACGGTCTCATCGAGCCGCTGCGCCAAGAGCGGGTGGCGGAGTTGTTGGGTACGCGCGGTACTGCGGCGCAGATCGCCAGCCGGCTGGAGCGCGCCGCGCTCGACGGTGGGACGCGCGACAATGTCAGCACGTTGGTGTGTCTGCTGACGGCGGAGGGCGACCATGCCTGAACCGCTCCGGCTGCGTGTGGCGCTGGACAAGCCGAGCCGCCCCCTGACGGGCGACTTCCAGACGACGGTGCTCATCGAAGCGGCGCCTGCCCGCGCGCTACGCCGGCTTTCGCTGAACCTAGGTATCCTACTCGACACGAGCGAGTCGATGGCCGGGGCCAAGCTGAATCACGCCTGTGGCGCGGTCGAAGGCCTTGCGGCGCAGCTCCAGCCGGGCGACGTCCTGTCGCTGGTCGACTTCTCGACCGACGCGGTCGTCCGTCTGCGCGGCGCGCCGGCCGGCCCGGCGACGCTGCAGCGCGTCTCCGACGTGCTGGACCGCCTGCGCGCCGAGGGTGTGACCAACCTCCAGCGCGGGCTCGACACCGTCCTCAGCGAGTTGCGCCGGCACGCCACGGCCGAACGCAGTTCCTTCGCGGTGCTACTCTCCGATGGCTACCCGACCACGACCCAGGGCTACGTCGACACGCGCCAGACACCGTACTTCCTCCGCGTCGACCGCGAGATGCGCGACCATGGCGTGTCGCTGTCGGCGATCGGTCTGGGCGACGCCGCGAACTATGACCAGGCGTTCCTCCGCCGCCTGGCCGACAGCGGCAACGGCCGCTTCCACTACTGCCAGTCGGTCGGCGAATTGGTCACCGGCTTCAGCCGCGAGCTGATGCACTTACAGCGATCGGTGCTAGCCGACGTGATGTTGCACGTGCGCGGGCTGGGCGGCACCATTCGGCGGCTGTGGCGGGTCTACCCTGACAAGAAGCTGTTCCACGCGCCAGAGGTCATCGACGGCGGCTTCGACCTACCCATCGGCGTGCTGCAAGACGAGGTGCCGCAGGCGTTCCTGCTCGACATCGTCACCGGCGCGCGGCCGGCGGGGCGAGCGCGCCTGATGGAGGTCGCGGCGAGCTGGCGCATGTCGGATGCCTCCCGTGTGGAGCCGCAACCCGTGGTGCTCGAATGGACCGACGAGGCGCCGGCGCTGGCGCAACGTAACCCGGAGGTGGTCCGCCTGGCCGCCGAATGCCTTGACGCCCTGCTCGAAGAGGAGCTGGAGGAGGCGGTAGCCAGCGGGTCGTTGGCCCAGCAGACCAGCGTCCTGGCCCGTAAGAAACAGCTCACCGCCCGCCTGGGCAAGACTCAGGCGACCCGCGTGCTGGAGGAGATGGAAGAGAGCTTGGCAGCCGGCGAGCCGATCAGCCAGGACGCTTTGGCCCGCTCCAGCCAGCATACCAAGCCGACCCAACGCCTGGGATGATGCCATGACCTGCCCACAGTGTAAGCACGAGAACATCGCCGGCAGCCTGTTCTGCGACGTCTGCGGCGCCGACTTGGAAGCCGCACCCGCCGGCGGCGACCCGGAAATCGGATCCGTCCTCACCTGCGCCACGTGCGGGCACCAGAACGACGCCGACTTCGTCGTCTGCGAGGCCTGCGGCCAGCCGCTGGACGACGCAGAGCCGGCGAGCCCAATACCCGCTCCGACCCCGGCACCGCCCGCGGCCGACGACCAACCACCGGAAATGCCTCCCCGGCCCCTGCTGGACGAAAACCAACCGCCGCCGCCCGTCCCGTCATCGTCGACACCGGCCGGCCAGGTCCCAGGCCAATTGGCCAGCGGCCCACGCCGCGGCAAGGTGAAACTGGTGGTCGAACAGGGCCTGGTCCTGGGCAAACAGTTCCTGCTCAGCGATGACCGCATGCTCGTCGGCCGCGAGGACGCCGAGGGCCAGATCTTCCCCCAGATCGACCTCACCGGCCTGGACGAAGGCTACGTCCATCGCCAGCACGCCGAACTGACCTTCGAGGGCACGTTCCTCTTCGTCACACACCTGGGCGGCCACAACCGCACTTACGTCAACAACCGGCCCATCGCCGACCAGCTGCCCCATCCACTGAACATCGGCGACACCGTGCGTTTTGGCAAAGTGGTCCTGCGGGTTGTTGAGGTCTAGATGCCTGCGCCCCTCACGCACTCCGTCGGCGACCTGGTCAGTGGGTGGCGAATCATCGAGCCGCTCGGCCGCGGCGCGCACGGCACCGTCTACCGGGTCGTTGGCGGCGCCGGTGAGGCCCGGCTGCTCAAGGAGATGCACCACTACCAGCCCGCGGACTTGGCCGCGGAGAGCTTGAACCGGTTCATCGCCGAGTGCCGGCTGGTCGGGTCGCTGGACGCCGACTTTCTACCGCGCGGCCGTGGGCTGACGGTGCCCGGCCCGTTCCACATCGACCCGCGCACCGGCTCTGCCGGCGAAGCCGCGGCCGACACCGTCACCATCGACGCACGGCACTACCTGCTGCTCGACGTGCCCGCGGGCGAGACGCTGGAGGAACTGGCGCGGACAGTGCCGCCAGACAACCCGCTGCGCGCGCCGTCGACGGTGGTCGTCTGGCTGACGCAGATCGCATCGGCGCTGGACCGGCTGCACGACATGGGCCTGGTCCACCGCGACGTGAAGCCAGAGAACATCATCATCTCGGACAACGGCGCCCACGCGACGCTGATCGACCTTGGCCTCGCCGCCCCCTACACCGAGGTCAGCGGCTACGGCACCCAGCCGGTGCCCCCGGCCAGCGGCGCCGGCGCCCCGCCGTATGCGCCGCCGGACCCCTACGAGCAAGACGAGCCGACGCCACGCAGCGACGTCTACGCGCTCGGGCTGACTGCGCGGCGCTACTTTAGCGGTATCGCGCCGACTAGCCCCGCGGCCATCGAGCGGCTGCGGCGGGTCAACCTGCAGGAGGTAGCGCCAGAGCTGCGGCCGCACCAAGCGCTGCTGCTAGACCGTGCAATCGAAGCCGATCCGTCGCAGCGACCGGCGACGATGCTCGCGTTCGCCGACGGGCTGCGCCGGCCGCAAGCAACCCGCAGCGCGCCCAGCTGGGTTAGCCATCTGGAGGTTAGCCCGCCGGCGATCCATGCGGGCACGTTCCGGCCGGGGCAGATGCGCGACCTGTCGGTGCTCCTGCACGACAAACGTCCGGGGCGGCAGCCCGAGGGCGAGGCGATCAGCGAGGACCCAAACCTGCGCATCTTGCCGCCGGCGCTGCGCGGGCACGACGTCCTGCTGCAGATGGTACTACGGGTGCCGGCCAACCAGGCGGCTGGCTCGTACACGACCACCCTAACGATCCGCACCAGCCACGAGGAACACGAAGTGCCGGTCACCTTCGAGGTCAGCGAGCGCGAACGCGGCGCGCGTAGCGGGTGCATCGGCGCAGTGCTGCCATGGTTGGGTGTGTGACGCTAGGGCGCGGGGCGGCCACGCGCTGGGCGCTTACGCGCCTGGCAGGATTCGAACCTGCGACATTCGGCTTAGAAGGCCGCTGCTCTATCCACTGAGCTACAGGCGCCGTGAGGCCCATGGTAGGGCCGGCCCCGACGTGCGTCAACTAACGCCGGAACCAGCCCACACCACTAGAACGGCAACTGCGTAACACTGCGCTGGATCATCGCGATGGCAACGCTGGCCATGCCGATCAGGCCCATCCCGCAGGAGAAGCCGGCTGAGATGACCGTGGCGTACAGCTTCCACTGCTTCGCACCAAACCGCGGGATCAAGTAGAACTGCGCGGTGATCGCGCCGATGATCTCGGGCAGGATGCTCATCGGCAGGTAGCCCAGGCCACGGATGAAACCGAAGATCGCGGTGATCGGCAGTCGGAACAGGTTGAACAGCCAGTAGGCTATCGCCGCTGAACCGAAGGCCGTCGAGATGATCGGCAACTTAAGCGCACGCAGCAGATAGCTGTTGCCCTCCGCGGTGGCGGTGTACCACAGCGCCTGGTTGAGCGCCTGCAGCTGCCAGAACTTCTGCGCATAGGGGTACTGGACGCTGGGGATTTCGGCGATCTTCCAGAGGAACTGCCAATAGAAGAAGCTAGCGAATAGGATGATCGGGAACATCCACACCTCAGCCCAGATGATCGAGGTGAAGCGCGTGCCGGTTAGCTCGACCACGCGGAACTGTTCGGCAAGGCCGGCGTAGTTGTTCAGCGGGATCGGCGCAAACCAGATATCGACACCCTTGTAGCCCGAGAGGATGAAGGCCGCCTCGCGCTCGAAGGGGATGCCGATGTACTGGCCGGCGATGCCGCGGACGCGCGCGCTGACGTAACTGATGACCGGCGTCCAGATGAACCCGAAGAACACGAAGTAGGCCCACGGGAAGTTCGGGATCAGGATCCGGCAGAGGAAGATGTAGAACGTCGTCGCAAACGCCCACAAGCTGATGGCGACCGGGATGGGGATATCGCCACGCCCCTTGGGCGGCGGCGGCATCCACACCGAGCGCTCGGCTCGTGCCGTGGCCCGGCGCGCTTTGCTCTCGCGCGCCATCTCGATGCCCATATCGATGAAGCTGACCAGCGCGATAGCCAGCGCGATACCCAGCCCCCACGAGAGGTAGAAGTCGACGTTGTTGGCGAAGCCAGTCTGGATCGCGTCCATGCCGTAGCGCCAGGTCGGTAGCATGCCCATGCGGTAGAGGGCTGGGTTCAAGACGAACGTGCCCGCCGCCGCAATGAACGAGCCGACCACCGCCCAGAACGGGATGACCGCGCCGGTAATGATCGAGCCGATGTTCAGCGTGATACCCGTCGCCGTTGCTGGGAGGAACGCCTCCGTGCGTTGCGTTAGGTCCAGGAACGGGATAGGCAGCAACTGGATCGGCTGGGTTAGCAGTACGCCGGAGATCGCCGGGATACCGACGTAGACCACACCGAACGCCACGCCGACCATCGCACCGACGGAGAACAGGCGCCAGCGCCAGGTCTCTGTCTTCGAGGTGATCTCAGCGAGTGCCGTCACGCCCTGCGCGGCGATCGGTGCCATCGGGAACGGCAGGTTCTCCTTGTCTGAGGTGACGCGGAAGAGCGTGTAGCCGAACCCGTACCAGCTCAGCCGCTCGACGAACGACGTACCTACGGCCAAGGCAATCGGGATGGCCCAGTCGGGGTGGAGGAACGTGCGCTGGATCAGCGCCATCGACCCCTCTGGAGGCACCACCCACGTCGGCACCTGGCCCGAGATGCCAAAGCCCTTCGCCGCTTGCGAGTAGGCGAAGTACTGGTTGTAGATCATCCAGCCGAAGTACCCGCCAGCGATGGACAGCGTCCCGCTGGCCCGGACCAGGTGGCTGGCGACGTAGTAGAGGACGTAGATCTCCTGGCGCGTGAGCTTGGTATACGAGCGACGCGCCAGCTCGGCAAAGAGGATGATCGTGGTCCACTCGGCGGCAGGCCCCAGGTCCGAACCCATCACCAGGCCGAGGTAAATCGAGCCAGGCAGGATGCAGAAGCCCAGGAAGAGCATGCCGATGATGGTCTTGATGTCGAAGCCGTCCTCGAAATGGGTCGGCCGCTCCATCAAGTCACGGTAGATCTGGAGTTCAGGGTCTAGTCTCACCCTTCTGCACTCCCCTCACCGTCTGCCGGGCCAGAGCTCGGTTCCGGTCGGTCCTCCGGGCGCACCCCGACGATCGAGTCCGTGGGGATCTCGTCGCTCAACTCGGGCGCCTCGTCCTCATCCGTCGCCATGGCATCGCGAGCCTCGACGCGGATCTGCGACATTAACCTGCGCCGCTCCTCGACCCGCTCATCTTCGTCGAGCAGGTAGAGCTCCTTCTCCTCGGCGGGGATCGTCCGCCAGATGAGGAACTGCTTGCGCAAGGTGTTGAGGAAGCGGCGATTGACCCGCATCCAGCTGCTCACATCGCCGCTTTCACGGTCCAGGACGATGTCGATCTCGTAGACGTCGGTCATGTCCGTGAGCTTGGTGCGCAGGGTCACATGCTGGCTGACGCCCAGGTCGAACGGCGCCAACCAAGCCATCAGCGACACCTCGTAGCCCGTGCCGTGCTGACCGTCCACCGCGCGCAACTGCGTGTTTTCGGTCACGAAGTCGCCGATCGAGTACTCCTCGTAGGCGTTGAACCATTCGGCGAGGAACTTGTTCATCGCCACCGCCTGCTTGCCCGTGACTGAGAACGGCAGCGGGATGACCCAGTGGTCGCCCTCTGGGTCGGGCACGCGCCAACGTCGCTCGACACCCGGCGTTGCGACCTCACCGGCCTTCTTTGCGGGATACAGCGTAGACAAGAAGACCACGCCAATGACCACGAAGGTGGACCAGATCGCCGCCACCGAGGAGTAGTTCAGCGACAAGCCTTGGAGCAAGTTGAACTGGCCTAGCAGGTAGCTCAGTACCTGGCCTAACAAGTAGCCTAAGATCGCACCGATGATCGAGTAGACCAACGCCTCCGCGATGAACAGGATGGCCACGTGCGAGGGGGCCAGGCCAATGCTGGAGAAGATGCCGATCTCGGAGAACCGCTCGTACACCGCGCCGAGCATCGTGTTGAGCACAATCAGCGCGGCAATGGCGATCGGCACCAGGAGGTCGGCTAGACCACTGACCGAGGTCGACGAGACTGAACTGTAGCGCACGATCTCCTCGCCCTTACCAGCGTAGAGGTTGAAGCCCAGCCGCGGCATCAACTCTTCGAGGCGCTTGGTCACGCTGTCGACATCGTCGAAGTCGGTCGTGATTGAGCGCAGCGTGCCGCCCATGTTGATCAGCGTGCCGAACGGGATGAAGACCGTGGCATCCGGTGTGAGGTGCAGATACTCCTGGAAGCCCTGCTCGCTCTCGCCGCCACCGCCGCCGCCACCCTGCTGCTGACCCTGCATCTGCTGCATCATGATGAAGTCGACCGGCGTGAGCATCTCGCCGTCCAGGTCTTCGATTGCGCGCAGGCGCGCGTTGTTCATGATGCCCACGAGGTCGAACTCAACCCCGTTGATGCGGATCTTAGTCGAGCCGAGGTCCTTCTCGTCCAGGTTGAACGCGTCGGCGATGCCTTCAGGCAGGATGCATGAGTAGACATCCGCATCGGTGAACCACCGGCCGGACTTGAGCGCCTCGTCGATCTTCGTCACGCTCGCCTCATCCGGCGTCAGCCCGCACAGTGCCTTGGCATCGTAACTGACATTGGACTTGTTGGAGCTGATCGACACGAAGCTCTGCTCGCCCAGCTCACTCGTGTAGAACCAAGCACGACCCGCCACCGCGTGTCGCTGGCCGAACTCGTCCTTGAGCAGCTGGTAGCCCTGCTCCTCCAACGCGCGCCAGGTCGCCGAGCGGATCATGATGCCCTGGTAAGCCGGCCGCCCGGGCGCCTTGACCGTGTTGAACCTCAACTGCTGCACGACCGAGGTGAACGAGAGCACCGTGAACGTCAGCAGGACCAACGTCGAGCACGTTAGGGCCGTGCGCAGCGGGCGCCGGCGCATGTTCGAGATGCCCAGGTTGAACGCCGCGGAGGTCACCCCCAGGCGCCCGATATCCGCGCTGTGCGTGCCGCCCATCTGGCGTTGCAGGTCCTTGAGCTGCTCCTCGAACTTGCCGGCGATGATCGCGATGACCAACACTGACAGAGCGAGCATGATGAACGCCAGTAAGATGATGACTGGGTTCATCGTGATCTTGAAGGCCGGGTGAACCTGGCTGAAGACGATGAAGATGACGATGAAGATCAGCACCATCTCCCGGATCTGGCGGTTGATCTCCGGGCGGGCAAAGAGCAGGCGCTCGCTGAAGTAGGCGAAGGGCAGCAGCAGCGCGAGGTAGAAGATGACGCCCTTGACCACGTCGTCCGCGGTCTTCTGTACGTCCGGATAGGCACGCGCCTCAAAGCCGTGCGCCGCGCGCGCGGCGGCCGCGAAGTCCTGGTAGCGCCGATCGGCGAGCGCCGTTTTCGCCTCCTTCAGCCGTACCTCGGCGGCGTTATGCAGCGAGTCGATCTGCTCGTTAACGATCCGGAAGCGGCGCAGACGGTCGATGCGGAACTGGTCGAGGTTCCACATGTCGGTCGCGACCATGTACGGCGTGTAGTAGATCGCGCGAGTAACCCGGTCCTCGGCCGTGCCGATCTTATCCCGCGGCAAGAACACGCCCGAGCCGTCCGGTAGAACCTCGTAGCCGAACCCCTCGGCGGCCTCCGAGTCACTGGCGACCTTCGGGAAGTGTTTCTCGTCATTCGGGATCTGGGAACGGTCCGCGTAGCTGTTGATCAGGATGAACCGCTTGCTCGCCAAGCCAGAGCCCATGACCACCTTGAACCGGCTGCCCGGCCGCGAGAAGACCACCGCGGTCGTCTCGACGTGCGATTGCCCCGGCTCGGGGCGGACCAGACAGTAACCGTATTGCTGCGGCTCCGAGTCCGTACGTCCGTCATAGACGTTGAGCGACTTGAGAACCTCCATCGTCTGCGGGTCGACCAGCTCGAACAGGGCGGTCGAAACGCACTGGAAGACGACGACGGTCGCGTCGCGACGCGGGATATCCACGGTCACATCGGTCGGATAGGCGACCGCGCCGTTGGTCCCGCGGTCTGGTGCATAGCGGATCTGCCCGCTCTGCGGGTCCAGCGCGTAAGCCTCGATCGAGCGGACTGGGTCGCCACCCGCCGAGGACGGCTTGACGCCGACGAAGCGGAACTGGGACTCGCTGCCCTCGACCATCTCGATCATGTTGCCGCGCACACCGGTGTACGACTTGCCCGGCGCTCTCAGCACGGCGAGCGCATTGGGCACGGCCTTGTCCGGGATGAAGCTCTCGCGCGGGTCAAACAGCGCCACGCGCCCGCCAACCGTGGCGAATCCGCCCTGGCCGTGAATGCGCGCCAGGTAGGCCCGCTCGGGCAACGGCACCTGCTCCTCATTGAGGATGATGTCGTACATGCACTTGAGGAAGCGCGCCTGCCGGAACACGTTGTCGAAGTCGATGCGGTCGATCGTGTCGAACGGCGTGTCGATCAGCGGCCGCGAGTCATCGATCGTCGAGAACGCGACCCCCAGGCCGTTGGCGCTGGTGAACAGCTCGGAGCCGAAGGCCAGGCGACTGGGCAGGTAGTTGGCCCAGGTCTTGCCCTGGACCGGGTTGATCCCGTCGGCAAACGCCTCGGTCGGGTTCACGCCGAGCGCCTGGGCGACCTGCTGGGCGCGCTCGCGGCAGACGCGGCCCAGGTCGGCGAACCGCTGGCGCACGTCGTCACGCTGGTCGAAGTAGAAACCCTTGTAGAACATGCCCAGCCCGCGCGTCTTCGAGGCGAGGTCAAGGCTGCTGTACAGAGAGATCGGCTCGGAGCCGTCCGTGATCGACTGGAAATGGCTATCGAGGTACTCGCGCGAACCGGCCAGGGCTTGGTAGTGCCCAGCGGTCAGCAGCAGCTGCACCGTCCGCGCCGGCGGCCGCGCGACGAACTCGCGCGCCAGCTCGAGCAGCGTCGCCACGCCGAGCGCCGCCTCGGCGCCGGGGGCCAGCTGCGGGACGATGGACATCGAATCGTAGAAGGCCTCGATCAGCACGACCTGGCCCGCGAGCTGCGGACTGGAGCCGGGGATCGTGGCGATGATGTTGCGCGCCGGGCGCCGCATCCAGGGCATCTCCGCGCGCAGCCGCACGCGCAGACCCGGCTCGTGCTCGAGCTGGGTCTGCAGGAAGTCGGCGTCGCGGCGGGCGATGTAGAAGCGCGGCATGTCGACGGGGATCGAGGAGAACTTGGCCTCGACCTCACCGCGGATGGTGTCGGCCGGCTCGATGAAGATGACCGCCTGCGCGCCAAGCCGCGGCGCGTTCAGCCACTCACTGCCGCAGTTGAACTCGATCAGGGCGATACCGTTCTCGATATCGGTGCCGTCATAGTCGCGCAGCGAGCTCTGGCCGCCGTAGACCAACTGCGAGGTCAGCCCGGCGGGCGGCAACTGGCTGGTGCGCACGAGGTTGGGCCAGAGGGAATGCAACTGGAGCGGTTCGCCCGTGGGGTTGCCGCTGGCGTCGAGGACCTCGAGGCTGGCGCCCGAGTCGACGGGGACGGTGACGTTGAATTGCTCGTAGCGTACATCCCGCACGCCGATCTGCTCGAGCTGCTCGCGCAGGTAGATCGCAGCTTGGTCCGCGCCGGGATAGCCACTAACGCGCGAGCCCAACTGCGCCAACTCGGCGACGTGCCCGCGTAGGCGCTCTTCGTCCAGGTCGTTGGCCAGGCGGGTAAAGCGCGCCCGGTCAGCGGCGGTGACGGGCGTGACCGTCTGTGCACGCGACGGCCCGGCCAGCAGGCCGGCGACGAGCAGCACGGCACACGCCAACCAGCTGGTCCGGCGGTGTGGCCAGCGGAGCATCACGGTCATGGAGCCATATCCTCTGTGTCTAGCACGAACCCACGCCCACCCGCGCCGAGGGCTGGTGATCGAGATCGTGTGACGCGGCCAATCTAGCAGATCGGATTCCTCGCGTCAACCAAACTCGATTGCCATTCCGACCCGCGGCCGACGGACATCTACCGAGTAACTTCCGCGCCCCTCGCTACGTTCCTCCTGAACAAGTAGGTCTCGGTGCACGAAGCGCGAATCGACGCTGGCTGCCGGTCGCGGCGCGCGCCGTCTGCCCGAGACCTCCAGACTAGAGGAGTCTGTGCATGAGTACCGCTGACCAGTACTACCGAGACGGTGCCGCCGCGCTGAAGGCCGGCGACACCACCGCCGCCGTCAAGGCCCTCCGCGCCGCGGTCGAGGCCGATCCGAACGCCGGGCCCGCCTGGCTGTTGCTCGGCGTCGCCGCCGCCTCCGGCGGGCATGCCCTGCTCGCCCAGGAGGCACTCAACCGCGCCGGCGAGTTGCTGCCGACCGACGCCCGCGTGCCGTACAACCGCGGCCGCATCGCCCAGGCCGCCGGCGACATCGACGCCGCGCGCACATTCTACGAGCAGGCGCAGACCCTCGACCCCGAGAGCACCCGCATCCAGGAGGCGCTCCTCGCCCTGCCCCAGCCCAAGCCGGGGGCGAGTCCTGTCGACTGGCACGTCATCCGCCGCATCGAGCCCGTGCCGGTGATGAAACTGACCGCCCTGCTCACCCTGCTCAGCTGGCCGCTGCTCGCGGTCGCGCTCTGGGCCGAAATCAGCGGCAACGTACCGGACGCCTCCCCGGAGGAGCGGCCGCTGCGACTCGGCATCACGGTCGCTCTCTTCCTGCTTCTGCCCCTGCTCTATGCGCTGTCCAACGGCATCTCGGCCAGTCTTTACAACTGGTACGCCGACCGCTGGACTGGCCTGAAGCTGCGCTGGGCGAGCAGCCGCGACCACCTCGACTTCAGCTTTGTGGACATCGGCAGCGCGATCAAGACCTACCTGGTCGTCTCGGCCCCCGGGATCCTGCTCTTGCTCGCCGTGGCCGTCCCCGCCTTTGTGGTGGTGGCGGTCGTGAGCGGCCAGAACAGCCCCCTCTTTGGCGCGAGCGCGGTCATCATCGACATGGTGGGCCTCGTCGCCGCGTTCGTCTCCTGGCTGGTGAACTCGGTGCTCGGCGCGCTGGCCATCGGGCTCCTGTACAACCTGGCAATCAAATGGTTCGGCCCGCTCCGCGCCGCCGGCTCCGCCCATCACTACAGCCTCCGCGTTGAGGGCTTCCACTTCCTCGGCGCGCTACGAATGGATCTAGTCTTCGTCGGCGGCTTCCTGCTCCTCATGCTGCTGTACTTGCCGGCTGCGATGGCGAGCGAAGAGGGTTTCTCCTTCGCTTGGGGCCTCGGTGCGCTGGCGGTCATGAGTCTCCTCGGCGTGCTGGTCTCCGCGGTGAGCATCGTGGCCTACAACTACCTCGTGCGACTGATCGGCGGCCTCCACATGACCGTCGACCGCGCCTAGGCCGGCCGTCCGGCCAGACCACCCAGCGGGCCGTGGCACCCGGTTTGCACGGCCCGCCGGGTCTGGTATCGTCTAGCGATAGAGGCCAAGCACCATGCACGCCATCTCCTCCGCCGCCCTGCAGGCCGCGCTCGACGCCGGTGCGGACTATGCCGATGTGCGCCTGCTGACCGAGACCACCGAATACCTGGCGGCCCGCCGCGGGCAGGTCGCCGCGGTCGCCCTCGACGAGCAGACCGGGATCGGCATCCGCGTGCTCGCCGGTGGCGCCTGGGGCTGGGCCGCGAGCCAGCATCTCGACACCGACTCGCTGGCCGCCGCCGCGCGCCTGGCCGTAGCCAACGCCCGCGCCTGCGCGCCGTGGCGGGTGCGGCCCGTCGAGCTCGCGCCCGAGCCGGCGGTCACCGCGACCTGGGCCACCCCCTTCCGCCGCGCCCCCGAGTCGGTCCCGCTCGACGAGAAGCTCGAACTGCTGGTCGAGGTCGTCCGCCGCGCGCAGGAGCGCGCCGGCGTCGCCGTGGCCAGCGCCTACATGGACTTTCGCCGCGAGCAGACCTGGTTCTGCAGCTCCGAGGGCGCCGACCTGACCCAGGACCTGCGCTTCGCCGGCGTCGGCTGTGATGTGACCACCGTCGGCCCCGGCGGCGTCCAGACGCGCAGCTACCCCCACTCCTGGGGCCAACACATCGGCGGCGGCTACGAACTGGTCGAGGACGTTGATCTGCTGGGCCACGTCGACGGCGTGACGGGCGAGGCGCTCGCCCTGCAGGAGGCGGACGCCTGCCCTAGCGGCGACTGGGACCTGATCATCGCCCCAAGCCAGCTGTGCCTGCAGATCCACGAGTCGGTCGGTCACCCGCTCGAGCTGGACCGCGTGCTCGGCGGCGAGGCCAACTACGCCGGCACCAGCTTCGCCACACCCGACGGTCTAGGCCGCTTGCAGTACGGCAGCCCGCTGGTCAACCTGACCGCCGACGCGACGCTGCCCGGCGGCGTGGCGACCTTCGGCTTCGACGACGAGGGCGTCGCCGCGCAGCGCTGGCCGCTCGTCCAGGACGGCATCCTCACCGGCTACCTCTCCAGCCGCGAGTACGCCGGCGCGATCGGCGAACAGCGCAGCCGCGGGGCCATGCGGGCCGAAGGCTGGCACAACGCGCCGATCGTGCGCATGGTCAACGTCTCGCTCGAACCGGGCACCGACGACCTGAGCCTGGAGGACCTGATCGCCGACACGAAGCGCGGGCTTTACTTGGAGACCAACCGCTCCTGGAGCATCGACCAGCGCCGGGTCAACTTCCAGTTCGGCTGTGAGCTGGCCTGGGAGATCCGCGATGGCAAGCGCGCGCGGCTGCTGCGCGACCCGTTCTACCACGGCCTGACGACCGAGTTCTGGGGCAGTTGCGACGCGATCTGCGGGCCCGCCGAGTGGCAGCAGGTCGGCCTGAACAACTGTGGCAAGGGCCAGCCGGCCCAGCGCGCGGAGATGACCCACGGGTCGAGCCCGGCGCGCTTCCGCTCCGTGGCGGTGGGCACCCAATGAGCTGGACCGCCGACGCCCTCCTCGCCGAGCTGGGGCTGAATGACGAGCAGGCCGCGAACGTCGGCGAGGGCCTGGCCGAGTCGCTGGCCTGCCAGCCGGCGCACCAGCCGACGCTGACTCCGGCGTTCGCCCGCTGGGGCCACGAGTTCGCGCGCCTACGGCTGGAACTGCTGGAGCCGCTCGTCCGCACCACCGAGCGCATCGCCGCCGACTCGGCGCTCACGGCCATGTTCTGGCACCAGTACCGCTGGCTCTACGACCAGCCGGACCGGCCGTTGGACCGCGCCGGTGCCTGGCCGACCTGGACCGACCGGCTCGGCGCCGCCGAGTGCGGCTGCTACTACCTGCTGCTGTCGCTGGCGGTCCTGCCGCGGATGATCGGCCGGCACGCCGAGCGCGGCATCCCCGAGGCGGTCAGCCGCGAGTGCACGACTCACTTCCGCGAGTCGACCCGGCTGTATGAGCTGACGCGGCCCGGCCAGGTGGGCGTCGCTCCGCGCATACTCTTCTGGCAGCGCAACCACCTCGCCGGCCGGCTGATCCAGCTGGGCCGCTTCGAGTACATGCTCCGCCCGTTCCCCGATCGCGTCACCGTCTGGCGCCGCAAGGCCGACCGCGCGGTGGTCGCCCTGGCGCGGCCCGGCGAGCTGTATAACGCCGACGGCTACCTCGACGCCGGCGCGATCGAGGGCTGGCGCAGTGTCTACGAGGAGACGGACCGCAGCGTCACCGGCACCGCCATCCACCCCGAGGGCCACGGCCTGCCCGACCCCGTCATCCTGGACCGCGCCGAGTGGGAGCTGGCCCTGCACAGCGGCCAAACGATCCTGGAGGTCCACATTCCCGCGGGCGGGCGGATGAGCCTCGACGCGGCGTTGGACTCGATGCGGCAGGCTCCTGCGTTCTTCAGCCGGCACTTCCCAGAGCAGCCCTACGTCGGCTTCGCGACGCACTCGTGGATCCTCGATCCGCGCGCCTGGGAGTGGCTCGGGGCGGAGTCGAACATGGCCCGCTGGTCGCGCGAGCTGTACCTGACACCCTACCCCTCGCACGGGCGTGACGGGCTGTACTTCGTCTTTGGTGAGGCGGAGTACGACCCGGCCACGCTGCCCCGCGACACCTCGCTCAAGCGCGCGATCCTCGCGCATCTCGAAGCGGGCGGCGCGGTCCGCGCGGCCGGGTTCTTCGTCCTCCTAGACGAGCTGGACCAGCTTGGCGGTCAGCCCTACCGCCGGCTCTGGCCCTTCGGCGACTAGACCGCCGGCGCGAACTCCGGCGCGCGCGGGACGTCCAGCGGCAGCCCGCCCTGGCGCAACGACGCCGCGCCCTGGCAGCCTGTGGCCACGCTCATCCGCCCGGCCAACGCCGTCGCGACCGGCGTCTTGCCATCGAGCACCATGGCCACGAAGTCGTCGCAGATCTCGGGGTCGGAGCCGCCGTGGCTGCCCTCGGCCGGCTTGATCGTGTACTCGCGGTCGGCCAGCGACTTCTCGCCAAACCGGCGCCGCAGCTTGACCCAGACCTTGCCCTCCGGCTCGGAGTTCTCGACCCGGCCCTCGGTGCCGATGATCGTGTAGTTGCGGTGGTAGTCGGGGGTGAAGTGACACTGCAAGTACGAGGCCTTGATGCCGCCCTCCAGCATCATGATCATGACCTGGTTGTCCTCGACGTCGATCTCCTGACGGAAGGCGCACTTCTCGTGGCCGGGCCAGGGGCGCTGGAAGTCGGGGCAGGTGTCCTTGATGTCGCACTCGGGGCAGACCAGGTCGTTGGGCATGTCGCCGCCGTAGTAGTCGAGCCCGCCGAAGGCCGCGACGCGCTCGGTGTAGGCGCCGGTCAGCCAGTGGATCATGTCGATGTCGTGGGCGCCCTTCTGCAGCAACAGCGAGGTCGCGTTGGCCCGCGTCGCGTGCCAGTCGTGGTAGTAGAAGTGCCCGCCGAAGCCGACGAAGTGGCGCACCCAGGCGGCCTTGATCTCGCCGATGACGCCCGAGTCGATGATCTCCTTCATCGTCCGGAAGATGTTCATGTAGCGCATGTTGAAGCCGCACATCAGCCGCTTGCCGCTGTCGGCATACGCGCGCAGCAGGCGGTCGCAGCCGTCGATGGTGATCGCCAGCGGCTTCTCGCAGAAGACGTGCTTGCCCGCTTCGAGCGCGGCCACGCCGTGCTCCTCGTGGCAGAAGTCGGGCGAGGTCACGGCGATCGCGTCGATGTCGTCGCGCTCGAGCAGGCGGCGATAGTCGTCGGTGACGAAGACCTCGCCGTCGCGCGCCTCGCTGAAGGTCTGGAGGAACTTGGGGTTCGGGTCGGCGCCCGCGACGACGATCGAGCGGCCGTCGGGCTTGTGCCAGTTGCGCCACAGGCTGCCCCGGCCGGCGACACCGATCATGCCAATGCGTAGCTTGTCCATGCTGACCTCACCTCTCGCCGCGGAGTCTAGCAGGCTGGCCACGCGGTGCAACCGGCCGTGCTCGCGGACGCGCTTGGGGCTATGATGATCACGAGTCCGGAGGAGACCATGGCCCAGCACGCGCTCACCCTCACCGCCACCGCCGATCACGCCACGACCGACCAGCCGCTGCCCGTGCGCGTGGCCGTGGCCAATGGCGCCGCGGCGCCGCTCGTCGACGCGACCGTCGAGTTGACGCTGGAGGTCGAGCGTGGGGTGCTGATGACCTGGGAGTTGGCCCTTGCCGAGATCGCGGCGGGCACCTGCGCCGAGCATCCCGTACTCCGCTCGGAGCCGGACTATGAGCTGCCCCTGGGCCACACCGTGGGCGACGGTGTCTTCCGCGCCAGGCTCTACTCGGCCGCGGGCGCGCAGCTGGCGGAGGCGGAGCTGCCGATGCCCGTAACCTCGAGCTCCAGCCCGTCGTAGGCGAGGTGGACCCCGGCCGGCAGGCCCTCGTCGCCGCAGGTTTGGTCGTAGTCATGGGTCAGATGCGTCAGATACGTCTGCCGCGCGCCGATCTTCTGCGCCAGCTCCAGCGCGGCGTCGAGGTGCAGGTGCGTGTTGTGCGGGGTGCGGCGTAGGCCGTCCAGGATGAGGGTGTCGAGCCCGGTCAGCCGCTCCAGCGACGCCTCGGGGATCTGCTTGCAGTCCGGGATGTAGGCGAGGTCGCCGACGCGGACGCCGATGACCTGGAACGTGCCGTGGTGGACCGGCACGGGCAGGAACGACAGTCCGGCGATGTTGAAGGGCTGGTCTAGGTCGGTCAGCTCGCGCAGATCGAGCCGCGGCTTGGCCGAGCCGGTGTCGCAGCCGTCGAAGACGTAGGCGAAGACGCGCCGCACGCAAGCGATGGTCGCCTCGTCGCCCCAGATCGGGAGGCCCCGCTCGGTGTCGTGCGGGTGGCGGACCTGGCGCAGGTCATCGAGGCCGAAGATATGGTCGTAGTGCTCGTGGGTCAGGATCACCGCATCGAGCCAGGTGAGGCCCGCGCGGAGGGCCTGGGCGCGGAAATCGGGGCCGCAGTCGATGAGCACGCTGCGGTTGTCGTCCTTGAGCCAAAGCGATGACCGCAGGCGGCGGTTGAGCGGGTCAGACGAGGTGCAGACCGCGCAACCGCAGCCGATGAAGGGCACCCCGACCGACGTGCCCGTGCCCAGAAACACGGCCCGGATGACAGATCTCCCGCGGCGGACGGCGCGCCCGCGCGATGCTGTTAAGATACCATCGAAAGGTGCGGAAACGGGTTCGATGACCGACATGTGGCGAAAGTTTGGCTGGCAGCGCCTCACCTTCCTGGCGCCCGCCGCCTGGTACCTCACCAAGATCTCGATCGAACGCGGCTCGGGTGAACTGTGGCTTTCCGACCCGCAGATGCCCCGCCTACAGGTCAAGTGGACCGACGTCACCCGCGAGAAGAAGGTCAATCCGAAGGCCACCCTGACCAGTTACCTGACGCAGATCGAACGCGCCGCGAAGCGGAATCGGTTGAACTTCGAGATGGAGCGCGACGTGCGCCTGGCCAAGCCGGCCCAAGACGACGTCTCCAGCCTCGAATGCTTCCGCTGGCAGGCCGAAACCGAAACGTACGGGGCCATCTGGTACAGTCCGCACGCGCAGCGGGTGACGCTGGTGCAGATCAACAGTCCGCCGCACGACCCCGGCGCCCGCAGCCTGGCCCGGCGCATCCTGGCCTCTATGCACGACGACACCCCCGGCCCGCGCGAGTTGTGGACCGTGCAGGACCTCAGTTGCGAGGTACCACCGGACTTCAACCTGACGACCAACGCGCTGCAGACCGGCCAGACCGAACTAGGCTTCACCCGCGGCCGGCTGGGCGAGAAGATCAGCTTCGTCCGCTTCGGCCTGGCCTCCATCGCCCTTGAGCGCGCGGGCGACCTGGGCGACTGGATCGACCAGCAACGCTTCAAACTCTGGCACACCTTCCGCCTTACCCGCGACCAGGTGACCATTGGTGAGCGCGAAGTCGTCCGTTTTCACGGCCTCCGCGTCTCCTACAAGGAGCGGCTGCGCCATCGGCTCTACGGCCTCTTCGGCCAGCGACTGCCCATCGCGCTCACCGCCTACTGCTGGCATAGCGAGGAGGCGAACGCGATCAGCCTGGTCGAGTACCTCCACGCGCCGAACCACGGCGACCTAGCCGAGGAACTGGTGCCCTACATGCTGGACCAACCGGCCCTGGTCAAGCCGCCCCGTGAGTAACCCCCAGCCGCGCCTCGCGGTGACCACGGGTCGAGTCGAGCGTGAGGGGCAGCGCGCGCTCGTCGAGCATCTCGCCGCCGAACTCGGGGTGCCCATCGTCGAGCGGCGCGAGCGCAGCACCCTGCGCATTATCGAGGCAGAGGGGCTGGAGGCCCTGGTCGTGGTCAATAACGAGCGCCTGCACTACATTGACTCGACCGGTGAGACGTTCTTCTGGCACCCGAACATGGCCGTCGTGCGCATCGGCGCGGTGCGCGTGCATGGCCGCGAGGACCTGCTGGCCCGCGCCTGCGACCTGCGCCCCGGCGACCGCGTGCTCGACGCCACCCTCGGCCTCGGCGCCGACGCGATCGTCGCCAGCTGGCACGTCGGGCCGAGCGGCGCCGTCGTCGGCCTCGAAGCGTCGCCGGTGATTGCCTGTCTGGTGCGCCACGGGCTGGCCACGTACGAGCATCGCTTGGCGCCGGTCCTGCGCAACATCTCCGTCATCACAGGGAACCATACTGGCGTGTGGCATGACGACGCGTTCTTCGAGCCAGGCTTCGAGGTCATTTACTTCGACCCCATGTTCGAGCAACCGATCGGTAGCTCGAGCGGACTTGCCGGTCTGCGGCCGCTGGCCTGCTATGATCGGCCGGACGCCGACGTCCTGGCGGCCGCCCGCGCGCGGGCCAAGCGGCGGGTCGTGGTCAAGGGCCGCGCGTTCGACCCGTGGCTCCGGGCACTACAGCCGGATCACTGGGTCCAAGGCCGGCACCGGCGCCTGGCCTATGCGGTCTTCGAGACCGATCGAGGGGAGTGAGCATGGACATCTGGGACGAAATCAAACGCGGCGCGCAGTCGGTCTTCGATGAGAGCACGCGCTTCGGCCGCCAGGCCCGCCTGCGGCTGCAGGCCCGCACGTTGGAGGACGAGCTGGGCGACCTGATCTTCGATCTCGGCACCCGCGCCCTCGAACTCCACCGGCGTAACGAATTGCACCATTTTGAACTGGACGAGACCTTCGCCGCCATTCTGGCCAAGCAGCGCGAACTGCGCGCCGCCGAGGCCGAGATCGAGCAGATGGCTGGCCGCGAAGGGGCCGCCGTCCAACCTGGAGCCTGTCCTGACTGCCGGCAGCCCGTGGTCGAAGGAGACCGCTTCTGCCGTGGCTGTGGCCTGCGACTATAGAAGGAGAGCGAGATGAAGAACTGGTTCGATGACTTCAGCGATCTCGACAAGATCCGCGAACGCGCCGAGTCCCTCTGGGAGAGCGGCGTACGCGAGACCAAGCGCCGGACGTCGTTGGCCGGGATCCGGTTGCGGCTGGCTGGCCTGCAAAAGCGCAAGAACGACGCCCTGACCGAGCTGGGCGCGCGTGTCTGGCAGATGCACCAAGCCGGCACGCTGGACCAGGAGGCCCTGGCCGCGTTGTTCGCGCCGGTCGAAGCCGTCGCCGCCGAGATCCGCGAGGCCGAGGACGACATCCGCCAGGTCCGCGAGGCCGACACGCGCGCCGAGATCGACGCCGCCACGGCCGACGAGGACGTGCCGAGCGCGGACCCGGGCGAACCGGTGGACCCGCCGCGCCAGATCGAGTAACCCCGACCGGTGTACAATCGGGCGCGGAGTAGCCTGTGCCCGTGACCGACGTCGTGCAGCGCTACCGGCTGGATGAACTCCAGCCGGTAGCTCTTGCGGTGGCCCAAGACCGCGCTCAGCGGCTGGCCCGCGGGCACTACGAGAACTTCAGCGTCGCCTCGCTGCTCCTGCCCGCCGCCCTGCGGCCCCACTTCTACAGCATCTACGCCTACTGCCGGGTAAGCGACGACCTCGCCGACGAGATGGGCACGACTGCCGACGCCTTGACCTGGCTCGAGCGCTGGCGCGGCCAGCTCGACGCGCTGTACGCCGGCCAGACCACCCATTGGGTGTTCGTCGCCTTGCAGCCGACCATCGAACAGTTCGCCATCCCCGCCCGCCCCTTCGAGCGGCTGCTGGAGGCCTTCGTCCAGGACCAGACCAAGACCCGCTACGCCAACTTCGACGAGATCCTGGGCTACTGCCAGGGCAGTGCCAACCCCGTCGGCGAGCTGGTCCTTTACCTCGCGCGCGCGGCGAGCCCCGAGAACATCGCCCTCTCCGACGACATCTGCACCGCGCTGCAGATCACCAACTTCTGGCAGGACGTCGCGCGCGATTGGGACAAGGGCCGTGTCTACCTGCCCCAGGACGACATGGAGCGCTTTGGCGTGACCGAGCAGCAGATCGCCGCCCGCGCGTTCAGCCCGCAGTACGCCGACCTGTTGCGCTTCGAGTGCGAGCGGGCGCACGAGTTGTACCAGCGCGGCGCGCCGCTGGTCGACCGCCTGCCGCGCACCTTCCGTCGCGATGTCGCGCTGTTCCTCGCTGGTGGCGTGTCGATCCTCCGCGCCATCGCCGCCGCCGGTTACGACACCCTCTCCACCCGCCCGACCCTCAGCCGCTGGGGCAAGCTGAGCCTCGCGCTGCGGGTCCTGCTGGGAGGGCAACCATGGCGCTGAGCCTGGCCGAGAGCTACGCCTACTGCCGCCAGGTCACGCGCGCGGCCGGCAGCAGCTTCGAGCTGGCCATGCGGCTGTTCCCTGCCGCCCGGCGCGAAGCGGTCTACGCGCTGTACGCCTACTTCCGTCTGACCGACGACCTGGCCGACCAGCAAGCCCCCACCGCCCAGCGCGTCGCCGACCTCGCCGCCTGGCGTGAGGTCGTCCAAGGCGCGCTGCAAGGCCAGACAAGCACCCACCCCGCGCTGCCGGCCCTGGTCGATGCCTGCGCACGCTACGAGCTACCCGAGCGCGTCTTGCTCGACTGCCTCAGCGCCTGCCAGACCGACGCCGGACCGGTCCGTCTGGCGACCTGGGCCGAGGTAGACACCTACTGCGACGGTGTCGCGGGCACAGTCGGCGAGGCCTGCCTGCGCATCTTGGGCGAGACAAGCCCGGCCGTGCTCGACCTTTCCGTGGCCAACGCCCGCGCCGTCCAGCTGACCAACATTCTGCGCGACGTCGACGAGGACTGGGGACTCGGCCGCGTGTACCTGCCGGCCGAGCTGCTCGCCAAGCACCAGGTGGAGGACACCGATCTCGCTGCGCCAAGCCGCCCGGCACACCTAGTCACCGCGCTGCAGGAGGCAGCCAACCGCGCCGACCGCCTGTACCGCGACGCCGAGCCGATGTTTGGCCAACTGCAAGCACGCAACCGCCCCCCGATCGTCGCGATGACCCTGCGGTACCGGCGGCTGCTGGAGCTGTTGCGCGGTGGCGGGTTGGAGCAGCGCGGCCGCGCGCGGCTCGGCGCGGGGGCGCGCCTGGCGGTCATGGGCGCGGTCCTGGCCTCGCCCCTGCTGCCGACCTGGCGCCAGTGAGCACCCTGCGCCACACCGTGGTCCTCGGCGGCGGCGTCGCCGGCCTGACCGCGGCCGTCGCCCTGACCCGCGCCGGTCGGCTCGTGACCCTCATCGAACGGCGCGCGGAACTCAGCGGCAAGGCCGGATCCTACCGCCCGCCCGGCATCTTCCAGTGGGTCGACCACTGCCCCCACGTGCTGCTCGGCGCCTGCACCAGCCAGCGGTGGCTCTACGAGCAACTCGGTGTCGGCGACCTGATCACCTGGCACGACCGGCTGCCCCTGCGCGCGGGCGACGAGGCGGGCGAACTGCTGGCCCAGCCCTCCCTGCCACCACCGTTCAATCTGGCCCAGGGTCTGCTCGGCCTGCCGGGGCTCACCCCGCGCGACCTGGCCACGCTGGCCGCGGCGATGACCAAGATCTCCGTGGCCCGACCGCCCTGGCCCGACGACCAAACCTTCGCCGCCTGGCTCGGCCCGCTGACCACCCCCACCCTCGACCGCGGCTTCTGGTCGCTGCTGCTGCGCAGCGTGCTCAACGCCTCCGCGGACGAAGCGTCCGCCCGCTACGGCCTGCTCTTCTTCCGCCACGGCCTGCTGCACCACCGCGACGCCTGGCACCTCGGTGTGCCCCGCTGCCCCCTGCGCACCCTGCACCACGTCGCGCCGCGCGCCTGGCTGGCACGCCATGGCGGGCAGGTCGTGCTGGGTCAGGCGGGCTCGGTCGCGCTGGGGCCGTCAGGGTTCGTGGTGCGCGCCGGAGCAGAGGAGTTCGTCGCCGACGAGGTCGTGCTGGCGCTGACGCCGACGCAGGCGCGGCGCGCCTTGGACCCGGCGTTGACGGCGCGCGTCGGCGGCGCGCTGGACGTCGACTTGGAGGCGGGCAGCATCGTCGGCGCCCACCTGTGGTTTGCCGAGCCGGTCGACCTGCCGCCAGTCACGGGGCTGTTCGACGCCGAGCTCGACTGGGTCTTCCGCCACGACGGCGGCCGGCGGCTGGCGGTCGTCGCGAGCACAGCCGACGCATGGCAGGGCTTGTCGCCGGCGGGCCAGGCCGAACGCGCCTGGCGCACGCTGCGGCAGCATTGGCCGCGGCTGCCCGCGCCAGTCGCCACGGCCGCCTGCCGCGAGGCGCGCGCGACCTTTGTCCCCCGTCCCGGCCTCGATGCGCGGCGGCCGGGCCCGGTCACCGGCGTGCCAGGCTTGGTCCTCGCCGGGGCGTGGACGGCCACCGGCTGGCCAGCGACGATGGAAGGCGCCGCGCGCAGCGGGCTGGCCGCCGCGTCGGCGTTGGTGGGCGCGGACCTGAGCGTGCCGGACCTGCCGGCACAGGGTGTCTATCGACTTACTTGTCGAACCAGTCGGCGTTGATCGCGATGTACTCGTTCCACTCGTCGGGGACGTCAGCGTCCTCGAAGATTGCCTCGACCGGGCAGGCTGCGACGCAGGCGCCGCAGTCAATGCACTCGTCGGGGTGGATCACGAGCATCCGCAGCTCGGGCGCCTCGTAGATGCAGTCGACCGGGCAGACTTCGACGCAGCCACGGTCCATCACGTCGATGCACGGCTCGGTGATCACGTAAGGCATGATTTCCTCCGCGCGGTCTCCCGCGCTACAGTTCCAGTGTGCACCCAGAACTGAATTGCGACAAGTAGGTCCGCTTCCACGTGGTACAGTCTGCATGGAGATTGCCATGGCCCAGAAGCAGCCCCTTTCGACGGCGCTCGTGCTCATCGACGTCCAGGAGCGCCTCGCCCCGGCCATGGCCGATTTCGAGGCCTGCCTGGCCAACCAACGTCTCTGGCTCGAGGCGGCGCCGCTGCTCGGCCTGCCCGTGATCGTCACCGAGCAGTACCCACGGGGCCTCGGCCCCACCCTCCCCGAACTCGCCGCCCTGACGACGACTCCGCCGATCGCCAAGGTCACCTTCTCGTGTTTCGGCACGGAGGCGTTTGCCGCTGCCGTCGCGCCGTACGAGGAGCTGATCGTCATCGGCCTGGAGGCGCACGTCTGCGTGCTGCTGACGGTGCTCGACGGCCTGGCCCGTGGCCTGCGCGTCGCGGTCGCCGATGACGCGGTGACCTCTCGTTCGCCGGCTCACCGCGAGTCGGGGCTGCGGGCGGCGGCGCGTGCCGGGGCCTTCGTCGCGCCGACTGAAACGTTGCTCTTCCGCCAGCTCGGCAGCTCCGCCCATGACGGATTCCGGGCGATCAGTCGTATGATCCGGTAGGAGGTCGCCCGTGGGCGTTGGTCGTGGTCTTGCTTGCCTTCCCCAGGCCGCGCGCCTGCTCCTCCGCAGTCGTCGTCTGCGCTGGCTGTCGGCGCTGCCCGCGGTCCTGTCGATCGTGCTGCTGGTGGCGCTGGTCTGGGCCGCGGTGACTTACGTGCCCTGGCTGACCGGGCTCATCGGCTGGACGGCCGGCTGGGTCGTCGGCCTGGTCACCGTCGGCGTGGTGGTCCTGGCCATCCCGCTCAGCTTCTACGGCTCGCTGCTGATCCTCGAACCGTTCATCGACTGGCTCAGCGAGGCGACGGAGGTGGTCCTGAAGTCCGGCTGCGAGCCGCCCGGCGGCCTGCGGGCGATGGTCCACGATAGCCTGCTCGTGGTCGTCGACGTCGCCGCCGACCTGCTCCGCTTCGCCCTGGCCCAGATCGTCGTCCTGCTGACCTGGCTGACGCCCTTCTCGGCCTGGCTGCACCCGCTGCTGGCCTTCATCGTCACCGCCTGGTTCACCGGTGTGGCCATGACCTGTGGCCCGCTGGTCCGCCGCGGCTACCGCGGCCGGGCGCGCTGGCGCTACATGGGCGCGCGCCCCGGCCCCGTCTTCGGCCTCGGCGCCGGTGCGGCCGCGCTGGCGCTGATCCCCTTCGCCCAGCTGCTGACCGTCCCCCTCTCGGTCATCGCCGGGACCATTCTGATCGTCGGCTTTGACGAACCGGCCCCCGCCCAGTCTGATGCCGACTGACCGTCAGACGGTCCTGATCCGCCCTGACGGCACCATCGTCGTGCCCGACCTTGCCGAGCCGCTGGCCGGCCTAGCGCCGCGCGCGCCGCTGCCCTGGACGCTGCCGCGCGGC
>DHNJ01000281.1:5302-5647 GCA_002409445.1 Armatimonadetes bacterium UBA5419 | reverse complement strand
GGCGTGGTCGCGGGCGGCGGGGCCGGGCGAGGTGGCGATCGCGCCGGTGGGCGACGGGGCCTGGGAGGCGACCTTCGCGGAGCCGGGCGAGTACCGCCTGCGGCTGACGGCCGATGACGGCGAGCTGAGCGGCAGCGACGAACTGGCCGTGCGGGTCGTGCCAGCGGCCTTCAGCGCGCCGCTGGCGGAGGCGCCGCTGGCGCCGTTCAGCCTCGGCCCGGGCCTCTGGCGGGAGCGGGTCAAGGCCGTCATCGAGCAGTGGATCCCGCACCTGATCGCCAAGCTGAACGACCCCGACCTGCCCGAGGGCGGGCTGAACAACTACCTGGCGGCGGCCGAGAAGCT
>DHNJ01000281.1:1228-5128 GCA_002409445.1 Armatimonadetes bacterium UBA5419 | reverse complement strand
TACCTGGCGGCGGCCGAGAAGCTCGCTGGCCGCGACGTGCCGGCCCACCGCGGCTACCCCTGGGCCGACGCCTACCTACTGAATGCCATCGAATCGATCAGCCTCGCGCTGCTCGTCGAGCCGGGCGGCGACGCGGACCTGCGCGCCGCCCAGGACCACCTGCGCGCGACGCTGGACGTCTGGGTGCCGGCGATCGTCGCCGCGCAGGAGCCGGACGGCTACTTCGACACGCTGACGACGCTGTCCGGCGCGCCGCGCTGGGCGCCGCAGCGGCGCGGGATGCACGAGGGCTACGTCGCCGGCTACTTCATCGATGCCGGCCTGGCCCACGCCGCGCTGGTCGGCCCCGGCCGCAGCGCGCTGTACGCGGCGACGCGGCGGCTGGCCGACTGCTGGGTGCGCAACGTCGGCGCCGGGCCGGGCCAGGTGCCCTGGTGGGACGGCCACGAGACGTTCAAGATCTCGCTGACGCGGCTGGCCGACGAGGTCGCCGCGCGCGAAGGGCCGGCCGCGGCGCAGCCGTACCGCGACCTCGTCAGCTACATGCTGGCCACGCGCGAGGGCGGCGGCGAGTACGACCAGAGCCACGTCCTGCCGATCCGCCAGTACGAGGCCGTCGGCCACTCGGTGCGCGCGGCCTACCTCTACGCGGCGGTCGCCGACGAGGCACGGCTGACCCAGGACCCGGCCTGGCTCGGCGCGGCGCTGAGCCAGCACGCGAACGTCGCCGAGCGCAAGCTATTCGTCACCGGCGGCCTGGGCAGCGGCGAGACCAGCGAGGGCTTCGGGCCGGACTGGTCGCTGGCCCAGGGCGCGTACGCCGAGACCTGCGCCGGCTGCGCGACGGTCTTCTGGCAGCAAAGCCTGCTGCGCACCGCCGGCGCCGGCGAGCACGGCGACCTGTCGGCGGCGGCGCTGTACAACAACGTGCTGGGCGGGCTCGACCTGGAGGGCCGTAACTTCACCTACACCAACGCGCTCGACTCGTCCGAGGCGCGCTACCCCTGGCACGTCTGCCCCTGCTGCGTGGGCAACGTGAGCCGCGTGCTGCTCGAGCTGCCGCGCTGGACGTACGCGCGCGGGCCTGGCGCGCTGTGGGTTAACCACTACCTGGCGGCGGAGATGGACGCCGGCCCGGTCTCGGGCACGCCGGTCCGCGTGCGCCAGGAGACTAACTATCCGTGGGACGGGCGGGTCGTCCTGACGGTCGAGCCGCGCAGCGCGAAGCAGTTCGCCCTGCACCTGCGGCTGCCCGCGGCGACCGCGCCGGCGCTGTACCCGGCGACGCCGGTCGGCGAGGTCGCGCCGGTCAGCTTGCGGGTCAACGGCGCGGCGCAGCCGGTCGTCGCACGCGACGGCTACGTGACGGTCGAGCGGCTCTGGCAGCCGGGCGACACGGTCGAGCTGGAGCTGCCGCTGCCGATCGAACGGCTGCGTGCGGACGAGCGCGTGGGCGCGCTGCAGGGCCTGGTCGCGCTGCGGCGCGGGCCGCTGGTCTACACCTTCGAGTCCGTCGACCAGCCGCTCGACCAGGCGCTAGCCGCCGACGCGCCGCTGCGCGCGGAGTGGCGGCCGGAGCTGCTGGGCGGGGTGATGGCGATCGTCGGCGAGTGGGCTGACGGCAGCCCGCTACTGGCGGTGCCGAACTACGCACGGCTGAACCGCGGTGGCCGGGCCGTGGTCTGGGTCCAGGAGCAGCCATGAGCGGGCGCCTGCTGGTCCTCGACATCTCCGGCTCGCGAGCGCTGCTGGCGCGCGCGGACGGCGCGGGCGGGCTGGGCGAGGTGCGCGAAGTCGCCAACGAGGCGCACGACGCCGCGGTCTACTGGCCGGCGGTGCTGGCCGCCGCGCGGGAGCTCGGCGCGGGGGCGGAGGCGGTCGGGGTCAGCTTCGGCGGGCCGGTTGACCGCGCGGGCCGCGTGGTCAGCGTGCATGTGCCGGGTTGGGCGGGCATCGACGTCGGCGCGGGGCTGGCCGAGGCCACGGGCTGCCCGGTGCGGGTCGAGAACGACGCCAATTGTGGCGCGCTGGGCGAGTTCCACCACGGCGGCTGGGGCGAGCTGCACACGCTGGTCTTCATGACCTGCTCGACGGGCATCGGCGCGGGCATCGTCAGCGGCGGGCAGCTGTTCCGCGGCGCGCGCGGGCTGGCTGGCGAGGTCGGCCACAACACCGTCGACCCGCAGGGCGCGCTGTGCGTCTGCGGCAGCATCGGCTGCCTGGAGGTCCAGGCCAGCGGCACCGCGATCGCCCGACGCGGCGGCGAGGCGGGCGCGAAGGCGGTCTTCGACCGCGCGGCGGCGGGCGATGACGCGGCGCGGCAAACGCTGGCCGAGGTCTTCCCTGACTTCGGGCGGGGCATCGCCGCCGTGCAGCACGCCTACGACCCGGACCTGATCACGATCGGCGGCGGCGTCAGCCTGGCTGGCCGCGCGCTGACCGAGCCGGTGGCGACGGAGGCGCGGCACTGGCTGATGCGCGAACGCCGCGACCACCTGCGGCTAGAGTCGGCCGCGCTGGGCCTGCACAGCCAGCTGCACGGGGCGGCGGCGCTGTGGCGAAACGACTAACCCCGCACGGGGCGGGGGCTAGTCGTCGGAAGCTAGTGACCGGTCAGCGGGCAGCCTACGGACCGTCGCTGATGATCGTCAGGTAGGGGTAGCGGCCGGCGGCATTCTGCTTGTGCAGCTCTTCGGCGCGGAGCCACTTGGCGTGTCCGTCGAGGAAGGCGACATTGTAGCCATCCAGGTGCCGCGCCATCAGGTCACCCTGGCCGCTGGCGAACAGCAGGAAGCCGTTCCAGCGGTAGAATCCGTTGTCAAAGCCGACAAACTGGAACTCGCCCGGCCAGTGCAGCGCATCGGCGCAGAAGACCGTGCCGGCCGGGTCCTCGACCGCGGAGATCGGCGAGGGGCCAGAGCCGCCGCGCTCGAAGATGGCACCCAGGGTGCGATCATAGTAGTAGAAGTTGTTCAGCGAGTAGTGCAGGTTCACGTCAAACTGGTTGCCGCCGACGTTGTTGAACATGCTCGGGCAGATGCCGATCTGGTAGCTCTTCATGTACGGCTGCAGCGACTCGAACCAACGAATCCGCCGGCCGGAGGCGTCGTTCACGGCGCACTCGTTGATGACGTACTTTTCGTCGTAGTCGCCCGAGTACTGGATGAGAGCGAGGCTGATCTGCTTGAGGTTGCTCAGGCAGGACGACTGACGCGCCTTTTCGCGCGCCTTGGCGAAGACCGGGAACAGAATCGCGGCCAGAATCGCGATGATCGCGATGACCACGAGCAGTTCGATCAAGGTGAAAGCTCGACGCTTCATGGGGATGAACTCCTTACGCCCGCAGGCGGCACAATGCCTGTAGCATTGCTTGCTAGCACTGCAACGAATGTGCCAAAGACTGTGGTCGGCAGGAGCGGGGGAGCCGGTGGCGTACCAGATTCGTCTTAGTAGGTGTGGAGTGACGCAATGACGACATGCCGATGGGGGCTGTGGTTGCTGCTGAGCGCGCTGGTGCCGGCGGGCGCGGGCTGGGCCGTGGCGCCGGAGATCCCCTCCGCGCTGCCCGCATACCAGCTGCGCGGCGTCGGCCTGGCGCCGATGCGGGCGCTGATTGACTGGTTGCCGGCGGACACCGAGTGGGACCCGGCGACCCGCTCCCTGCACCTGCTCGCGCGCGGGCCGGAGGGCGTGCGCCGCATCACGCTGCGCGCGGAGGTGGCCGAGGCGCGGGCCAATGGCGAGTTGCTGCCACTGCCGCGCGCGCCGTTCATGGCGCATACCGGCTTCTACGCGCCGATTCGGCCGGTCATCGAGGCCCTGGGCGGCAGCGCGGAATGGTCGGACGCGCCGCGTGGCCTGACGATCAGCTACGGCCCGCGGCAGGGCTTCCTGCCGTTC
>DHNJ01000281.1:647-1072 GCA_002409445.1 Armatimonadetes bacterium UBA5419 | reverse complement strand
CGCGGCAGGGCTTCCTGCCGTTCATGGCGCCGGTCCACCCGGTGGTCAACCGCGACAATGTGCTGCTTGGCGGCCTGACGACGGCCGGGTGGGTCGATGGCGATGCGATGGCCGCGCTGCTGGACGGCAGCGAGCGGTACTGGGGCTGGACGCCGGCGGCGGCGCTGCCGGGCGAGCTGGCCGGCGTGCTGCCGGTGCGCGACGAGGTCACCGAGCACCAGGCGGTGAAGCTGCCGTGGTCGGACGGCGCGCACCCGGAGGCGCTGGCCCTGGCCGCGCCGTGGGACGCGCTGCCGCGCCAGGCGCGCCGCCTGGCCACCGCCGACTCGCTCTACCTACCGGCCGTGGTCGAGATCCTCAAGGCCCACGGCCTGCCCCAGGCCAAGCCGGTCCTGCGCCAGGTCATGCTAGTTGACCTCGACGGC
>DHNJ01000281.1:0-496 GCA_002409445.1 Armatimonadetes bacterium UBA5419 | reverse complement strand
GTGCTGCTGGCCGGCGGCAACCTCGACCCCGCGCGGCCGCCGGCCCAGGCGAAGCCGGGCGACTACACGTTCGTCGCGCTGCGCCAGGTGGTCGAGGGCGAGGTCCGCACGACGCTGCTCGACGGCACCTTCGTGACCACCCCGACGATGGCGGTCAACGTGGTCCATGTTAGCACCGTGCTGGACCTGGACGGCGACGGGACGCTGGAGGTGGTCGTCGGCTGGGCCTACTACGAGGGGCGGGGCACCGACGTGCATCAGCTGGTCGGCGGCGTGCCGCGGATCGTGCTGGCAGGCGGGTTCGGCGTCTGAGCGCGGGGCGGACGATCGAGGCGTGGGTCGGCGAGCCGTGCTGGTCGCCGCGGCCGGTGCTCGGCGCGGCCGACTGGCCGCGGCCGCGGCTGGCAGGGCGGCGGTGGGTGCGGCGGGCGTTGCGGGTCGTCGAGACTGCGTCCGGGCCGGGGCTGGTCGAGCTAGGCGGGCTGTCGCCGGGGGG
>DHNJ01000090.1 GCA_002409445.1 Armatimonadetes bacterium UBA5419 | reverse complement strand
CGGCCGACGTAGCCGACCTCGGTAAACTTGGTCGCCTCGATCTTGAGGAATGGAGCCTGGGCCAGGTGCGCAAGGCGGCGGGCGATTTCGGTCTTGCCGACGCCGGTCGCACCAATCATCAGGATGTTCTTCGGGCTGATCTCGTCGCGCTCGGACGCGGGCACGAGCGAGCGGCGGTAGCGGTTGCGCAGCGCGATGGCGACCGCGCGTTTGGCCGCCTGCTGGCCGACGATGTGGCGGTCCAGGGCGGCGACGATCTGGGCAGGGGTTAGCGGTTCGCTCATGCGGGGCTCTCGTGCGCGGCGCCGGCCAGTTCGCAGGTGATCTGGTCGTTGGTGTAGACGCAAACCTCGGCGGCGATGCGCAGGGCCTCGGTGGCGATGGCCTGCGCGTCAAGCTGCGTATGGCGCAGCAGCGCACGCGCCGCGGCCAGCGCATAGGAGCCGCCCGAGCCGATCGCCAGCACGTCGTCGTCTGGCGCGAGCACGTCGCCGGTGCCGCTGACCAGGAGCAGGTCGCGCACGTCAGCGACGATCAGCTGGGCCTGCAGCTGGCGGAGGTAGCGGTCGGTGCGCCACTCCTTGGCCAGCTCAATCGCCGCGCGGGTCAGGCTGTCGGGGTGGGCGTCGAGGTGGCCGCGGAACTTGTCGAGGAGGGCCATCGCATCGGCGACCGCGCCGGCGAAGCCGACGACCACCCGGCCGTCGGCCAGGCGCTGGACCTTGCGCGCGGTGCCCTTGATGATCGTCGACTCGGCGGTCACCTGGCCGTCGCCAGCCAGCGCGATCCGTCCGCCGCGGCGAACCGCGCAGATGGTCGTTCCGTGCATCGGCTTCATGGCTGCTCCGGTTCGGTGGCGCGCGGGTGGGCGCGGTCGTAGACCCCGCGCAGGCGCTGGACCGAGACATGAGTATAGCGTTGGGTCGTCGAGAGGCTCTCGTGGCCCAGCAGCTCTTGGACGAAGCGCAGGTCGGCGTTGCCATCGAGCAGGTGGGTGGCGCAGGTGTGGCGCAGGACGTGCGGCGAGAGCCGGCCGCCCAGGCCCGCGCGCAGGGCGTAGTCGGCGAGCAGCTGGAGGATGCGCGCGCGGCTGAGCCGCTGGCCGCGCAGGCCGAGGAAGAGGGCGAACGGCTCGTTCGGCGGCTTGCCCCAGGCGGCCAGCAGCGCCGGCCGGCCGGTCCGCAGGTACGCGCGCAGGGCCTCCGCGGCATGGTCGCCGAAGGGCACGCGGCGCTCCTTGTCGCGCTTGCCGATGACCCGCAGGTGCTGGTCGTCGAGGTCGACCGAGTCGAGGTCCAGGGCGCACAGCTCGGCGACGCGCAGGCCTGCGGCGTAGAGCAACTCGGCCCAGGCCAGGTCGCGCTGGCCGATCGCCGTGGTCCGGTCAAAGGCGGCGAAGAAGCTCTGCACCTGGGCGACGGTTAGCACACGGGGCAGCCGCGAGATGAGCTTGGGCGTGGAGAGGCGCTCGAGGGGGTTGCGGTCGAGCAGCTCACGCTCGACGAGGAAGTGATAGAAACCGTTCAGCGAGGCGACCGCGCGGCGCACGCTGGCCGGCGCGCGGCCGGCGGCGTGGAGCGCGGCGAGATAACGGCGGAAGTCGCGCGGGCTCAGTTCGGCGGCGACTTCGGGCAGCCCCGCAGCGGCGGCCCAGCGGATAAAGGCGCCCAGATCGCTGCGGTAGGCGGCGATGGTGTGCGGCGAGCGGCCGCGTGCGGCCAGGTGCCCCAGAAACTCGTCAATAGCGGCAGTCACTGACTCTCGAGTTTAGGGCGCGGACCGGGCAGGTGTCAACCGAGGTAGTCCGACCAGCTCGGCTGCCAGCGGTCCGCGCGGTTGAGGCGCTGTTCGAGCCAGCGCAGGTAGTTGATGTCGTCGGCGATGAAGGCGTCCGGGTCGCCGCTGCCGCAGTATTCGAGGCCGATCCAGCCTTCGTAACCGGTCTGGCGCATGGCTGCGAGGACTTCGAAGTAGTCGATGCTGCCCGCGCGCAGGCCGAGGTCCCAGTCGTGGCCCCAGGGGTAGAACTTGAGGTTCTTGAAGTGGCAGTAGACCATGCGGCTGCGCATGGTCCGGATCGCCTCGGTCAAGTTCAGCAGCGGGTCGGTCAGCAGCAGGTTGGCGAAGTCGATGGACATGCCGACCGAGTCGTGGTCGAGGTGGCCGGAGGTCCAGAGTGCGCCCTCGAAGGTGTCGGCGATGCACTGGGGCCGGACCTCGATGGCGGCCTTGAGGTGGTAGCGGTCGAGGTTCTCGGCGAGGATCTCGAGGCCCTCGCGGCAGGCGGCAAAGTCGGATTCCTCGGCTTCGTGCGAGGAGAGGACGTGGCTGCCATCGGGGCGGACGCGCTCGATGATCAGTTGGATGACATCGGTACCCAGGTCGGCCAGGCGGCCGAGGACGTCGGGGTTGAAGAAGCTCGGGTTGCGCTCGCGCACGGCGCCGGCGTGGGTGACCACGTACTGGTGCAGGTAGACCGAGGCAAGGCGGACGTTGTGCTGGCTGGCCAGGGCGGCCGCGCGGGGCAGCGCCTCGATGATGCCCGGTAGGGTGGTCAAGTCGGTATCGGCGCAAGGGCGGACCTCGACTGCCGCGCAGCCGTGGTCGGCGGCGACCTCGAACAGTCGGCGCATGGGCCAGTGGCGGTAGGTCCAGCCGACCAGGCAGAGCTTGGACACGACCTGCATCAGACGCGCGCCTCGCGTGCCTGCCAGCCGATGTCGCGGCGGTAGTGCGCGCCCTCGAAGCCGATCTGGGCGACGGCCGCGTAGGCCCGGTCGACCGCGGCGGCCGGCGTGGCGCCGAGCCCCGTCACACCAAGCACGCGGCCACCAGCGGTCACGACTGCATCACCCTCCCGCCGGGTGCCGGCCTGAAACACCATTACCTCATCACCCGCCGTGGCGGCCTCCAAGCCCGAGATACGATATCCCGTCGCGTATTCCTCCGGATACCCACCCGAGGCCATGACCACGCAGGCCGCGGCCTGGTCGGCCAGGCCCAGCTCGACCTCGGCCAGGCGGCCCGTGGCCGCCGCCAGGCACGCCGCGGCGAAGTCGCCGTTGATGCGCGGGAGGATGACCTGCGCCTCCGGGTCGCCAAATCGGCAGTTGTACTCGAGCGTGCTCGGCCCCGCGGGCGTCAGCATGAAGCCGCCGAAGAGCACGCCCTGGTACGGCCGGCCAGCGGCGACCATGGCCCGCGCGGTGGGCCGCACGCAAGTTTCGAGAATCTCGGCGACGATCGCGGCGGGCACCTGGGGCACGGGGCTGTAGGCGCCCATGCCGCCGGTGTTCAGGCCGCGGTCGCCGTCGAGCGCGCGCTTGTGGTCCTGGGCGGCGGGCAGCGGCAGCACCGTCTCGCCATCGACCAGCGCGAAGACGCTCAGCTCGGGCCCGCTGAGGCAGGCTTCGATGACGATCCGCTCGCCCGCGGCGCCGAACGCGCGCTGGACGAGCAGCTGGTCGATGGCCGCCTCGGCCTCGGCCAGGGTAGCGCAGACCAGCGCGCCCTTGCCCGCGCAAAGCCCGTCGGCCTTGACCACGACCGGCGCGCCGACCCGGCGCAAGTAAGCGCGGGCGGGAGCGGGGGCGTCGAAGACCTCGAAGGCGGCGGTCGGCACGCCGGCGGTCCGGAACAGTTCCTTGGCGAAGACCTTGCTGCCCTCGATCGCCGCGGCCGCGGCGTTGGGGCCGAAGGTGGGGATGCCCGCGGCGCGCAGCGCGTCGGCCAATCCGGCGACCAGCGGCGCCTCAGGGCCGACGATGACCAGGTCGGCGGCGATCTCTTGGGCCGCGGCGACGATCGCCGCTACGTCCTCGGCGCGGCCGGGCAGGCAGGTGGCGAGCGTGGCGCAGCCGGGGTTGCCGGGCAGCGCGTAGAGCTGCGGCGCACTGGCCGAGCGCGCCAAGCGCCAGCACAAGGCGTGCTCGCGCCCGCCGCTACCAACGACCAAGATGCGCATCCGCTTACCTCTCCCTAGCTCCTGCTTCGACGTTAGTAGGCGGGTTCCGGTGCCCGGTTCATGAACTGCGGTTCGACGTTCGTAAACCGCTTCTGGTGCCCGATGAAGCCGAGGACCGCCGTGCCGGTCGGTCCGTTACGGTGCTTGCTGATGATCACCTCCGCGGGGACCGCTGTCGGCGAATCGTCGTACGAGTGGCCCACGGTGTGGCTCGGCTCTTCGAGGCCTTCCTTCTTGTAGTAGTTCTCGCGATAGATGAACAGGACCACGTCCGCGTCGGCCTCGATCTGGCCCGACTCGCGCAGGTCGGAGAGCAGCGGCCGCTTGTTCTCGCGGCTTTCGACTGCGCGGCTGAGCTGGGAGAGGACGATGACCGGGACGCCGAGGTCCTTGGCCACGCCTTTGAGCGCGCGGGTCAGCGCGGAGATCTCGTTGACCCGGTTCTCGGTGCGCTGGTCGCCGCGCATCAGCTGCAGGTAGTCGACGACGAGCAGCTTCAGCCCGCCCAGCTCCGCGCCCATGCGGCGCGCGCGCGCGCGCAACTCGAGCGGCGAGAGCGCGCTGGTGTCGTCGATGAAGACTTTGGCCCGGCGCAGTTCGGCGTAGCTGCGGCTGATCCGCTCCCAGTCCTCGTTGCGCATCTGGGCGTTTCGCCAGCGGCTGAGGTTGATCTCGGCGTGGGTGCACATGAGGTCGGCGACGATCTGCTCGCGGGTCATCTCCATGCTGAAGATGCCCACGCCGCCGGGGTTCTCGGGATCGGTCGCGACGTTCAGCGCGATGCACATGGCCAGCGAGGTCTTGCCCATCGACGGGCGCGCGGCGAGGATGATCAGGTCGCCGGGATTGAGCCCGGAGAGCAGCCGGTCGAGCTCGTGATAGCCGGTCTGCAGCCCACGGGTCGGGATCTTGTCCGCCGCGCGTTCCTCGAGGTCCTCGTAGGCGCGCTCGATGGCCGTGCTCAGGCTGACGAAGCTCTCGCCGCCGCGCGCCTCGGCGACGGCCATGATCTGCTGCTCGGCCGCGTCGAGGACGACATCGGCGCCACCCTCCGGCTGGTAGCAGTTGGCGGCGATGCCCTGGCTGGCAAACAGGAGCCGGCGCAGCAGGGAATTGTCCTTAACGCGCTTGGCGTAGGTCGCGACGTTGTCGCTGTAGGGGGTGGTGCGGACAAGCCGGTCGAGGTAGTCGAGTCCGCCCACGGCCTCGAGCTGGTCGTGGTCGCGGAGGACACCGCTGACGGTGATCAGGTCGATCGGATCGTTACGCCGAAAGAGGGTGAAGCAGGCGCGGCAAATGTGTCCGTGGGCGTCGCGATAGAAATCGCCCGGCTCGAGTAGCTCGGCGACGACGCTCACCGCGCTGACTTGGCCCAGCAGCATCGCGCCGAGCGTGGCCTGTTCGGCCTCAAGGTCCTGGGGCGGCACACGCTCGAAATCATGGTTGTCGAGGGGGTGAATCACGGTATTCCCCGGGCGCTACCCGACAGATAAGCGCAGGCCTAGACCACTTGTGGGTGGCCAAAGCGTGAGACACGAACCATCGTCGAGCGCCAGGCGGGAGGGTTAGTCCTCGATCGCGCCTTCAGTGATGATCGGCTGCGGCGCCGGGGCGGCCGGCGTCAGTTCGTCGAGGTCGTCCTCGTCGAGCTCGGCCGGGCGGCCGCTGGGGGCGGCCTCGACCTCGAGCGCCTTGACGGTGACCTGGATCTCGGCGGCGATGTCATCGTAGAAGACGAAGCTGACCGTGTGCGTACCGACCTCGCGCAGATGCTCGTTGGGGACCTGGCACTGGGCCGGCTCGACGGTTAGGCCGTGGGTCTCGTGCAGGGCCATGCAGATGTCGCGCGCCGTGACCGAGCCGTACAGGCGGCCGGCCTCCGTGGCGCGGGCGCGGACCGTCACGTTGCGGCCATGGACGCGGTCACGCTCGACCGTGGCGGCGTCGCGGCGGACCTGCTCCTTGCGCTGCTCAGAGCGCTGCAGGGCCTCGGCCTGCTTGCGCGCCCCACGCGTCGCGGCGATAGCCCAGCCCTTGGGCAGGAGCCAGTTGCGCGCGTAGCCGTCGGCGACGTAGACAATCTCTCCACGACCGCCCAGCTTCTCGACGGTTCTCGTCAAAATCACTTCCATCAGGCACCCGCCCTCCTAAGATTGCACGGCCGTTCATTGTACCACGCCGTCGACTCTCGGCAAGACCCGCGCGGCCCGCGCCTAGCCCCGCGGCACGAGCGCTAGGTGCACCGGCACGCCCAACGCGGCCGCATAGTTGGTGCCGCTGGCGGTCCAGAACTGGGTCGACGAGCCGCCGTCGAGGTTCATCGCCCGCTGACAGCCGAGTCCGCCTGCGTCGATCGGATCCGCGAGAACCTTGGCGAACTCGGCCAGCCGCAGCCCGCCCCGAGTCGTCGCGGCGAGGATCAGCCGGTCCTCGGCATCGAGGCCCAGGGCGGCGCGCGGCTCCGGCGCCGATTCCTTCAGGCTGGCGACCGCCGCGCCCCCGCGGACCAGCCACGGCCCGCACTGCAGTGCCTCGTCCACACCGCGGGTGCCGCCGAAGTCGGTGCGCGCGACGATCCGCGCGCGGCCGCCCCGCCACTCGAAGACCGGCCAACTGACGCTGCGCAGCGGCACGAGCACCTCGCCCGCGCTGACCAACAGCCCGAGCGGCCGGTCCTCGGGGTCGAAGTAGCCGCCGTTGATCACGGCCAGCGCGCCGAGCTCGGCGCCGATCTCGCCGGCCGTGCGCCAGGTGCCGCGGCGGCCCGCCTCGCGCACGACCCCGGCCAACTGACGCTGCGCAGCGGCACGAGCACCTCGCCCGCGCTGACCAACAGCCC
>DHNJ01000225.1 GCA_002409445.1 Armatimonadetes bacterium UBA5419 | reverse complement strand
GTGCGCTTCGCCTTCGACAGCCCCGCCGGCATCGACCCGCGCAGCCTACGGGTGCGGCTGGGCGATGACGAGTGGGCGGCCGATGCCCGCGGTGTGACCTTGGACGCGGCGGCGAACGAGCTGCGGGTCGACCTGGCCGCGCTGGCGGTCACGCGTGACGGCGCCTCGGTGCCGCTGACGCTGCCTGACGGGCAGGAGGTGGCGCTCAGCGTCACGGCGAGCGACGAGAACGGCCTGGCCCTGGCCGCGCCGTTGACCGCGCGCTTCACCCTGGATCGCGCCCACGACACGACGCCGCCGCGCGATGCGCGCCTGGCCCTGCGCTGGAGCGGCGAGGAGAACCCGAGCGCTTGGCCCGGCGACGGTACGTTCGAGCAGGGCGTGGACGAGTGGATGCCACACGGCGCCGAGCCGGTGATGATCGAGCGGACCACGGCCCAGGCCGCCGCGGGGCGCTACAGCCTGCGGCTGGTCTGTGGCCAGAATGGCTCCAATTTCACCGTCTACGTGCGCCGCTCGGCCTACGACCTGAGCCGCTTCAGGGTCATTAGCTTCGACTACCTGGCCGACCCGCGGCTGCGGCTGGACTTCCTGTTCCTGGTCAGCACGCCGCTGGAGACGCGGTACCTGCGGGTGGTCTTCGCCGACCGCGACCGCGACGGCGCGATCATCGGCAGCGTGCCGGACGTGATCCTCAACCGCACCTGGCAGCACGCCGAGTTCAACCTCTACGACATGGTTCGCCAGGCGCTACCGGACCACGAGTCCTACACGGTGCAGGGCGTGCTGCTGAGCGGTGGCCGCTGGACCGACTCGCCGCAGCGGTTCGCCGGCAACTACGCGGGTACCGAGGTCTACTTCGACAACTTCTTCTTCGTCCCGACGGTCAGCACCGACTCCGCGCTGGAGTGGCAGGGCGATGACCTGTCCGGTGTGACTGCCGCGCGGGTGGCCGCGGCACCGACGTTGGACGGCCTGCCGGGCCCGAACGCGGCCGCCGACGCGGGTCGCCTGGTCGAGGGCCCGTCGACGAACTTGGTCGACTACGGCTCGGGGCTGACCTACCTCTGGGTGCGCCCGATCGACGGGCGGGGCAACATGGGCGAGCCACTGATCACCCGCGTCGTGCTGGCCAGCGGCCGGCCGGAGGTGGTGCGGACCTGGCCCGGGCCGGACGGCGCGCGCGTCGCGCCCCAGCCGATCGGCATCGCCCTACGCTACGACCGGTCGGTCGGCATCGACCTGCCCTCGGTCCAGCTGGAGGTCGGCGGCCTGGTCTACAGCGGTCAGAGCGCGACGATCGCGCTGGACAACGAGCGGGGCGAGCTGACCTGGAGCGGCCTGCGCAGCCAGCCGCAGGTGGTGCTGGCCGACGGCCAGGAAGTGCAGGTGCGGCTACTGGCGCTGCAGGATCAGGCCGGCAACAGCCCCGAGGCCTTGCCCGCGTGGAAGTTCACCGTCGACTACGGCGAGGACCGCACCGGCCCGCGCGTCGACGTGGGCAGCCGCACGCACACCGCGGTCTGGACCGATCAGCTGACCGACGAGCCCCCGCGCTGGACGCCGGCCGACGCCGCGGCGACGGTCGCGCCGGTGGAACTGCCGGGCAGCGCGGGTTGGGGGGTGGCCGTCGAGCCGGCGGCCGATGGCACCGACTACCGCATCGTCCGGCGCCTGAACAACCCGTACTCGTTGCTGCGGTTCGGGTTCCTCTACTTCGAGTACAACCTCGACGCCAACGAGCCGATCGACCTGGTCTTGACCGTTGGCCCGCCGCCGGGCACGACGGAGGGCGAGGTGGTCGAGGCGCGCGTCCAGTTGCGGCCCGCGGCGGAGCTGGCCAGGGCTATCGCCGCGGGCGACCGCGCGGTGGAGATCGTCCCCGACGGCACCTGGCGCGCGCTGGTCGTGCCGTTGGCCGAGGTACTGCGCGGCGGCAACATGCCGGCGAACCCGTACATTCAGGCGATCGCCTTCGCCCCGCGCGACCCGCAGTCGGTGCGCGCCGGCGCCGGCTGGGCCTTCGCCGCGCCGCGGGCGATCCGCGCGGGCACCTCGCCGACCGCCCGCGTGGTCTGGTCGGCGACCGACGAGACCGGCGTCACCGGCTACGCCACGCTGCTGGACCAGAACCCGCACAGCTTGCCGCCGACCGACGCGGTGACCCAAGAGACGGAAGTGCGCATCGACGCGCTGCCGGGCGCGCTGTCGTGGTACCACGTGCGGGCCCAGGACGGCGCGGGCAACTGGGGGCCGGTCGAGCACTTCCCGCTCTACGTGCCACCCGTCCCGGGCGGCTAGCCGGCCATGCTCGACCGCACCGCCTGGACCCTCGATCGGCTCCGCGGGCGGTTGGGTGCCGACCTGCCACGGACGGCCGGCGGCGGGCTCGACCTGCGCGGCGCCAACCTCGCCGGCCTGGGCCTAAGCAAGGCCGACCTGGCCGGCGCCGACTTGACCGCGGCCAACCTGCGCGGCGTCGACTTCCAGCGAGCCAACCTCGCCGGCGCGTGCCTGGCCGGCGCCAACCTGCGCGAGGCGATGCTGCCCGACACCGACCTGACCGGCGCGAACCTGCACGGCGCGGACGCGACAAACTCGGTCTGGTACGGGACGATCGTCGCCGACGCGACGCTGAGCGGCGTCACGTGGGCCGAGGCGCGGCTGACCGACGTGCAGCTGTGGCGCGCGGGCCTGGCGCCGGGCGACCTCGACGCCGCGCGGGTTCAGTGCCATGGGCTGTTGTCGGCCGACCCAGCGGGGTTGAACGTGCCGGCGCTGCTGGCCTGGCT
>DHNJ01000221.1 GCA_002409445.1 Armatimonadetes bacterium UBA5419 | reverse complement strand
CTAGCAGCCCGCGCCACATGGGAGGGGCCTGGGCGGCGCATGGTGCGGCGGCGTAGCAGCTCCGCAACGCCACCTCATTGCCGGCCGTCCGCCGGCACACCCCCCTAACCCCCCACCCCCGTCTGTGCTAGACTGGTAGGCACAGGAGGCGACCCGATGTGGGGCCGACGGGATGAGTGGATTGTGCATGAGCGGGCGGGGTTTACCGTGCGCTCGCCGCAGCCGGAGCGGTTGCCCTGGCTGATCATGCTCGTCGCCGGGGGGTTGCTGCTCGTTTATGCCGCGGGCATGCTCCTGCAGGCCTTCCCCAGCCTCCGCTCCTCGCTCGCCGCGCCGCCCCCGCCGGCGGTTAGAGGGCGCTAAACAGGTATTTAGATCACCTGGTGTTATACTGCCAGAGGAGGTGCCTGGATGGCGCTGACGGCAGATCAGGTGCGGGCGGATTTCCCCGGGTTGGCGCGGCGGGTGCATGAGCGACTGCTGGTTTACCTCGACAACTCGGCGACCAGCCCCACCCCCCGGCCCGTGCGCCAGGCGATCGACGATTTCTACAACCTCTACTCGGCCAACGTCCACCGCGGGCTGCACACGCTGAGCGAGGAGGCCACCGCCGCCTTCGAGGGCGCGCGCGCGCGGACGGCCGCGTTTGTCGGCGCGAGCGGGCCCGAGGCCGTCGTCTTCACCCGCGGCTCAACCTCCGCGATCAACCTCGTCGCGCGCTCCTGGGGCGAGAGCCTCGGCCCCGGCGACGCCATCCTGCTCTCGGTCGCCGAGCATCACGGCAACCTCGTGCCCTGGCAGATGCTCGCCGCGCGCCGCGGGGTCGAGCTGCGGTTCCTCGAACTGACCCCCGCGGGCACGCTCGATCTCTCGGCGCTCGAGCGCCTGCTGACCCCCGAGGTCAAGCTGGTCGCCCTGGCGCAGGTCTCCAACGTCCTCGGCTACGAGCTGCCGGTCGCGACGATTGTCGCCGCCGCGCGGGCCGTGGGCGCGCGGGTGCTGCTCGACGCGGCGCAGAGCGTGGGCCATCTACCGGTCGATTTCGGCGCGCTGGGCGTCGATTTCCTGGCCTTTTCGGCGCATAAGATGTGCGGGCCGACCGGCCTCGGCTGCCTGGTCGCGCGGCCCGAGCTGCTCGAGGCGATGGAGCCGATCGAGGGCGGCGGTGACATGATCGTCCATGTCGGGCTGCATAAGTCGACCTGGAACCGCTCGCCGTTCAAGTTTGAGGCGGGCACCCCGCCCATCGCCCAGGCGATCGGCCTGGCCGCGGCGATCGACTACCTCGAAGGCGTCGGCCTCGAGTGGATCGCCGAGCACACGCGCGACCTCTGCGACGAGGCGGCGGCGCGGCTGGCCGAGCTGCCGGGCGTGCGCGTCGTCGGGCCGCTGACGGGGCGGCTGGGGCCCGTGGCCTTCACCATGACCGGCGTCCACCCACACGATATCGCGACGATCCTCGATGGCGAGGGCGTGGCGATCCGCGCCGGGCACCATTGCGCGCAGCCGCTGCACGAGCTGCTCGGCCTCGAATCCACCGCGCGCGCCAGCTTCTACCTCACCAACCAGCCCAGCGACATCGACGCGCTGATCGACGCGCTGGAGATGGTCCGAAAGGTCTTCGGCTGATGTTCCACGAGCTGTACCAGAGCGTCATTCTCGACCACTACCGCCACCCCTCGAACGTCGGGCGGATCGAAGGCGCGCAGCAGGTCTACAACGACCACCCCAGCTGCGGCGACAAGGTCCTGCTCAGCGTCGTCGTCGAGGACGGTATCGTCGCCGATATCGCCTATGAGGGCAGCGGCTGCAGCATTTCGCAGGCTAGCCTGAGCCTGATGACCGAGGCGGTCAAGGGCAAGCCGCTGACCGAGATTCGCGTGCTCTACGACGCCTTCCGCGAGATGATCCGCGGCACCGAGCCGGACGAGCAGGTGCTGGGCGACATGGTCGCGCTCTCGGGCGTCAGCAAGTTCGCCGCGCGCGTGCCCTGCGCGCTGCTCTCCTGGGAGACGCTGGCCCAGGTCCTGCCCCTGGACGAGGCCCCCAGCGCCGACTAGACTGCCGGCGGAGCCCCCGCCATGTCGCTGCGCCTGGTCATCCTCGACGCCCATACCGCCAACCCCGGCGACCTCGATTGGTCCGGCCTGGAGGCGCTGGGCGCGCTGACCGTCTACCCCCGCACGCCGGCCGAGCAGACCGTCGTGCGCGCGGCCGGGGCGCAGGTCGTGCTGACCAACAAGGTCGTCCTGGGCGCCGACGAGCTGGCCGCGCTGCCCGACTTGCGCTACCTCGGCGTGCTGGCCACGGGGACCAACGTCGTTGACCTGGCCGCCGCGGCAGCGCGCGGGGTCGTCGTGACCAACGTGCCAGCCTACTCGACCGCCTCGGTCGCGCAGGTGACCCTGGCCCTGCTGCTCGAGCTGACCCACGGCGTCGGCGCGCACGCGGCCGCGGTCCACGGCGGGCGCTGGGAAACGAGCGAGGACTTCAGCTTCACCCTGCAGCCGCTGGTCGAGCTGGCCGGGCGGCGGCTGGGGCTGGTCGGGCTGGGCGCGATCGGCGCGGCCGTCGCGCGGCTGGGGCTGGCGCTCGAGATGGAGGTCGTCGCGCACACGCGCTCGGGCCGCGAGCTGCCGGGCGTGCGCGCGGTCGGCCTCGAGGAACTGGCGGCGACCAGCGACGTGGTCAGCCTGCACTGCCCGC
>DHNJ01000230.1:8822-9775 GCA_002409445.1 Armatimonadetes bacterium UBA5419 | reverse complement strand
GCCCGCGGACTACCCGCAGCGGGCGCCGCAGCCGGCGCCGCGCGAGCGACTGCACGCGGCAGCGGTGATCGGCGCGTCCGGCGCGTATCTGCTGGGCCGGCGGCCGACGGGTGGGCGGTGGGGCGGCCTGTGGGAACTGCCGCGCGTGGAGTTGGACCCGGCGGCGGATGCGCGGGCGGGGTTGGCGTCGCACTTGCACGCGAGCCTGGGGGTGGCCGCGATGGTCGGCGCGGAACTGGGCCGGCTGCGGCACGCGGTCAGCGGCGAGCGGATCGTGCTCGTGGGGTTAACAGCGACCCTGGCCGGCGCGCCGCGAGCTCTCGGTTACGAGGCCTTGCTCGTCAGCGATCCGGCCAACGTCGCGATGCCGATCTGGCAGAAACGGCTGTTAGCCCAGATCGAGGACCCGGGCTAGCAGCACGTGTCAGCTAACGGCTTAGGGGTGCCACCAGACCTGGGTGTCGGGGCCGCGGCCCCACCGCTCGTGGTTGTCGCGCGCGACTTGCTCGGAGACCCACTTGACGTGGCCGTCGCCCCAGAGGTAGTTGCGGCCACCGGAGTGGACGCCCTCAGGCCAGGGGTTGCCCCAGTCGGCGTGCGGCTGCGGCAGGTGTCCGCCCATGTCCCACCACATCGACTCCGCGGCGTGGCAGTCCTTGCCGGTCTCGCACACCAGCCAGCACTCGGCGGGCACGCGCATGCGCGCGAGCGAGCCGTTGAACTGCTGGTTGAAGCCGTAACTGGTGTGGTTGTCACCCGGTCCGGGCGGGCACCAGCCACCTGGGCTCGTGCTGGGGCAGTACCACAGACCCGCGCTCTTCATGTACGGCACGGTGTTGGTGATGAAGTGCGACTGGCCACAGTCGGGGTTGACACCACCGTTTTCGCGCCAGTTGTAGTAGATGCAGTCGCGGTACGTCCAGGGCAGCTTCTCGTCGTAGTCCTGCGCGTAC
>DHNJ01000230.1:0-8680 GCA_002409445.1 Armatimonadetes bacterium UBA5419 | reverse complement strand
GTAGTCCTGCGCGTACTGCAGGAAGGCGAGGCCGATCTGCTTCATGTTGCTCGAACAGCTCGCCTGGCGCGCCTTCTCCCGGGCTTTGGCAAAGACCGGGAAGAGGATCGCGGCCAAGATCGCGATGATCGCGATGACAACGAGCAACTCGATGAGGGTGAATGCTCGCTTGCGTTGCATGATCTGATGACTCCTTCGCCCCCGTGGGGCAGTTCCACTCGGCCCGACTCTTAACGGGCCGCTACCGACCAGTTCGGCGGAGCCTAGCACGATCCTTCCCAAGAAGACAATGGCCCATGCAGGTTGTTCAGAGGATCAACCAGCCGTCCTCCCAGCGGTCCGGATGGACCCAGTCGGGCGGCTCAGGATTGACGAATTCGTCCTCGGTCGGGTGGCGCATGACGACCTCGAACTCGATCAACGGCTGGGCCGGATCGGCGGGCTGCCAGCGGTGGTAGCGAACGGTGAAGGTCAGCCAGCCGGCGGCCAACCGTGTGAACTTGGTCGATCCGTCGCCGTGTGCGCTAGACTCGAGCTCGGTCCACTCCATGAGCAGGCGCGGCGGCTCGACGAGGGGACCGACGTCTTCGGGTTCGATGAAGGTGTCGCCCACCCGCCCGCCGGAGACATGCAGGTACCAGTATCCATCCTCTTCCCAGGCCTTCATGAAGCCGGGGGCGCCGCACGGCGTTGGGAGGAGCATGATGAAGCGCTCACGGCAGGTGCTCCGAGGCCGGTGCGGCTGGCTTGCGAGCGAGCGCGAGGACCGAGACGCCGGCGGGGAAGTTGACGAACGGCACCAGACGTGCCTCCAGCTCGAGCGTCGCCAGGCAGAGGCGGTTGAGCGGCCCGGGCAGCTCCATCAAGCCGCTCTGGGGCGCCGCGCCGCGGCGTGGCAGAAGCCGTTCGCTACCCCGCAGGGCGAGCACGACGGGCAGGAGAAAGCTGATCGCATAGGTCAGCCGGAAGACCTCGAGGCCCGCGACCTCGAGCACACCGCGCAGGCCGCGGGCGGTGTAGCGGCGATGGTGGCTCAGCGCCTCGTCGTGCTGGCTCCAGAGGAACTGGTACGCTGGCACGGCGCAGAAGAAGTGGCCACCCGGCCGCAGTACGCGGGCGATCTCGGTCGCCGCGGCGTGGTCGTCGGCGATGTGCTCGATGACGTCGAGCGAGGTGACGAGGTCGAAGGCGCCGTCGGCGAAGGGCAGGCTGACGCCGTCGCCGCGGACCAGGTGGCGGAAGCCGCGATCGGCGGCGAGCCTCAGCGGGGTGCGGTAGGGGTCGAGGCCGACCGCCTGGCCGTAGCGCTGCAGCAGGCCGAGCACGCCGCCGCTGCCGCAGCCGACATCGAGGATGCGGCGGTCGGCTTGGGGCGGGAGGTGCCGGTCGAGCAGCGCGGCCAGAAGGTAGCGCCGCCCAACGAACCACCAGTAGTGGTCCTCGAAATGGGCCATACGGCGGTGTTCGTCGTCGCGCAACCGGGCCGAGCCTTTCTGTCACCGCGGCGCGCAGGCTTGACGCTACCGCCGCTGGATGCCTAGGATTATGGCCATTGCTGGCCAGAAGTGTCAACGAGGAGCCCTTAACATGACCCTCCGCCGGCTGGCCAGCCTGATGGCCGCGAGCTTGGCCCTGGCGTGTGCCGCGCTGGGTCAGGAGGAGGTGCTGCCCGCCGCCGAAGGCCTGCTGCGCCCCGACGACCAGGTCGCCTTCCTGCGCAACGGCGACATCTACATGGTCAGCGGCGAAGGCCGGGGCCTGCAGCGGCTGACCAACACCACCGACCGCGAAGTCTCGCTGCGCGCGGCCCCGGACGGCTCGGCGCTGGTCTACGAGTCGTTCGACGCAGCGACCAATGAGTTCGCCATCTACACCCACGACCTGGCCAGCGGCATGTCGCGGCAGATCATCCCCGTCGGTCATGCGCCGAGCTGGTCGCCCGACGGCGGCTGGCTGGCGTACACCGCGAATGTACCGGGTGGCGCGTACGAGGTCTTCGTCTGTGACCGCCACGGCCAGAACGTCCAGCGCCTGACCGACACGCCGACCTCTGAGCTGTACCCGGTCTGGTCGCCCGACGGTTCGCGGCTGGCCTATTTGCGCGACCTGCCTGAGGCTACGCGTCGCAGCCAGGTGCTGGTCATCCGCGACGCGGCCGGCGGTGAGGTGGAGGTCGCGACGCTGACCGACCAGCAGGTCACCGGCTTGAGCTGGGCGCCGGGGGCGAACCTGCTACTGGCCGCGCGCGTGACCGAGGCACAGGTCCGCGACGAACTGTATGAGATCCGCCCCGAGCCGGGCACGCCGCGGCGCTTGACCGAGGGGCTGGACGGCGAGACGGCCGGTGCGTGGCTGCCGGAGGTGGCGGGTCTGCTCTGTTCGCAGGTCTCGCGCTCGGCGAGCCGGCCCATCGTGCGGACACTGGACGGGACGGGCTCCTTGGTGCCGGGCACCGAGAGCGGTGACCTCGAGCCGACCCTGATCCCCGGCCCGAGCCGCCGCGCGCCGACCGTCTATGTGCGCAACCGGCGCAGCTTCTACCTGCCCGCGCCGCGCATCGTCGGCGATGACGTCTTGCTGCCGCTGCAGGCGCTGGCGCCGCAGATCGGCTGGATGGTGACCCCCCAAGGCGCGACGCTGCGCCTGACCATGGGCGATCGTGAACTAGACTTGGATCCGACCACCGGCGCGCTGTCGAGCGGCGACGCGCCGCTGTTGCTGAACCCGCTGCCGGTTTTGATCGACCAAGCGCTGCTGGTGCCAGTCGGTGCGCTGGCCGAGCATCTGGCGCTGACGGTCGACTGGAACCCGACCGCGCGTGTGCTGCGAGTGACGACGAAAGAGGCCACCGATGAGCCGAGCGAACGACCGGAAACCGAACGAGTTGCGCCCAGTGATCCTGAGCCCGGGATTCAATAAGTGGGCCGAGGGCTCCTGCCAGGTGGAGTTTGGCGATACTGTCGTGCTGTGTACCGCTTCGGTCGAGGAGTTCCAGCCGCGCTTCCGGCGTGACACCTACCTTGGCTGGGTAACCGCGGAATACGCGATGCTGCCGCGCGCGACGAGCGAACGCCGCGGGCGGACGGGCCCGGGCAGCCGGCCGGACTCGCGCGGGCTGGAGATTAGCCGGCTCATCGGCCGCTCGTTGCGCAGCGTGGTCGACTTCGCCAAGCTCGGGCCGCGCACGGTGACCATCGACTGTGACGTGATGCAGGCGGACGGCGGCACACGCACCGCGGCGATCACCGGCGCCTGGGTGGCCCTGGCCGAGGCGTGCAACTGGCTGCTGGAGCAGAAGGCGATCAAGTCGAACCCACTGCGCGACGTGGTCGCCGCGGTGAGCGTGGGCTTGGTCGGCAACGAGGCGCTGCTCGACCTGGACTACGCCGAGGACAGCCGCGCCGACGTGGACTTCAACGTGGTGATGACCGGCAGCAATATGCTGATTGAACTCCAGGGCACGGGCGAAGAACGGCCGTTCAGCCGCAACCGGTTGGAGGAAATCCTCGACTTGGCGGCCCTGGGCATCGATGCTCTGACTGCTGAGCAGAAGGCCTGCTTGGTGGCGGACTAGTCGCTCGGCGTGGGCTCGGCCGCGGGCAGCTGCGGGGCTACGGGGCCCTCGCTTGGCTGGCCGACGGGAGCGGTCTCCGGGGTCGTCGTTAGCGCTGGCGCGGTATCCATGGTTGGCGCCAGGCCGGTCGCGCCGGGCGGCGGATCCGCCACCGTGGCGGCGCCGGTGGCGGCACCGAGTAAGCCTCGGCGCGCAACCTCGGTCGCGTGGCCGTCGGCCAGGGCGATGTCCACCAGCTCACCGGTCGCGGTCAGCAACTGCGGCGCGCCAGCGGTCAGCAGCACACCCGTCGCCGCGCCCAGTGCGTCCATGCTCAGCGTCGCGCGCAGGGCGTCGGCGGCCTCGAAGAGGATCACGCGCCCGTCGCGCAGCACGGCGCCGAGGTTGCCCGCGAGCTGCGCGCGGGTCGCGCTGTCGCCACGGGCAATCTCCTGGCCAGTAGGCGGCGCGACGGCCGCGGCGGCCTCGTCGGTGGTCTGGCGGGCGACGCGGCGCGGCTCCTCGGGCCGGCTGACGTCGAGCAGCTGGTAGCTCGTCGCGCCGACGACTAGCAGGCGGTCGCCGTCCAGGGCGAGGGCCTGGCCGCGGTCCTCCAGGTCAAAGATGGTCGCCACGCGGGCCTCGGCCGGCTGGCTCAGGTCGAGCACGGTCAGCTCTTCGCCCAGGACATAGCCCCAGCGCCCGCCGATGGCGAGGTCGGTGATGTTGCGCAGGTCCGGCAGCAGCTTGGCCTCGGTCGGGCTGCGCGGCGTGGCCACATCGACCACCGCCAGGCCCGCGCGGCCCAGCCCGACGAGCGCGAGCCCACCCTCGACGGCGGCCAGCTCGACCTGCCCGGACTCCGGCGCGTAGGTGCCGGCGAGGGCCGCCTGACCGACCGGGGTGAGGTCGACGATGCGCAAGCCGTTGGTGCCGGCGACGAGGTAGGCGCGGGCGCCGTTGACCAGCAGTCGCCTGGCGCCCTCGCCGATCTGCACGGTCTGGGCGGTGCGCGTGGGCGCGGCCGCGGTGGCCGGCACGGGCTCGGGGGTGGTCTGCGTGTCGGTGCCGCTCGGCGTGGCTTCGGTCGGCGCGGGCGCCGGCGCGGCCGGGGCGGTCGACTCGATGACCAAGCCGGTGTCGGTCAAGACGTATAGCGTGTCGCCGACGCGCGCGAGGTCGCGCACGGTGGTCGCGGCGGCCTGGGCGGCAGCAGCGCTCATCGTCGGTTGGGGTAGAGCGGTATCGTCGGTCACGGTACGGTCGACGTTGGGTTCCTGCAGGTTCGTCTGCCCGCCGCCGCAGCCAATCAATAGGACCAGGGCCAGGCTTAGTGCGGCCCAAACTCGCAGATGCATAGCGATCCTCGCTTCCCGCCGAGTCTAACGACGCGGCGAGCGCTGCTCTTGTCACTGTCAACTATTCTAGCGCGCGGTGGAGACGCGTGATCGGGAATCCTTCCCCCATGCCACTGATTTGGTACCATGACCCCTATGAAGCTGCCTGCCTGGTCCACCTGCTTGCTCGCGCTGCTGCTCGCCTGGCCCGCCCGCGCGGCCGAGGTGCCGGCGGAGCTGGCGGGACACGTGAGTGGATTCGAGGCAGCCTGGAGCCTCTCGGGCTTCTCGGAGCAGGCCACGGTCATAGGCCTGGACGGCGACCGCGGGCCTGAGCTACTGGTCGGCGGGCCGCGCGGTGCGGCGACCGCGCCGCGGTTGGGCGATCTCTCGCTGCTCTCGCTCGACGGCTACGCGCGGCGGCGGCTGACGGCGCAGAGCGGGCTGGTTGGCCTGCCGGCGCTGGTTGGCGGGCTGGCCGTGGGGGCCGAGGCGGCTGGCGGCTGCACCTTCTGGTTCCTCAGCCGGCGCGGCCTGGAGAACACTCCGCGCCGCTGGCCGGCGGCCGAGGGCGGCCTGGTTGGCCCGGTCATCCTGGGCGACCTGGTCCTGCTGTCCTCCGGGCCGCGGGTCGAGGCGATCAGCCGCAGCCTGGAGGCGCTCTGGACGGTTGAGTTGCCGGTGACGGTCACGGTCGGCTTGGGCGTCGACACCGAGCGCGCGTTCGCCGCGGGGGCGGGACGGCTGACCGCGCTGGACCTGGCGACGGGCGACGAAGCCTGGGCCACCGAGCTGCCGACCGTGCCGTCTAGCGACCTGCTGGTCAGCGCCGGCGTCGTGATCGCGGCGCTGGCCGACGGGACGATCCACGGCTACGACGCGGAGACGGGCGACGAGGTGTGGGTGAACCAGCTGGCGCCCGCGACGCTGTCGCCGCATCCGGCGCTGGCGGGGCCGTGGGCGATCTACAGCGCCTCGACGGGTCAACTGACCGCGCTGGACACGGCCACGGGCGAGATCGGCTGGCAGGCGAACGGGCCGGGGCCGCTGTCGAGCCCGACGGTCGGCTACGGCCGCGTCTTCGTCACGACCGGCGACGGGCGGCTGGCGGCCGTGCCGTTCGACGCGAACCAGGAGACGCTGCTGACCGAAGGCCGCAATGCCGAGGGCGCGCTCGTCTCGCTGGTCGGCGAGCCGTGCTTGATCGACGGCCGCGTGTATGTCGCCGGGAGCGGTGGCGTGCTCTGCGCGTTCAACCTGGTCGAGGCAACGGGTGCGAGCGACTGGCCGTTGCCCGGCGGCGGCCCGAACCGCGCGGGCCATAGCCTGCCGGCGGAAGCATGGCCCGAGCCGGCGGCCGAAGAGGAGCCGGCGGCTGAGGAGGAGCCGGCGGTCGAGGAACCGGCGGTTGAGGAACCTGCGGAGCCGACGGAGCCGGTCGCTGAGCCGGAACCTGTCGAACCCCCGGCGGAGCCCGCACCGGTCGAGCCGGCACCGGTCGAGCCCCCAGCGTAGCGCCGGCGGACGGCCGGCATTGAGGTGGCGTGCCCTGGCCGCCTGCGCCTGAGTTGTCTTGATGTGGCGGCGACAGGGGGCCGGAGCACGTAACAACAGTGCCGTCGAGGCGCCAGCGGTCCCTCTTGGGTGTGCCGATCCGGCTGGACGGGATCGAGTACCCACGTTGCTGCGGACAGGAACGTCCGCGGTCCCAGTTAGGGTGGTCCTTGGCGGAGCGGGTCTCGAAAGCGAAGGTTGGCCGTGCAGGCACGTTCGCTGCGGACAAGAGTGTCCGCGGTCCCAGTTAGGCCGGGGCCGCCGGGGTCGGGTGAAGCTGTCCTGGGTACCCGCCCACCTAGACTCGGCACTGGATGGCGGGCGATCGGCTAGCAGGGCTGGGGCGCCGCTGCTATACTCCGCGGCAGTGGGAGGCGAGGCCATGGCTGCACAGTACGTTGTGGGCGTTGATGTCGGCACGCAGAGCTTGCGGGCGATGGTCTTCGACCTGGCGGGCCGGCCGCTGGGGGCGGCGGTGCAGGCCTATCCGACCTACCACGACCGCGTTTCCTGGGCCGAGCAGGAGCCCGACGACTGGTGGCGGGCGCTGTGCCAGTGCGTGCGCGAGAGCGTGGCGCAGGCCGGCGTGGCGCCGGCGGCGGTGGTCGGCCTGGCCCTCGACTCGACCAGCTGCACCGTGATCCCCGTGCGTGCCGACGGCGAGCCGCTGCGCCGGGCGCTGCTGTGGATGGACGTGCGCGCGGTCAAGCAGGCCGAGCGCATCACCGCCACCGGCCACCCGCGCCTGCGCTTCGTTTCCGGCGTCGAGTCGCCCGAGTGGATGCTGCCGAAGGCGCTCTGGTTGAAGGAGGAGCAGCCCGAGATCTGGGCCGCGGCCGACCTGGTCATCGAGTGCCAGGACTGGCTGCTGCACCGCCTGACCGGCCACTGGGCGGCGGCGCTCTGTCAGGCGACCTGCAAGTGGAACTACGCCGCGCCGGACGGCGGCTGGCCCAGCGACCTGCTGGAGGCGGTCGGCCTGGAGGACCTGGAGAGCAAGTGGCCGGCCGAAGTGCTGCCGATGGGCGCGCCGGTAGGCAACCTGACCGCCGACGCGGCCGAGGCGCTGGGGCTAACACAGTCCACCGTCGTGGCGCAGGGCGGCATCGACGCGTATGCGGGCATGCTCGGGCTGGGTGTGGTCGAGCCGGGGCAGATGGCGCTGGTCATGGGCACCTCGACCTGCCACCTGGCGCTGGCCGCGGACGGGCTGTTCGAGAGCCATGTTTGGGGCCCGTACCCGGACGCGCTGCTGCCCGGGACCTGGGTGATGGAGGGTGGCCAGACGACGACGGGGGCGATCGTTACCTGGTTCCGCGACCAGTTCGGCGCGGCCGCCGCGGCGACGGCGCAGGAGCGTGGCGTGCCGATCTGGGAGGTCCTGGACGAGCAGGCCGCCGCGGTGCCGCCGGGGAGCGAGGGGTTGGTGCTGCTCGACTGGTTCCAGGGCAACCGGACGCCGCTGCGCGACCCGCGGGCGCGGGGTGGGGTGGTCGGCCTGAGCCTCAAGCACACCGCCGCGCACGTCTTCCGCGCGATCTACGAGGGCACCGCCTACGGCACGCGGCACATCCTGGAGGACCTGCGCGCCGCCGGGCTGGAGTCGACCGGCATCTGGGCCTGCGGCGGTGGCACGCGGTCCGCGCTCTGGCTGCAGATCCACGCCGACGTCTGCGGTGTGCCGCTGCACCTGACCGATGTACCGGACGCCGCCTGTCTCGGCATGGCCGTCGCCGCGGCGGCCGGCGCGGGCTGCTATCCCGATGTGGTCGCGGCCTCGCGGGCGATGGTCCGGGAGACCAAGACGATCGAGCCGAACCCGGAGATGGCCGCGGTCTACGAGCCGTACTACCAGGACTACGTGGCCCTGTATCCGGCCCTGCGCGAGACGATGCACCGCCTCGCGGATCGGGGGTGAGCGTGGGCAAGCTGATGGCGGGCTGTATGCGGTGGCTGTTGGTCTTCGTCGTGTTGGTCGCCCTGGTCGCGGTGCCGGTCGGGCTGCTCCTGCCCGACGCGGTCGTGACCCAGGCGCTGGCGCTGTTCTACTCGCCGGCGGTCTACGACCTCGAGGCGCCGGGCTTGGTGGCTAGCTGGCGCTGGGTGCTGGGCGGCGCGGGCGGACTGGTCTTCGCGCTGCTGACCAGCATCCTGATTGGCCTGGCCCGCCGCGGGCGGCGGCCGGCGGCGGAGCAGACGCCGCTCGACCGTGTGCAGGCCGCGGCGGCCGCGGGCC
>DHNJ01000211.1:378-3587 GCA_002409445.1 Armatimonadetes bacterium UBA5419 | reverse complement strand
GCAAAAGCCATCATTGTGCTGGAAAACGGCGAAATTCTGGAGCGCGGCAGCCACGCTGCGCTGCTGGCACTGAATGGCCGCTATGCCCAGATGTGGGCCTTGCAGCAAAGCGGTGAGGCGGATGGCAGCGAAGGTGGCACGGAAGCTGCACCGCTGAAGGCATAGCCTGTCCACATGTTCTCCATCAGCACGGCCACACGCAGGGAATGCGGTACGGTCGGGGCTGTGTTTCCTGCGTTCCCCTGAAAGACTCTCATGACTTCCGCTACCGCACCCATCGCCGCCGCTTCCCGCCCCATCCTGCTGATCAACACCGTCGTTGCCGATGTCGAGCGCCGCCTAATCGCCCAGCGCCTGCCCAGTCTGGAACTGGTCTATGTGCCCGAACCCGCCGACGCCGAGGCGGCGCTGCAGCAGCACGCTGCGCGCGTGCAGGTGGTGCTGACCATCGGCTCCGTGGGTTTGAGTGCGGTGCAGATGGACCAGCTGCCTGCTTTGCAACTGGTCTGCGCGCTGGGTGCCGGCTACGAGAAAGTGGACGTGGCCCATGCTCGCACGCGTGGCATTGCCACCGGCAACGGTGCGGGCACCAACGACAGCTGCGTGGCCGATCACACCCTGGCCTTGGTGCTGGCCAGCGTGCGCCAGCTGGACTACTACGGTGCACAGCTGCGTGCCGGTGTGTGGCGCACCACGCTGCCGCTGCCCGCCGGCATCACCGGCAAGCGCCTGGGCGTGCTGGGTCTGGGCACCATCGGCCGCAAGATCGCGCTGCGTGCCCAGGCGTTCGAGATGGAGGTGGGCTACCACAACCGCTCGCCCAAGGCCGATGCACCGTGGACCTACTTCGACAGCTTGCTGGCGCTGGCGGAATGGGCCGATGTGCTGGTCGTGGCCACGCCCGGCGGCGCCGGGACCCTGCACCTGGTGGATGCCACCGTGATGCGCGCTCTGGGCCCGCAAGGCCACCTGGTCAACATCGCCCGCGGCAGCGTGGTGGATACCCAGGCCCTGGCCACGGCGCTGCGGCCGACGGAGGGGGCGAGCCGCCAGGCCTTCACCCTGCACAACAGCAACGGCGTGTTCGTGCTGGAGGACTACCCGATCGAGCGCACCTACCGGCGCACGGTGCAAGCGGCATGCCCCGACGCAGTCGTGCGCGGCCTGGACTTCAAGGCGGACTTGCCGGGCGCCCGCACCGCCATCAACCGCTGGGCGGAGCAGCAGACCGCGGGCGCAATCCCGGTCCTCGTCGGGTCGAACGACCTGGCGGTCGACACGCGATTAGTGTTGGCAAGCACGGTTTACTTCCAGGCCCGCTGGTTGATGGAGTTTGAGCCGGCGGAGACGGAGGACGGGCCCTTCACGCTGGCGGACGGGACGGAGGTCACTGTCCCACGGATGCGCAAGCGGGACTACCTGCGCTACGCCGAGACGCCGGAGTACCAGGCCGTGCTGCTGCCTTACGTCGGGCAGCAGGTCTCCGCGCTCGTGGTCTTGCCCCGCGCGGGGGCCGTTGAGGCGGTCGAGTCCACGGTCGGCGCAAAGCTGCTCGAAGAGACCGTCGCGCGTGCGGAGTTGACCCAGGTCGACCTGCGCCTGCCGCGGTTCGAGGTGCGCCCGACGCTGCAGCTCGCCGCAGACCTGCGGGCGCTCGGCTTGACCGACGTCTTTGACCCGGCTTACTCGGACCTGTCGGCCATCTGCACGAGCCGGCGGCTCTTCGTCACCGACGCGCTGCACCAGGCGTACATCAAGGTCGACGAAGAGGGTACCGAAGCCGCCGCCGCGACGGCGCTGGGCATGGCCGATGCCGCGAGCCCGCCGGGGCCGCAGACCGTGGTGATGACCGTCGACCGCCCGTTCCTCTTCCTCGTGCGCGATGACGCGACGGGTGCGCTGCTGTTCATGGGCCGCATCGCCGACCCGCGGGGGTAGCGGCGGGGGCCGTGTGCACAATACTGATGGTCTGCGGGTAAGTAACCTCGGCAGGGGACAAAGAGGAGCAGACCGATGCGAATGACGATATTGGGGCTGGGGCTGGCGTTGGTGGCCGCAGGCGCGGCGCCGGCGCAAGTGGGGCCAGGGGCGGAGCAGGCAGCGGCGGCGGTCAACCAGCTTGGCTTCCGGCTGTGGGCCCAGCAGCCGCGCGCGACCAACGTGTTCTTCTCGCCTTACAGCATCCACCAGGCGCTGGGCCTGCTGTACATCGGCGCCGCGGGCGATACGCGGACGCAGCTAGGCCGGCTGCTCGGCGCGACCGGTGATGACGCGGCGGACGGGGCGGCGATGCTGGCGCTCGCCGAGGCGCTGCGCCCGCGCGAACTGGAGGACGGCACGGCGTTCGCCCTGTCGAGCAGCAATGGTGTCTTCGCCCAGGAGGGCCACGCCTTCCGGCCCGAGTACTTCGGTGCGGTGGAAGCAACCTTCCCCGGCGCTGAAATCCGTGCGCTCGATTATGCGCGCGACGCCGAGGCGGCACGCGCGGAGATCAACGACTGGGTCAGCGCGGAGACCGCGGGCACGATCCCGAGCCTCATCGAGCCCGGCGTGCTGACGGCGCTGACGCGGCTGGTCTTGGCCAACGCGGTCTACTTCAAGGCCGGCTGGGCCGACCCGTTCCGCGCCGAGCTGACCGAAGACGCCACCTTCACCCTCAGCGACGAGACCAAGGTGACCGTGCCGTTCATGCACCAGATCCGGCGCTACGCCTACGCCGAAGGGCCGGAGTTCCAGGCGGTGCGGATCCCGTACCTCGGGCATCAGGTCTCGGCGGTGATCGTCCTGCCGCGGCCGGGTTACGCGGACCTGGTGGAGTCGTTCTTCAGCCCCGAGGTCCTGAACCAGGGCCTGGCCGAGGCGACACTGGCCGAGGTCGATCTGCGGCTGCCGAAGTTCCAGCTGTCGCCCAGCCTGCCGTTGGGTGACAACCTGAAGGCGCTGGGTCTGACCGACGCCTTCGACCCGCAAGAGGCGGACTTCTCGGGTATGGACGGCACGCGCGACCTGTCGGTCAGCAACGCGCTGCACAAGGCCTTCGTCAAGGTTGACGAGGAGGGCACCGAAGCCTCCGCGGCGACCGCAATCGTGATGGGCGTGACTTCGATGCCCGCGCCCGTGGAGCGGGTGACGATGACTGTCGACCGCCCATTCCTGTTCCTGCTGCGCGACGACGCGACGGGCACGCTGCTGTTCATGGGCCGCATCGC
>DHNJ01000211.1:0-251 GCA_002409445.1 Armatimonadetes bacterium UBA5419 | reverse complement strand
CTGCTGTTCATGGGCCGCATCGCGGACCCGCGCGGGTAGCGTGCGACCGGAGTCGGCCGCGACCGCCGCTGGCTTGCGGGCCGGCGGCGCTCGCGGCGCCATGGACGATCGGGTCGCAGGGGGGCTTGACACGGGCGGGGGGTGGTAGTACCTTGTCTTGCAGGCGCGAATGCCGGGTGAGTGGCGAAACTGGTATACGCGCATGACTTAGGATCATGTGGGGAAACCCGTGCGGGTTCGAGTCCCGCCTC
>DHNJ01000161.1 GCA_002409445.1 Armatimonadetes bacterium UBA5419 | reverse complement strand
CTGAAAGCCGTTCTGCTCGGCGGCGCGGGCCAGCGTCACATGGACCAAGGCCGTCCCTTGGTCGAGGTCGCCGCGCACCCAGGCGTCGTCGATGCGGCTGGGCGGCGTGGCTTCGAGCTCGACATCGCGGTACAGCCCGCCAAAGCGGTGCGAACTGACCATCTGGCCCTTGCGGCTGGGCAGGTCGTTGTTGACCGCGGCGACGACGGTCACCGGCTGGCCCGGCTCGACCAGGTCGGTGATGTCGTATTTGTAGGTCCCGCAGTAGTTGTCGACCCAGGCCACACGCGTGCCGTTGACCCAGAACCAGCCCTGCGAGCGCAGCCCACCGACCTTCAGCCAGACGCGCTGGCCGGCCCACGCCGCGGGCAGATCGACGGTCCGCCGGTACCAGGCCTCGCCCATGTAGACGTGGCGCAGCTGGCGCGGGCCGTGGTCCCATTTCGGGTCCCAGGTGACCGACGGGCCGGGCTCGCCGACGCCCTGCGCCTCCCAGCTGCCGGGCACCTGCAGCGTGCGCGCGCCGGGCCAGGGCTGGCTGTAGAAGGCGACCCAGTTCGGGTGGCGCGACGGCGCAACCCCGCGGGTCACGAACTCCCACGCCCCGCGCAGCGAGATGACCTGCGCCCGCGGTGAACGGACGACGGGGTTGACCACCGCCGGCCAGGCGCGGCGCCAGGCCCAGCTCTCAACCCCGCGCAGCGCGTCATCGTCCGCTGTGGCGAGCGTACTCAACAGGGCGAACATCAGCGGGACCATGGCACGTCCTCGTGGCGCGGCCCGGGCGGCCGCGCCACGAGGGGGATTCGCGCCCGGCGGGCCTAGACCTTGTTCGGCGCCGGCACCTCGAAGCCCGGCGCGCTCTCCTGGCGGGCCAGGTAGCTGTTGGCCTCGGCGTCGCCGGGGAAGGTCATCGACTTCGGGTCGAAGTTCAGCGTCCGGCCACAGAGATACGCGATGTTGGCCAGCGCGCAGAGCTGCGCCGACTTGACGCCCTCGGCGGCGTTGCAGTTGAGCTGGTCAACCTGCCGCGAGCGGACGATGTCGATGAAGTTCTGGAACTGGTCGTTGCCCGCGCCACCGACGTGCGGCAGCTCGGTGCCATCGACAAACGGGACCTCCTCGCCGTCGGGCCCGCGCAGCCGGTAGCTGTCGCCGCTGCTCATGTAGCCCTTGGTGCCGAAGACCAGGTTGCCGATCTTCACCCCGGCCTCGTCGTGGGTCGGCAGGCCGCGGACCTCGAACTGGATCTCGATCCCGTCGGGGTAGCTGAACGTGGCGAACTGGGTGTTCGGCGTCTCGCCGTCGTCGACATAGCCGTAGCGGCCGCCCGACGAGCTGACGATGGTCGGCAGGTCGCGGCCGAGGAACCAGCGCGCCTGGTCCATCTGGTGCACGCCCTGGTTGCCGATATCGCCGTTGCCGTAGTCGAAGAACCAGTGCCAGTTGTAGTGGACGTAGCGGGTCGAGAACGGCCGCCGCTTGGCCGGGCCCTGCCAGAGGTCCCAGTCGAGCCAGTCGGGCACGTTGTCATCGGGCTTGATGCCGATCGAGCCGCGCGGCTTGAAGCAGAGTCCGCGCGAGAGGTACGCGGTGCCCAAGTCGCCGTTCCAGACGCGGCCGACGGCCCGCCGCGCGGTGCCGTTCGGGCGGGTCGTGTTGTGGCCGATCTGGCAGACGCGGCCGTACTTCTCGACCGCGGCGACCAGCGTCTCGCCCTCCTCGACGCCCCAGCAGGCCGGCTTCTCGATGTACGAGTCCTTACCCGCCTGGCAGGCCCAGATGCCGATCAGCGCGTGCCAATGGTTCGGCGTCGCGGTGAACACGGCGTCGACCTGCGGGTCGTCCATGACCCGGCGCAGGTCGGTGTAGGCGGTCGGCGCCGTGCCCTGCTTCTCGGTGACCGCGGCGACGGTCCGCTCGAGCACGCGGCTATCGACATCGCACAGGGCGGTGATGACCACGTCCTCCATCTCGAGGCAGCGGCGAACCAGGTCCTGGCCGCGGCTGTTGAAGCCGATCACCGCGGTGCGCACCGTATTGGCCTGCGCGGTCGAGCGGGCGGGCGCGCCGAGGATGGTCAGGCCACCCAAGGCCGCCGCGGCGCCGCTGGTGCGCAGGAAGTCTCGTCGGTTGGGAGCACTCATTGGTCTCTCCTAAGCAGGCAGGCCAAAGCCGCGGGCCACGCGCGGGCGCGCCAGCAGGGCGTCGGCGTCGGTCGCGCCGAGGAACTTCTCGGCCGCCGGGTCGAAATCCAGAGCCCGGCCCAGCCGGTACGCGATGTTCGCCAGGGCGATGTACTGCGCGGTGCGCACACCGGCGGTCAGCGGGCAGTTGATGTCCGCCGCCCGGCCCGCCGCGATCGCCGCGACGAAGTTGGCCAGCGCGTTCGGCGCGCTCACCCCGCCGATGTCGGCCGGCTGCGCGTCCTCCGCCGGCGAGCCCTTGTCGTCGTGGCCGATGTGCGGCTTGAAGCCGTCCGCCTGGTTCAGCCAGCCGGTCGCGCCGTAGGCGATCGCGCCGACCCGCAAGCCCTGCTCGGCGGGGCTGACCAGCCCGCGGATCTCGACCGCCAGGCTGCGCCGGTCGGCCATGCTGAAGACCGCGTGCTGCACGTTCGGCGTGTCGCCGGGGACCTCGTCGCCAAACCGCCCACCGGAGCTATGCACACCGACCGGCAGCTCGTCGCCGCCCAGTAGCCAGCGCGCCGCGTCCAGCGGCTCGAGCGCCGCGCCGCCCAGCTCACCCGGGCTCAGCGCCGCCTCATAGAGCCAGCCCTCGCCGCGCAGCTCCGGCCGGTAGGCGATGTTGGCCGGCCCACGCCACAGCTCCCAGTTGACCTCGCGCGGCGGCGCGGCGGTGCCGGTCGCCGGGCGCGGGGTGTAGGGCTGGTAGCAGATCGCGCGGGCGGTATGGATCGGCCCGACGAACTCGCCGCGGGCGCGCGCCACGCCCGCGCGCAGCGCCGCCGAGCCGCGGCCAACGTGGGCGGCGGCG
>DHNJ01000044.1:1780-5348 GCA_002409445.1 Armatimonadetes bacterium UBA5419 | reverse complement strand
GCTGCCGCCGGCCTGGTGGCTGCTGGCGCGCGGCTGGCGCGGGCGCTCGGTCTTCGGCTCGGCGGCGAGCCCGGCCGAACGGGTGACGCTGGCGCTCGGCGTGGCGCTGCTGTTCGTCGCGCTGCTGCCGTTCCGCGGCGGCCTGGCGCGCGTGCCGCTGCTCGACGCCCTGATCTACGCCATCCCCTACAGCGCCGCGCTGCTGGCGATGCTCTGCCTGGTGCCGCGGCCCGGCGCGCTGACCACGCTGATCCTGGGCCAAGCCCTCCTCGCCCAGCTGCTCGGCGGCAACCTCAACCCGTTGACCTGGCCCTATCACCTCTGGATTGCCTGGTCCGCCGAGGCCGCCTTCCTGGCCACCGGCGCCAACCCCTGTGCGCTGCCGACCGCCCTGTCCGTCGCTCTGGCCCGCGGCGCCGTCTCCAACGCCTACAGCTACGCCCTGCTCGCGCCGCTGCTCTGGCGCAAGGTCTACGCTCCCTGGTACATCGCCGCCAAGGTCAGCCTCGGCCTGGTCGGCTGCGCGCTCGGCGCCTGGCTGGCCTGGTCGTGGGCGCGGCGGTGGGCGGCCAACGGACAGGCCACGCCACCTACTGCCGGCGGATAGCGGCGAGGAGGGCGGGGTCGCGGAGGTCGTGGTCGCGGGCGAGGAGGATGACCTTCGAGAGGACTTCGGCGGTGACCGGGTCGTCGTCGGCGAAGGGGAGGAAGAGGCGGCCGCGGTGCTGGGCGCTGACGGGGACGAGGACCAGCATGCCCCCGGGCTGGAGGTGGACAATGCCGGCGCCGAGGTGGACGCGGTAGGTCCCCAGGGTGCCGCTGATCGTCGCCCAGCGCCCGTCGACGACGACGTTACCGAGGTTCAGCAGCGCGCAGGTCTCGCGCACCAGCGCGGCGCGCAGCTCGACGGTCGAGGCGGTGGCCTCGGGGTCGACGCCGGAGACGTGGGCGACGCTGACGGCCAGGTCCACGTCGCGCATCGCCTCGCTGAAGACGATCGGCGGCACGTCGGCGGGGCGTAGCGGCTCGAAGGTGTCGAGCGTGGCGAAGGAGACGGTCCGCACGGTCAAGACGGGCAGTTCGCTAGCGGCGTAGAAGAACTCGTCGAAGGTCAGCCAGGCGCCGAGCCGGTGCTGGTGCCAGGCGCGGCGCAGGCCGTCCTCCATCGTGTTGACCCAGCCGCGGCCGGCGAGCAGGGCGACCGCGTGCGCGGCGCGGACCTGCTGGCCGCGGTAGCGCTCGGTGCCCTCGGGCTCGTCGCGTTCGGCCGCGGTCAGCGGGTAGACCTCGCGGAAGACCTGTTTGAACGGCTGCACGCGGCCGGCCCCGAAGCAGTCGCGCTGCCAGAGGTGCAGGTCGCCGCGGGCCAGCAGGTCGATGGTGTGCGCCAGGCGCACCGGCTCGGTCGCGCCGAGGGGGTGCAGCTGGCCGCGCGCATCGCGCAGGGCCAGGCCGCCCTCGACCAGGTAGCCCGCCGAGCCGTCGCTGAGCCAGACCAGGCGGGCGAGGCTCGGGGCGAGCAGCGGGTGGCGGGCTAGCTCGACCAGTTCGGCGCCGGTAAAGGCGTCACCGCGGCACATGGCCTCTTCGAGCGCGTGGCGCAGGCGCGTCGCGGTGCGGTCGAGCGCGGCCTTGCGCGCCTTGAGTGCGGCGATGGCTTCGGTCTTGCCGGCGGCGGCGGGGATGTTCTTGAGGGCCTTGCCGGCGCGCTCCGCGTGTAGCCGCGGCTGGCCGTCGGCATCGACGCTGAGGCTCACGGTCAGGTCGTCGAGGGTCGCGATCACCGGGCCGGCGGCCAGGTCGGCGACCAGCTGCGCTTCGAGCTTCCAGCGCAGCCGCAGCGGGTCGGGGTAGCCGGCGTTGCGGGCGAGGTTGTCCAGGGCGACCTCGGCGGCGCGCTGCTCGCTCTCGCGGCGCTGGGCGCCGAAGGCGCGGGAGCCGCGCTCGAACTCGGTGAAGACCTCGTAGCGGGCCAGCAGCTCGGCCTCGCGGGCCGCCGGCTCGGCCGGTAGCGGGGCCAGGCCGAGGGCGCGCAGGGAGTCCTGGTTGCGCTTGGCACGGATGCGCTCGATCAGTGCCGTGGGCGTGACCTGGCCGCGCAGGGTGTCGGCGTAGAGCTTGGCGCGGGACAAGGCGCCGGCCGAGCGCGCGCCGCGGCAGGCGGCATGCAACTGGTCGAAGCGCGCCGCGCCCAGCTGCGCGTAGGCGCGGGCGAACCAGTCGAGGTCGGCCGCGCCGGCGGCCAGGTCGGCGGCGGCGAGCGGCGTCTCGGCGGTGATGGCGCCGAACCAGTCGTCATCGTCGTCGTTGTCGACCGTCTCCTTGGTGTGGGCCAGCAGCCAGGCGGCCATGCTGGCCAGGCCGGGCCAACCCAGCGTCTCGGCTAGCGGCCGCAACCACCGCGGGCAGGCCAGCATGGCGGTCAGCCGGAGCGGCTCAGGCAGATCGGCGGCGCACAGCAGCGCGGTCGCGTCGGCGACGGTCTCATCGGGGGCCAAGCGGCAGGCGCGGGCCAAGTTGCTGAACAGGGCGCGCGGCCCCTCGGGCCAACGCTCGCTGGTCAGCCCGGCCCCGCGCAGGACATGAAGGATCCGGGCAAAGTTGGCCGCGCCCCAGAGGCGCGAGATCTGCCGGACGTACGGCGTCGCCGGCGTCTCCAGCTCGCCCCGCCGCAGCTCCACGTCGAGCAGGCGGTCGCTCATGCGGCGCACGAGGGGTAGCAGTTCGGGGTAGTCGGCCACGGGCCAGGCCGCCTGGGGCACGGCGCCGAGGCGAAGCAGCGACGTGTGGTCGGGGTTGTATGGCCCGACCATCTGAGCCAAGACGTCGGCCTCGCCGATGGCCCCCGCGCGCCAGGCGGGCAGCGTGACCAGCAGGTCTGGCGGCAGTTCGAACGACGACGGCCCGCCGTCCTCGGCCGCCTCGGTTGGGACGGTGGTCTGCCCGGCGTAGCGCAGCAGGCGGTAGCAGCGCGACCACAGGTCGGGCGTCCAGGCCGCCGGCCAGCGCTGGGCATGGCCGCTGGCGAGGTTGAACGGGCGCAGCACGGCCTCGCGCGACGGTGCCCGCCAGGCATACCATCTGCGCACGGCGGTTCGTGCCTCGGGCGGGGCTTGGGCGAGCGCGTCCTCGGCCGCCGCCAGGAGCAGGTCCGCCTCGGCATGGTGGTCGCCGTCCGCCTCGACCAGCAACACGGCAGGCACGACGGTCCACCAGCTGGTGTGGGCCGGCTTCGACGGCACGGTGATGTGGCTGCCGCTGATCGCGGTGAGCCAGACCTCCGCCCAGGTGGACCACCCGAACCACTCGCGTTGGTCACGCATCTCCTCGCGCGCCTCGACCACGGACAGCAGCCAGTAGGCGCGCAGCAGCTCCAGCCCGTCCGCGTCGCGCTGCGTGTCGGGCCGGTCCGCGTACCAGGCACGCCAGCGGTCCAGGAGCGGCAGGGGCTCGGGCGGCGGCTCGTCGTACGGGTGCGGAGCGAGGGGCGACCAGGAATGGACCGAGGCGTCGGCGAGCGGCACCGTGCGTTCCTCGTCGCCGTAACGGAAGGTGATCATCTCACCGC
>DHNJ01000044.1:0-1589 GCA_002409445.1 Armatimonadetes bacterium UBA5419 | reverse complement strand
GTCAGCATCGTCGCCGCCTGCCGCTGGGGCTCGAGCGGGCCGACCAGGTCCGCCAGATCGAACAGGCCAAAGCCGTCGGCTGGACTGCCGACCGCCTCCTCGCGCGGCTGGAGGGAAGCGAGCAGTTTGGCCTCGGCGGCCAGGATCTTGGCCGGCCGCTGGCGGAAGGCCTCGGCCGCGGCCAGGCACGCCTCGACGGCGCGGCCGCTGCCGTGCAGGGCGACGAGCAGCTCCAGACCGACCTGGCGCGACACCTTGTCGGTCGCGGCGAGCAGGCGCCGGGCGCTGTCGAGCGCCGCCGCATCGCTCTGGCCGACGAGGAGGCGCAGGGCCTCGGGGCGGGCGCGGGCCGGCAGCCGGCCGACCACCGCCTCGACGGCGGGTACCTCGTCCGGGCTGAGCCCGTCTTCGGCGATGCGATCGAGCACGAGGGGCAGGCGGTCGCCGGCGGCGATGGCGAGCAGTTGGACCAGGCCGGCGCGGACGTCGGGGCGCGCACGGAGGTCGGCGCGGGTCGCCTGGACGACGCTGCGCTGGGCCTCGTCGGGCAGCTCGGGCCAGGCCTCGACGAGCAGCGCGAACGGCCGCTCGCGCAGCTGCCGGACGAGGCCCACGCCCAGATCCGACCAGAGCGCGCGCTCCGAGCCGTGCCACGTTGCACAGGCGCCGGCCGCGTCCGCGTCGCGGGACAGGCGGAGCACGACGCCCAGTAGGGGCTCGAAGACGTCGACGCTGGTCTCGCTGGTCTGGCCGAAATACTGGATGGCGATGGCGATGAGCCGCGGCTCGGCGTCGTCCAGGGCGCGGGCAAAGGTCGCCTGCGCGTGCGGGCCACCCGCCTCGGCGAGGAAGGCCAGCGCGACGAAACGCCGCTCGGCGTCGGGCGAGTCGAACAGGGCCGCCGCTTGGGCGCTGGCCAGTTGCTGGTCGCGGTGCGCCTCGGCCCAGAGGGCCAACGAGGCCTCGATGGGGGTGCCGGCGCGCAGGGCGTCCGCGCAGCGCTGCTCGTCGGCGAGGAGGGCGGCGCTGGCGGTCAGCAGGGCCCGTAACTCCTGCGCATCGGTGACTTCCACCCCGGGACCGAACCAGCCGAAGAGTGCCTCGCTGGTGGCGTTGAAGCGCTCCAGCCCGTGGTCAACGACAGCCTGCAGGACGGCGGCGAAGGCCTCCGCCTGGCCGCGCGGGGCCAGTTCGTAGATCGAACGGCGCAGCCCCTCGTCGCCGCGCGCGCCAGCCAGCAGGCGCGTGACGATCGCCCAGGCCGCGGGCCGGCGGCTGCTGAGCAGGGCCAGCAGGACGTGCGAGCCCATCGTCGCCGCGCTACCCGGCGCGTGACAGGCGGCGTCCAGCGCGGCCAGGACGCGATCCGCGTCGTCGTCGCCGCGGTCGATCACGGCCGCGAGCAGAAGCGCCAGGCAAGTTTCGAAGCGCCCGCCCAGGCTGAGGGCGACGCCGTGCTCGACCAGCTCGAGCGGCGCGAGGTCCAGGCCATCGGTCATCTGCAGCAGGTTGTGCAGGAAGTCGAGCCGCTGGGTCGCGGCGGCGGTGGGGTCCGCCGCGCCGCGCCAGCCGCGGCCGAGCCACGTGGC
>DHNJ01000132.1:11807-22243 GCA_002409445.1 Armatimonadetes bacterium UBA5419 | reverse complement strand
GGCGTGCCGCTGATGATGTGCTCGTGCCAGATGCCGCCCCAGAGGGTCATGCGCCCGGCGACGCACTTCTTCATCTCGCCGATATCCATGCCCGCCGTGCCCTGGATGCTCTCGTAGGCGTCGTAGATGTCGGCCAGGTCGTCGAGGATCGACCAGGTGTGCCCGCAGCAGTGCTTGAGGATGTACAGCCCGTGCCGGTGCGCCTCGGCCGCATGCTTGATGTGCCACGGCTTGACCATCTGGCGGTAGATCTCGGGGCTGGCCAGCAGGCCGGTGCTGCTGCCCAGGTCGCCCGCGGGCATGATGCCATCGACCCCCAGCTGCGCGTAGACCTGGACCCCGCGGATTAGGTGCTTGCCGTGCAGCTCGGCGATCTTCGCGCAGATCTCGGGGTCGGTCAGCAGGCTGACCCACTGGTCCTCCTCGGTCGCGCCGAAGCCGGGGAAGCTCAGGTCGCCGGTCAGGGCCATGATGAAGTGCGTGTCGCCCATCTCGGCGACCGCGTGGCGCACCAGCTCCCACTCGCTGCCGTCGGCGGTCGGCGGCGGCGCGTCGTCCAGCGCGTCGATCTGCGCCTGCAAGCCCTCGAGCGTCGGCGGCTGGTAGCCCTCCGTGTTGATCTTGTAGGGCATCAGGTCGTGGGTCGTCGAGGAGACGCGGTAGAGGCTGCCGCCCGAGTCGCGGTAGGTGACCTCGTCGAGCCGCTCCATCGGCTTCGGCGCATAGCCCTTGCCCGGCACGCCGCCGACGAAGACGATGTCCATCTCGAGCGCGCGGATCAGGTCCAGGCGGTCGCGCTTGTAGTGCTCGACGACCTCGTCGCGCCGGCCGTCCCAGTAGGCCTGCGTCTCGCGCATCTTCGCCTGGACCAGCGTCGGCCGGCCGAGGATGGCTTCATAGACGTTGTAGTCGATCGAGTGCTCGCCCCACGGGATGCGGTCGGGCTCGCGGTGTTCGAGGGCCGCGATCACGCGTTCCTTCGGTGTCATGCAGATCTCCGGGCAGTTACATCCGGTTGGCGAGGGTCCACTCGATCAGCTCGTCGACCTGGGCGAAGGCCAGGCCGGTGACCGTGTCGGCCGCGCCGTAGTAGATCGCCAGGCGGCCGGTCGGCGCGTCGCAGATCGCCGCGCAGGGGAACCAGACATTCGGCACGTCGCCGGCCAGCTCGTAGGGCGCCTGCGGGCTGGCGATGTACGGCGCGCCGCGGGCGATCACCTTCCACGGCTCGTCGAGGTCGAGCAGCGCGCAGCCGGCCGAGTAGACGAAGCCGTTGCAGCTGGTCAGCACGCCGTGGTAGATCAGCAGCCAGCCCTGGTCGGTCTCGATCGGGATCGGCCCGGCGCCGATCTTCGTGCTCTGCCAGCCGCCCGCGCGGCCCATGACGAACCGGTGCTCGCCCCAGTAGACCATGTCCGGGCTCTGGCTGATGAAGATGTCGCCAAACGGCGTGTGCCCGTTGTCCGAGGGGCGGCTGAGCATCACGTACTTGCCGTTGATCCGCCGCGGGAAGAGCACGCCGTTGCGGTTGAACGGCAGGTAGGCGTTCTCGATCTGGTGGTAGGTCTGGAAGTCGTGGGTATAGGCGATGCCGATCGTCGGCCCGTGGTAGCCGTTGCACCAGGTCACCCAGTAGCGGTCCTCGAGCCAGCAGACGCGCGGGTCGTAGCCGTACTCCCAGCGGCCGATCTCGGCGTTGACCGACTCGAACTGGATGCGCTCGTTGTCGAGGGTCCAGTTGATGCCGTCGGGCGAGAAGCCGGTGTGCAGCTGCATCTGGCGGCGGCGGTCGTCGCAGCGGAAGACGCCGGCGAACCCGTCGCCAAACGGCACCGCGGCCGAGTTGAAGATGCTGTTCGAGCTGGGGATCAGGTCGCGGGGGATGATCGGGTTGCCGCTATAGCGCCAGCAGACATCCTGGCAGCCCGCGGGCTTCGGCTCCCAGGGCAGGTTGGGGACAGCAGAACCGACGACACGCGCCATGACCAGACTCCTCGTGGGCGGAGGGTTCGGCTCCCACCGCGCGGATCCTTCCGCGCGCGGGGGTTCCTTCTCGTCAGTTGCCCGGCCCGAGCGGCAGCTCGGCGGCCAGCGCGGCCAGCTGCTCGGCGTGCTCGCCCTGGCCACACCAGGTTAGGAACGCCTCGTCGGTGCGGTGCGCGGCGTAGAGTTCGAGCGCGTCGGCATGCGCCCCGGCGCGCAGCAGCGCGACGACCAGGTTGTAGGCGCGCAGGCCGTCGGCGCGGCCGCGGTGTTCGAGCTGCCAGCGGTAGGCCGCGCGGGCCCAGTCGAGCGCGGTTTGCGCCTCGGCCGCGGCGCGGTCCGTGGCCAGGGCGGCGACGGCCAGGGCGTGGCGCTCGGCGGCAATCGCGCCACGCTGGGTGGCGCAGAGGTAGTGCAGGGCGTGCTCCGGCTGCTGGCTGTACATCTCGAGCAGCGCCGCGGCGGTCTCGTCGGCGGCTTCGAGCCGGCGGAGGAACAGCTGGCAGTTGACGATGTTGACCGCCGCCTGCCAGCAGAAGTAATCGGCCTTGAGCCCCTCGTCGAGCGCGTCGAGGAAGGTCTCCTCGGCGGCTTCATACAGGCGGTTGGCCAGCTGTTCCTGGCCCTGGATGCGCAGCCGCGCGCAGGCCTCGGGCTCGGCCTCGTGGTCGTCCAGCTCGACGGCGATCTGCGCGTCGGCGGTGCGGAGTTGTTGGCGCAGGCGGCTGAGCCGCGCGCTCGGCGGGCGGCCAGGGGTGACAAGGTTCAGCCCACGGACGTCATCGAGATCGCTGCCGCCCCCATCGCTACTCATCCGGCCACCATACCGAAGACAGCCTGGCTGTTGGCCGCCAGGTACTTGACCCCGCGCTGGTAGCGTTTGGTCACCGCCTGGCGCGAGACGCCGCGTTCGCGGGCGATATCGGCGAGGGCGGTGTCCTCGAGCGTCGAGCGCAAGACGATCTCGACGTTCTCGCGCTGGCCGTCGGCCTCGGCTTGGGCTAGGAGGGTCTGCACGACGCGCTCATCGGAGACGGTCGCGGTCAGGTCGGGGTTGTCGGCGGCCAGCGTCTCGCGCAGGGCGTCCTGCTCGTCCAGGCTGAGGACCTGGACGTTGTTGTCGCGCGCCGCGGCGCGGCCGACGCTGTCCATCGACTGCCGGCGCAAGGTGACCGCGGCCGAGCGCACGCACGCGCGCACATAGTCGACGAACGCGGCGTCCGAGCGCGGCTGGTTGCGGGTCAGCGCGAGGAAGACGTGGTCCAGGATGGTCAGCGACAGCGCCGGCGCATCCAGACCTTCCGAGCGCATCAGCGCGGCGAACAGGCCGGGGCCGGCGAAATCCGGGACGCGGGAGCGGAACCGGCGCTGGAACTCAGGCAGCCACTCGGCGGCCGCCTCCGCGCTCATCTCGCCCGCGCGCAGTATCTCCAGCAGGCGCTGCGGCCAGGTGTCCTGGCTCGCGCGCTGGGTGCGCAGAAATTCACGTGCCTTCATCGGGTGTCCTTACGTACTGGCCGTGGTGGTCCGTGCGACCGACTACCCACCCCGACCCAAGACGATGTCCACGCCCTCGGCGACCGCCGGCAGAGCCAGCAGCAGGGCCGTAGCCACCATCACCATCAACATCCACAGTCGCTTCATGACCCATGCCTCCCATGACATGTGCGGGCCACGCCCGCGGGTCGTTCCTATTGCTTATGACGACACGGATACCCGGTTGGGTCAACCCCGATGTAACCAAATGACGACAATTGGCCAACCCGCGTCAACCTGGCTTACAATGAAGGGTGTGGCCTGATGGGCCGAGGAGATGCGTCGATGGTGTCCATGACCGAACGTGCCGCCGCCGAGATCACGAAGGTGCTGGCCGCCGAAGCCAAACCCGACAGCGCCCTGCGCATCTGGATCGCGGGCAGCGGCTGCAGCGGCTACCAATACGGCCTCGCGATCGACGAATCCCCGAGCCCCTCCGACCTCTCGTTCGTCAACCACGGCCTGACCGTCCTCGTCGACCCGATGAGCCACGAAGCGCTCGACGGCGCGACCATCGACTTCGTCGACACCCCCATGGGCGGCGGCTTCAAGATCGACAACCCCAACTCGAAGAGCAACTGCGGCGACTGCAACTGCGACAACGAAGGCGACGGCTCCGGCTCCTGCGGCTCCCACGCCCACGGGCACGGGCATGGGCACGGCCACGGCCACGACGGCGGGTGCGGCTGCGGGGGGTAAAGGGCTCGCAGCGAGCAGGTTGCACTCGTTGCCGGGCCGTGCTATATCCTTTGCAGAGGGTATCGCCGGGCCATGCGCTCACGGCTCGCTCACTCGGGTGGCTAGCCCGGCTCGATCGCGCCCGGGGTGCTGAGCCCTCTGGCCTGACCAGTCGGCGGCTGGCGGGCGCACGGAGGGGTGCGTGGAACTCGCTCGCTTACTGAAACTACGCCTGGTCGTTGCACGCCATGGTGAGATGGACGCCGGTGGGTGGTGGAATACCAACCAGCTGCTGGCCCCGCTCGGCGCCCAGGCACTAAGCCCCGGGTTCCCCCGCACGCACCTGTTCGCCCAAGCGCGGATTGTCTTCGAGGTGGCGCGCCGACGGTGCGAGGAGCCTCACTACCGCCGGCCGGGCAGCCTCACCCTGTGGAACCTGCCGCCCGAGCCCGCGGCCCGCTTCGACGAACAGTGGCCCCAGTGGGTCGAGGACGTCGACACGTGGCGGCCGTTCTTCGACCAGCTCGCGGGCTGTCAGGGTGCGGACCTCTGCGCCTCGCTCCAGCAGTTCGGCCTGCTCTCCGACGAGCTCGCCCAGATCGCCGCCGCGCTGCCTCTCGAAACAGGCGGCTGGGTCGTCCACGTGCCGACCGCCGGGCTGTCCCTCGACGACCAGATGACCCTGCTCGCCGCGGCGTTCGGCCGGGGCGGGCCACGCCAGCTCGTCGTCCCCTACGCAACCGGGGAGGCGGCCGGTGTCTGAGCCGTCACGCGCGGAGCAGATCTCGTCGTTCACGATCATCAAAGGGTCGCTGATCGACGAGACCTACACCGCCTTCTGCCATTGGGATCTGGCCCAAGACAGCAAGGCAAACCTCGACCGGATCCAGGCCGAGGACCCGATCGGCGCCTCCAGCGCCAACTGGCTACGCGACATCGTCCGCGTGCTCAGCCGCCGCTTCGATCCCACCGGCCGCGACCGGCCCCTGGTGCTCCTGGCCCAGGCGGGGCTCGATCGCCAACGCTGGGCACCGCTGCTCCTCTGGCACATGACCCGCGACGAGTTCCTGGTCCGCGACTTTTTCACCCGCTGGCTCTACACCCAGTACACCGCGGGCACCTACCGCCTGCACGTCGAGGAGGTCGTGGCCTATGTGCAGGACGCGGTCCGGAGCCGGCCCGGCGCGGCCCAGCCGTGGCGCCCGGTAACGACGGCCCGCGTGGCCCAAGGCCTGCTGCGCATGGCGGTCGACTTCGGCTTGCTGCGGGGCACGGTCGCCCGCGAGTTCACGCGCTACCGCCTGCCCGACGAAAGCTTCCTCTACCTGCTCTACGCGCTCTATGAACGGACCGGCAACACCCGCCGCACCATCGCCGCCGAGGACTGGCGCCTCTTCCTGATGGATGAGTCCGACGTCGAACGCGAGCTCTTTCGCCTCCACCAGATGCACTGGCTCGACTACCAGGTCGCTGGCAGTCTAGCCCAACTCAGCCTGCCGCTGGCCTCGGCCGCGGAGTACGCGGCGGAGATGGTCCAATGACACAAGTGAGGAAACGCCTAAAAGACGACCTCGAGCCGATCCTGCGCTTGCCCGATCCCGGGCCCAAGCTCAAGGGCAATGGCAGCCGACCCGCGGCCATCTTCTGGTACCCGCCGCGGCACGAGTTCGCCCTGCGCCGCGAGGTGATGGACCTCCAGACGCGGCTCGTCGGCAGCGCCGGCAAGCGCGTGACGGTGATCTCGTTGGCCGAATGTCTCGATGCCGCGCTTGCCGCGCGAGGCTTCGACGCCGCGCAGATGATCGAGCTCGAGACCAAGGTCGGGCTCAAGACCATGGCCAACACCGTCACCGACGTGCTGAAAAAGGAGCGGTTCGCGGACCTGGTCGCCGCCCGCCTGCCCCACGAGCCCGACCCGGCTCGCGACGTGGTCTTCATCGTCCGCGCGGGTGCGCTCTACCCCGTCTACCGGACCTCGGCCCTCCTCGATCACCTCAGCGCCGCGCTGACCGTACCCACGGTGCTCTTCTACCCCGGCGCGCTCGACCACCCCTCTGGGCTCTGCTTCATGGGCGTGCATACCGCCGACAGCAGCTATCGCACAAGGATCTTCTAAATGCCCGGCACACAACCCTCGGACAACCGCGTCGGCAGCCTCTTCCGCCACGACATCAACCGCCAGATCGAAGAGGTCATCAAAGTCGATCAGACCGATGAGCAAGTGCTCGCCAGCGAGCTGGGCGAGTACGTGGTGACCGCGGCGATCCGAGACCACTTTGTCAGGCTGCTCGATCGCTACCTCGAGACCCCGCAGAAGCCGCATGAGGCGATCGCGGTCTGGATCTCGGGCTTCTTCGGCTCCGGTAAGTCCAGCTTTGCTAAGATCCTCGGCCTCGCCCTCGCCAACCGCACCGTCGGCGACAGCACCGCCAGCCAGCTGTTGGCCCAGCGCACGGACGACCCCAGGCTCCGCCAGCTCCTCAGCCTGACTGCCGAGAACATCCCCACCGAAGCGGTCATCTTCGACATCGCCAGCCACCACAATGTGGTCAACCCGGACCAAAAGGTCACCGAGATCCTCTATCGTGTGTTCCTCGAGCAGCTCGGCTATCCCAGCGACCTAGACCTCGCCGAACTCGAGATCACCCTGGAGCAGAACGGCCAGCTGGCCCGGTTCGAGGAGGCCTATGCGCGGACCTACAGCCCGTCCACCTGGGCCGACGATAAGAGCCTGACCGCCGTCGCGCTGAGCCGCGCCAGTGCGGTCATGTACGCGCTTGACCCGGGCACCTACGCCACCCAGGACTCCTGGTTGCAGGCCGTGCAAGGCCGGGCCGCCATCAGCCCCGACCGGCTGGCCACGCGGATCAAGGAGCTGATGGAGCGCCGGCGGCCCGGGCGGGCAGCGGTCTTGGTCATCGATGAGGTCGGTCAGTTCATCGCCAGCGACCTGCAGAAGATGCTGGACCTCCAGGCCATTGTCGAAGACCTGGGGCGCATCGGCAAAGGCCGGTTTTGGCTCGTGGTCACCGCCCAGGAGCGGCTCAACGAAGTCGTCAGCGGGATCGACAGCACCAAGCTCGAGCTACCCAAGATCATGGATCGCTTCTCCACGCAGATCCACCTCGACCCCTCGGATATCGCCGAGGTCACCAGCCGCCGCGTCCTGGCCAAGAACCCCGAGGCCCAGACCACCTTGCGCGAGCTCTACGAGGAGTTCCGCGCGCGACTGGACGCCAACACTCGCCTCATCGGCCGTGCCTCCGCGCCAGCGCTCGACGCCGACTCGTTCATCAAGTACTACCCGCTGCTGCCCTACCATATCGGCCTGCTAATCGATGTCGTCTCCGGACTGCGCACCCAGGCCGGCCCCAACAAGCACCTGGGCGGCGCGAACCGGACCATCATCAAGCTCACCCAGCAGCTCCTCATTCACACCGACTCCGACCTCGCCAACCAGCCGGTCGGCACGCTGGCGACGCTCGACCTGATGTATGACCGGCTCGTGGGCAACATCCCTGACGATATCGTCACCAAGATCAACGGCATCCCCGCATATGTCGATCACCGCCTGGCCCAGCCCGTGGCCAAGGCCATCTGCCTGCTCAACTACGCCGGCGAAGACGTGCCCTGCAACGCCGAGAACATCGCCGCGGTCCTCCACCCCGCCGTCGACGCCGACTCGCAGCTCCAACCGGTCCGCGAAGCGCTGGCTGCGCTCACCGATGAGCTGCAGATCCGCGACGTCCAGGGCCGTTACCACATCCCCTCGCCCGCCGAGGACAGCTGGGAGCAGCAGCGCCAAAACCATTCGCCGAAACCGAGCGACCTCCACCGAGTCCAGGCCAAGATCATCCACGGCCTGTGGGCCACGCCCAAGCACACCCTGCACGAGACGAAGGATTTCACCGCCGGCCTGACCATCAACGGCCGCGACGCGATCAAGGGTGACGTCGTCGTGCATATGACCCTCGCGGAGACCGCCGCGCAGGTCGACGAACTCATCGCCGAGGCCAAGACCCGTAGTCAAACCGAGACCGACGCCATCTTCTGGGTCGCTGAGCTGGACCAGGCGGTCTCGAACCACCTGGTCGAGTACTGTCGCTCCGAGGAGATGCTGCAGCAAGAAGACAACAGCGGCGCGGGCGGTCTCACCGCCCAGGAGAAAGCTCGCCTCAGCCGTCACGAGGACGAGCTCAAGCGGCTCCTGCGCGAACGCATCGCTGCCGGGCGAGTGTTCTTCGGCGGCTACGACCGCCGCCCCGACGAGCAGCACCGCGAGGTGCGCGCCGCGGTCAGCGACGTCCTCAGCCAGTGCCTGCCGACGCTCTATCCCCGCTATAGAGAGGCGGCTAAGCGCGTGTCGGCCGCCGATCTGCAGCGCCTGCTGCACGAGGACAACCTCGATGGCCTGCCCCGCGTCTTCCGCGAGCTTAACCTGCTGCAGAGCGAAGGTGGCACGACCACGTTCCGCTGCGACAGCGGGCCGCTCGAGGCCGTGCTCAGCCATGTCGGCAACCGCCAGGAGTACAACGACATCGTCTCCGGTCGAGCCCTGACCGACCACTTTGAACAGCCCCCCTACGGCTGGCCGTTCGACACGGTGCGCCTGTTCGCCGCCTGCCTGCTGCGCGCCGGCCGCCTCGAGGCGACCAGCCAGAGCCATCCCATCACCGACGCAACCAGCATCGAGGCCCGCGACAGCCTGCCGCACAACAACAAGTTCCGGGCCATGTCCTTCCGCGTCCGCGACACCCTCGAGCACGCCGACGTCATCCGCGCGGCGACCATGTACCGTGAGGTTTTCGGTCAGCACCTCGACGAGGTCGTCGAGGACCCCGTCGCCGCGGCCATTCGCACCGCCGTTGACCAGCTCGCGCGGACGGTCCGCGCCGTGCTCGGCACCCTCCGCGAGCACCGCCTGCCCGGCGCCGCGGAACTCGAGGGAGCGCTGAAGTCCGCCGAGACGATCGGCGCCGGCGACAACAAGACAGTCATCAAGACCTTCATCGCCTCCGCCGACACCCTCGCCGCCGCGCGGAAGCGTTCGCTCGACTTGCAGAAGACCCTCGACCCGGACCGCCTCGGCCGCCTGGGCCACGCGCGCGCCGTCCTCGACGTCCGCGCCCGCCAGCTCCTCGCCGAGCCCGATCTCGACCCCGCGCTCAAGACCGCCGCCGACGACCTCCGCGGCTACCTTACCAGCGACCTGTTCTTCGACGAGCTCGCCACGATCGACACGCTCACCACCCGCCTCGACAGCGAGTACTCCCGGCGTCACACCAGCGCCAGCACCCAGGTCGCCGCGGTCTACAAGACGGCGCTCGAGCGGCTCACCACCGACCCCGACTGGGCCGCCGTCGAGCCCGAGCAGCAGGCCCGCATCGCCCAGCCGCTGCACGCACGCACCAGCGCTCCGCCCAGCGACGAGGTCAGCCTCGGCGAGCTGCGCGCAGCCGCCGACGCCTGTCCCACGCTACGCGATCAGGCGATCACGCAGCTGCGCCAGCTGGTGGTCGGCGACCAACTGGTCACGCTCGAGCCCGCCCGCTTCGCCACCACCAGCATCGACAGCCTCGCCGACCTCGAGGCCGCCCTCCAAGCCCTCCGCGCTGAGTGTCAGCGGCTGCTCGACGAGGGCAAGACCATCTCCTGGAGATGAGAGCTAACCGATGGACAAAGCTACCCGCGCGGTGATCCAGAAGGCGACCGAGAACGCTCGATCGTGCCTCGAGACAGAGTTCCGCGAGCAGCTCGACGGCCGCTACGACATCCGCGCCGGCCGCCCGCTCCCCGCCGAGCCGGGCGCCCATCTCGACGCCGACCAGCGCCGGATCCACAGCCAGCTCGTCGCCACCCTCGAGCACCTCCGCCTGCGCGGCGCCAACGAGCAAGATGCCGTCGACACCTACGTGCGCGAGGCCGCCTTCACCACCCTCAACCGCCTCGCCGCGCTCAAGATGCTCGAGGCCCGCGCGCTGGTCAAGCCCTGCGTCTCCAACGGCCCCGCCTCCACCGGCTTCAAGGAGTTCAGCGGCCTCGCCCCCGGCCTCCAGGAGCTGCCCGACAAAGGCTACCGCCTCTACCTCGAATGCCTCTTCGACGAGATCGCCGTCGAGGTCAAGGTCCTCTTCGACCGCCGCGACCCCGCCGCCCTGCTCTGGCCGCGCGACGCCGCCCTGGCCGAGCTGCTGGCCATCCTCAACCGCCCCGAGCTGGCCATCGCCTGGGCCGAGGAC
>DHNJ01000132.1:0-11561 GCA_002409445.1 Armatimonadetes bacterium UBA5419 | reverse complement strand
GCGCAACAGCCGCGAGCTGGCCGTCCGCAACCAGTTCTTCACCCCCCGCTACGTCGTCGAGTTCCTCACCGACAACACCCTCGGCCGCACCTGGTACGAGATGCGCGCGGGCCAGACCCGCCTGACAGACCAGTGCCAGTACCTCGTCCACGAGCCCGACGAACGCTTCGACCCGCCCCGCCCGCCCAAGGACCCGCGCGAGCTGAGGATCCTCGACCCCGCCTGCGGCTCGGGCCACTTCCTGCTCTATGCCTTCGACCTGCTCCTAACCATCTACGAGGAGGCCTTCGGTACCGGCGCCACCGCCGACCCGCCGCCCGCCGACTGGCCCGGCCTGATCCTCGCGCGCAACCTCCACGGCATCGACATCGACCCCCGCGCCGCCCAGATCGCCGCGCTCGCGCTCTGGATGCGCGCCCAACGCGCCCTCACCGACCTCGGCCTCGGCCGCGCGGAGCGCCCGCGGATCGAACGGACCAACATCGTCGTCGCCGAACCCATGCCCGGCGATAGCGAGCTGCTGGCCGAGTTCCTGACCACCGTCGACCCCCGGCTCCAGCCGCTGGTCAGCAAGGCCGTGGACGCGATGAAGCTGGCCGGCGAGGCCGGCTCGCTGCTCAAGATCGAGGCCGACCTCGAAAAGGCGCTCGGTGGTGCCATGCGCGCGGCGATGGTCCCACGCGCCGAGATCGTCGGCCAGACCGAGGACGGCCGACAGATCGTCCAGGCCACCCTCAGCATGATCGCCAGCAGCGAAGAAGACTTCTGGGACCAAGCGCAGGCCACGCTGCTGGCCAGCCTCGCCGCCTACGGCGCGCAGGCCGCGGGCGCCACGGGGCTGCGCCGCCGGCTCTTTGCCCAAGACGCCGCCGAGGGCTTCGCCTTCATCGCGCTGATGCATCAGACCTACGATGTGGTCCTGATGAACCCGCCGTTCGGCGCGGCGAGCAAAGCGAGCAAGAGCTACCTGAGCCGGGCCTACCCGCGGACCAAGAACGACCTCTTCGCGGCCTTTGTCGAACGCGGCATCGCCCTGCTCGAACCCGGCGCGTTCCTCGGCGCGCTCACCTCGCGCACCGGCTTCTTCCTCGTCAGCTTCCAGGCCTGGCGCGAGGAGATCCTCCTCGCCACCGCCCCGCCCACGGTCTTCGCCGACCTGGGCAACGGCGTGCTCGATGACGCGATGGTCGAGGTCGCCGCGTTCTGCCTGCAGAAGAAGGACCGCTGAGCATGCCCCGCCGCGAGACCATCTTCTACCGCGTGCTCGACGCCGCCGACAAGGCCTCCGCCCTCAAGGCCGCCCTCGCCGAGCCGGGCAGTGAGGGGCCGCGGCGGTATGTGCGCGACCCCGAGCGCTTCCGCGTCATCACGGAATCTCCTTTCGCATACTGGATCAGCGACCGAGTGCGTGATCTCTTCCGCACGTTGCCAGTGTTTGCGAGCGAGGGCCGCACGGCAAAGCAAGGCTCGGCAACCGCCGATGACTTCCGGTTTGTGCGCATGAGTTGGGAGGCTCCTACCTTAGGCCGCGGTGAGCGCTGGCATGACTTCACCAAGGGTGGCAGCTTCTCGCCGTTCTACGCTGATATCCATCTGGTTGTGAACTGGGCTCGCGATGCCCTTGAGATCCGAAACCTTGTCAACCCGAAGACGGGACGGGTGGCCTCTGCTGTCAAGAACGCCGCGTTCTGGTTTCGACCCGGCCTGACATGGCCCCTCCGCGCGTGGCGGTTCTCCCCGCAAGCAATGCCTGCAGCATGTGTAACCAGCGTGCGTGGCTCAGCGATGTTCTTCCCAGCCGCGCAGGCGTCCGTGTACCTCGGCTTGGGCAACTCGGCTGCGGTGGACTTTGTGTTCAAGATCCTCCTAGGGCGCTTCGCGTTTCCCGAGTTCAAAATAGGCAGCTTGGTACGCGTACCCGTCCCCGACCTAACACCCGCCGACAGTGCCGCTTTGGCGGGGCTTGGGCGGCGGGCGTGGGCGGTGAAGCGGGGGGTGGATACAGCGGAGGAGACGTCGCACGCGTTTGTCTTGCCGTCGTTGTTGCAGGTCGAGGGGGCGACGTTGGGCGCGCGGGCGGCGGGGTGGGCGGCGCGGGTGGCCGCGGCGGAGGCCGAGGTCGAGACGATCCAGGCCGAGATCGACACCCGGGCCGACGCCCTCTACGGCCTCGACCCCGCCGAACGCCTGCAGCTAGCCCAGGCCTTCAGCAGCGGCGAGCCCGCCGACGCCGACGATGATGAGGAGGAGCCCGACGATGCGTGAGACCATCTTCCTCCGCGTCCTCGACGCCACCGACAAAGCCACCGCCCTCCAAGCCGCTCTCGCCGACCAGACCACCGCCGGACCGCGGCGCTTCGCCCTCGACCCCGCCCGCTTCGCCGACATCCCCATGTCCTCGTTCGCCTACTGGGTCTCCGACCGCGTTCGCGCCCTCTTCACCACCTTACCCCCCTTCGCCAGCGACGGGCGGACAGCGCGGGTAGGCCTGCAGACCGGCGACGACTTCCGCTTCGTCCGCGCCGCCTGGGAGGTCCCGGTCAGAGGTCGACTGGATCAGTGGTTCGCCTTCGCCAAGGGCGGCGCGTACTCGCCGTACTATGCTGACATTCACCTCGTCGTGCAGTGGGCCAACGATGGACAGCTGATGCGCAACGCCAACCACCCGCGGACCGGGCGCATGGCTGCGGTCCTACGAAACACGCAGTTCTATTTCCGTCCTGGCCTGACCTGGACGGACCGCACATCGCGCGCGCTGTCGGTGCGGCCTCTGCGTGCAGATACCGTGTTTTCGCACAAAGGTTCCGGCGGCTTCATCCCTGACCACCCACTTGGTGCGATGGCCGCAATGAATAGCTCGGTTTTCGACCTACTGCTATCGCTCTTGGTCGGCGCTGGTGCGGGAGCTGCACGGTCTTACACCGCGGGTACGCTGGCGTCAGTACCCTTGCCGCTAGACCTCGCTGACCTCGAACCGCCCGCCCACCGCGCCTGGTCGTTGAAGCGGGGGTTGGACACGGCGGAGGAGACGTCGCACGCGTTCTGGCTGCCGGCGCTGTTGCAGACGGAGGACGCGAGCCTGGCCGCGGGGCTGGCCGGCTGGGCGGCGCGCGGGGCGGCGGTGGCCGCGGAGCTGGCCCAGCTGCAGGCGACGATCGACGAACGGTGCCTCCAGCTGTACGGGCTGGCCGCCGAGGACCTGGCCAGCAGCGGCGCCGAGCTCAGTGCGGACGGTCCGGCCGAGGCAGACGAGGAGGACGAGGTGGACGAGACGGTCGGGACGATCGACGCCCAGGCCCAGGTCGCGGAGCTGCTGAGCTGGCAGCTGGGCGTGGTTTTCGGGCGGTTTGACCTACGGCTAGCGACCGGTGCGCGGACCGCGCCGCCCGAGCCCGAGCCGTTCGACCCGCTGCCCGCCGAGGCGCCAGGGCTGTTGCCCGGCGGTGTGGTGCCGGCCGACTACCCGCTGGCCGGGGCGGGGGCGGCGGTCCTGGTCGAGGACCAGGGCCACCCGGCGGACCTGGTCGCGCGGGTCGAGCAGGTCGCGCGCGTGCTCTGGCCCGAGACCTTCGACGCGCTACAGACCGAAGCGGCGGCGATCCTCGGGGTCGATACCCTGCGCGCCTGGTTCGCCAACGCGCGGTCGGGGTTCTGGGCCGGCCACTTGCGCCGCTACTCGCGGTCGAGCCGGACCGCGCCGATCTACTGGATGCTGAGCCTGCCCTCGCAGCGCTACAGCGTCTGGCTCTACTATCACCGGCTGACGCCGGACACGCTGTACGCGGTGCTCAACGATTATGTGAAGCCGAAACTGAGGCGCGAGGAGCGGCGCTTGGTCGACCTGCGCCAGGAGGGCGAGCCGACGCCGAGCCGCACGCAGCTGAAGGCGCGCGAGGACCAGGAGCGGCTGGTCGACGAGCTGCGGGCGTTTCAGGACGAGGTGGCGCGGGTGGCGCCGCTCTGGCGGCCGGACCTCAACGACGGGGTGATCATCAACCACGCCCCGCTCTGGCGGCTGGTCCCGCACCACAAGGAGTGGCGGAAGAAGCTGATGGAGTGCTGGGCCAAGCTGGTCGCGGGCGAGTACGACTGGGCCCATCTAGCGCTGCACCTGTGGCCGGAGCGGGTGATCCCCAAGTGCGCGACCGACCGCAGCCTGGCCCTGGCCCATGGGCTGGACGAGGTGTTTTGGACGGCGAACGCGGACGGCGGCGCGAGTCCGCGGGCGGTGGACCCGGCGCAGATCGAGGCGCTGATCGCCGAGCGCAGCTCGCCGGCGGTCAAGGCGGCGCTGCAGAGCCTGCTGGAGGCTAGGTAGCCGACAGGCGGCCCAGCCGGGCGGGAAGGTGAGAGCCATGGACCACGCACTGCATGAGCGACTGCGCGATGCGCTCGAGGACAAGCTGGCGAAGCGGTGGGTCGTGGTCTGGTACGACGACGGTGGCCGGTTCGCGCCGTTTCTCGACGAGCTGCCGGCGCTGGAGCCGGCGGCGGGCGAGACGTTGGCGCGGGTGCAGATCGGTACGCAGCCGACGCGCCTGGCGCGGTACGAGGGCTCGTACTTCGCTCTGCGGCTGGCGGTTGAGCCGTATGTCGCGGGTCCGGAGCCGGCGCCGCTGCTGATCTATGTGCCCGAGGCACAGCCGGCGGAGGCCGAGCGGGTCCTCCTGGAGCTCGGGCTCGGCGGCGAGACCTACGTGCCCGAGTTTGGCCGGCTGGCGCGGGCAGTCTTGCGGAAGCACCACGACCAGGCGACGATCGACGGGCTGATGGCGAGCCCGGAGGTCAGCTATGCCGACGTGGTCGCCTTGCTCGGCCAAGCGACCGCCGGGGGGGCTTTGCTGCGGCTCATCTTGACCCCGCCGGACCCGCTTGATCAGTTGGCGATGTGGTTGGTGCGACCCGAGTATGACGCGCGGATCGAGGAGCGGGTGGCGGGCGAGGAGCTGCGCGCGCTGGTCCGCGAGCAGCTGGGCCTCGACCTGGAGGCCGGCGGGTCGCTGGGCTTGGCGCGGGCGGTGACCGAGCGCTACGTGCTGGTCAATGAGTTTCGCGACGACCTGCGAAGCGAGGCGCCGGCGGCGCTGGCGTGGGTGCCCGCGGCGACGCGCGCGGAGCAGCGGACCAAGATCCGCGCCCTGGCCGACCGGCTGCGGCACGACTACCGGCCCGAGTATGTCGTGCTAGCCGACCGGCTACAGGCGGAGCTGGAACTGGCCAGCCTAGAGGTCGATCCCGCCGCGCTGGGCGGGCACAACACGTTCCGGTTCGAGGACGAGGCGCTACTGGGCCAGGCCGGCGGGCTGCTGGCGGAGCAGCGCTGGGCGGAGGCGGGGGCGGTCATCGAGGCGCACGAGCACGGCTTCTGGCCGACGATGCAGCTGGCGACGCATGATCCGCGGGCTGTACGCTGGCCGGTGCGGCGGCACCTCGTCGACTTGGGCCTGGCGGTGGAGGCGGCGACACCGCGGTTGCAGAAGATGCCGGCCGAGGCGGGGGCATGGGTCAGGGCCTACACCAAGCGCGACGGCTGGCACGTGGTTGACCGGCGCTACCGGGAGCTTGAGGCTCAGGCGGCGGTGATGGCCGACGACCCCGCGATCGACGGCGCGCTGCGCGTCGTGCGCCAAGCCTATCAGCAGCTGCTGGAGCGAATGGCGACGGGGTTCACCGCGGCCCTGGTGGAGAGCAACTGGGCGCTGCCGGGGGTCTTGCCGCAGACCAAGGTCTTCGCCGACGTGGTCCGCCCTAGCGTCTCGCCGGTGGCGTTCTTCATGGTTGACGCGCTGCGCTACGAGATGGGCGTGCGCCTGGCCGACCAGATCTCGGGCGCGGTCGAGCTCGAGCTGCAGGCGGCGGCCGCGGCCTTGCCGACAGTCACCCAGATCGGCATGGCGGCGCTGCTGCCGGGCGCGGCGACGGACTTCACGGTGGTCGAGGCGAAGGGCCAGCTCGTCGCGCGGATCGGCAGCACAGAGCTGCCCGACGCCGCGGCGCGCCTGAACTACCTCGCGGCGCTGGTGCCGGGCACGGTCGATCTGCTGCTGCCCGCGGTGGCCGAGAGGAGTATTGAGGAGCTGCGCGCGCTGGTCAGCGAGGCGCCGCTGGTGGTGGTGCGGTCGACCGAGATCGACACGCTGGGCGAGACGGACAACGACCTGATCGCACGCGCGCACATGGACTCGGTTATCGGCCGGGTGGCCCAAGCGGTGCGGCGGCTGGCGGAGGCGGGCGTGGGCCGCTTCGTGGTCAGCGCGGACCACGGGCATCTGCTCGCCGCACGGCTCGGTGCGGACCAGACCATGGACAACCCGGGCGGCGAGGGGCCGCCGGTCAAACGCCGGTACTGGGCCGGCCGCGGGGGCAGCACGCCGGCGGCGGCGGTGCGCGTGACAGGCTCGGACCTGGGCTACGTGACGCCGCTGGAGTTCATCTTTCCCGCCGGTACGGGCATCTTCGCGGCGGCGGGGGGCGGGCAGCGGTACCATCACGGCGGGCCGAGCCTACAGGAGCTGATCGTGCCGGTCCTCAGCTTCCGGCTGCCACCCGCGCCCGCGCCCGACGATCTCGCGCCCAAGGTGCAACTCAGCGACTATCCCGAGCAAGTCAACAACCTCATCATCGCCGCCAAGCTCGTGTCCCCCCGCACGCTGCTCCACCCGGACCCGCAGGTCGTGCGAGTCGCGCTCTGGGCCGGCACCCAGCAGGTTGGCGAGGCGGTGATGGCGTCCGGTGGTAGCCTAGATGAAGAAGCCGGGACGATCACGCTGGAAGCCGATGACCCGGTCCAGGTGGGGCTCCGCTTGTTCGGCGAAGCCAAGTCCGTGCAGATCGTGGTCCTGGATGCGGCGACCGATGCAGTCCTCGCCCGCTCGAAGCAGATGCCCGTTAAGCTTGGAATCCGATGATGTCTAACACTACGCCTCAGCTGGACGCCCTGGACCAGAAGGTGACGCGCGTGTTCGCGGGCAAGGTTGTCCGCAAGGACCTGGTGCGCACCGTCAAGGTCGGGGCGAACGTGCCGGTGTTCGTCCTGGAGTACCTGCTCGGCAAGTACTGCGCCTCGGCCGATGAGATGACGATTCAGATGGGGCTGCAAGTGGTCAACGAGACCCTCGCCGAGCACTATATCCGGCCCGACGAGGCGATGCGCGCGCAGAGCAAGGTCAAGGAGCGCGGTCGCCACACATTCATCGACAAGGTCTCGGTGCGCGTGAGCGATTCGGATTACTGGGCTGAGGCAACCAACTTCGGCCATCGCTATGTGCACATCAGAGACCAAGACGTCCATCGGTATGACCGGCTCCTGACCGGTGGGATTTGGGCCCAGATCGACATGCGGTTCCTGTGGGATGAGGCGACCCACGGCAAGAACCCGTTCTGGATCGAGGAGCTAACACCGATCCAGCTGGCGACGTTCGATCTGGATGAGTACCGCCAGCTGCGCCGCGAGTTCACCACCGACGAGTGGATGGACCTGTTGCTGCGCAGCATGGGCTACGAGCCGGCCACGATGGACCGACGGCTCAAGCTGCTGTTCTTGATGCGCCTGGTGCCCCTCTGCGAGCAGAACTTCAACCTGATCGAGCTCGGCCCGCGCGGCACGGGCAAGAGCTACGCCGTTCAGGAGCTCTCGCCGTACGCGGCCCTGCTGACCGGCCCGACCACCGTGCCCAACCTTTTCGGTCACATGAACGGCCGGCAGAAGGGCATGGTCATGATCTGGGACGTGGTCGGCTTCGACGAGGTCGCTGACCTGCAGAGGATGCCGCGTGAGGTGATCACGACGCTCAAGACCTACTGTGAAAGCGGTCAATTCCAGCGCGGCCAGGAGGCGATGTCGGGCTATGCGTCGCTGGCCATGTTTGGCAATACGCAGCAGCCGGTGGATGTGATGGTGCAGCGGGGTCATTTGTTCGAGCCGCTGCCTGACGTCATCCGCAACGATATGGCGTTCATCGATCGCCTGCACTTCTATCTCCCGGGTTGGGAGATCCCGAAGATGCACAACGAGCACTTCACGGACCACTACGGGTTCGTGATCGATTACCTGGCCGAGGCACTGCGCGAGCTACGGAAGCACAACTTCACCGAGATCGTCGGCCAGACCTTCGACCTAGGGTCGCACCTGAATGCTCGCGATCGCAAAGCCGTGCTGCGGACGGTCTCCGGCCTGATCAAGATCTTGCACCCGCACGGGGAGCTGTCGCGCGAAGACCTGGAGGAGATCCTGACTCTGGCGCTCGAGGGTCGCCGGCGGGTGAAGGAACAGCTGAAGAAGATGGGCGCCTTCGAGTACCACCAAACCTCGTTCAGCTACGTTGACACGGTGAGCGGCGAGGAGCGGTTTGTCGGTGTTCCTGAACAGGGCGGCCGCGACCTCATCGCCGCCGACCCCCTGGCCCCCGGCACCGTCTACGGCGCCGCGGTCAACGGGGCGGGGACGGTCGGGCTCTATCGGCTCGAAGTCACGGTCGCTGCCGGCAGCGGGCGGCTCCGTCCGGCCGGCGGTGTGAGCGGGACGATCAAGGACAGCATCCAGCGAGCGTTCAGCTACCTGCAGGCGAACAAGGTACCACTCGGGCTCGGGCGCGAACTAGACACTTCTGATATCCACGTCCAGGTCATAGAGCTGCTCGGCCACCAAGTCGACGCCGAGCTTGGCGTCGCCTTCTATATCGCCTGCTGCTCAGCGCTGAACAAAGTGTCGGCACTGCCAGGCCTCGTCGTCGTTGGAGACCTTAATATCCAGGGCAACGTACGACCCGTCGCATCGCTCATCGAGCCGATGCAAGTGGCCATGGACAACGGTGCGCGCAAGATGCTAATCCCCAGCGAGAACAGGCGCAGCGTCCTGGATGTCAGTGCCGACGTCCTGGAGCATGTCGACGCCATCTTCTACGGAGACATGCGGAACGCGGCGTTCAAGGCGCTACAGGTCTAGAACACGCCCGAGGGACCGCCGGCCCCTCGACGGCATTCATTCCGACGCGTGCCGCACCCCTACCGCCGAAGCGGCGGGGGCACAACTACGTGGCCGCCGGCAAGGGTCGTCGCGATGGCCAGGCGGGGTCCTGTGCTACCGGTGTCCCTGCACGTCGTAGGCGAGGCGCCTACGACCCGCCGTCGGGGCGCCGGCGCTACGTCTCTGCCAAGACCGCACCCCCCCACGCCACGACCCGCGCAGCTCGTGGTACCTTCAGGGGGTGTGGATAGAGGACTGGCCCCGGGTGGGGCGAAAGTGATGGGATGGAGGAGACGATGAAGTCTAGGTTGTTGCTGGCGGCCTGCTTGTTGTTGGCGGCCGGTTTGGCCGGGGCGCAGGATTGGAAGATGGCGCCGGGGCCGCTGAAGACGCGGTGGGCGGATGAGGTTGGGCCGAATAACGCGTTGCCCGAGTATCCGCGGCCGACGATGAAGCGCGCCGAGTGGCTGAACCTCAACGGGCTGTGGGACTATGCGATTGTCTCGCGCGAGGCGGAGCCGCAGGGCTGGGATGGCAAGATCCTGGTCCCGTTTGCCGTCGAGTCGGCGCTTTCCGGCGTCGGTCGTTCGGTTCTGCCGTTCGAGACGTTGTGGTATCACCGCACCTTCACCGTGCCCGCGGACTGGACTGGCCAGCGCGTGCTGCTGCATTTTGGCGCGGTCGATTGGGCCACGAAGGTCTGGGTCAACGGCACCCAGGTCGCCGAGCATGAGGGCGGCTACAACGCGTTCTCGGCCGATATCACCGCCCAGGTGCGGCCCGGCCAGGCCGCCGAGATCACCCTCTCGGTCAGCGACCCGACCAGCGAAGGCCCGCAGCCGCGCGGCAAGCAGACGCTGCGGCCGGGTGGCATCTTCTACACGCCGACCACCGGCATCTGGCAGACCGTCTGGCTCGAGCCCGTTGCCCAGCGCAGCGTCGAGAGCCTGCGGCTGACCCCCGATACCGCCAATGACCGCGTCGTCGTGCGCGCCGAGGCGAATGTCGAGCGCATCGTCGCGACCGCCTACGACGGCGACCGCGCGGTGGGCACCGTGACCGGCGCGCCGGGCAGCGATCTGTCGCTGGTCGTCAGCAACCCGAAGCTCTGGTCGCCGCAGCGGCCGTTCCTCTATCGCCTGATCGTTCAGGGCTACGTCGGCAACCAGATGACCGACCGCGTCGACAGCTACTTTGGGCTGCGCTCGGTCCGCCTGGGCCGTGATGCCAAGGGCGTCCAGCGCCCGCTGATCAATGGCGAGTTCATCTTCCAGGTCGGTTTCCTGGACCAGGGCTACTGGCCCGACGGCATCCTGACCGCGCCGACCGACGAGGCGCTACGCTGGGACATCGAGAAGACGCTCGATCTGGGCTTCAACATGGCCCGCAAGCACGTCAAGGTCGAGCCCGAGCGCTGGTACTACTGGGCGGACAAGCTGGGCCTGCTCGTCTGGCAGGACCAGGTTAGTCCGTTCGCCACCGATGGCGACGCGCCGCGCATCTACGAGCGCGAGCTGCGGGCGATGCTGCGGCAGTTCCACAACCACCCGAGCATCGTCATGTGGGTCGTCTTCAACGAGGGCTGGGGCCAGCACGACACGCCGCGGTATGTCGACCTGGTCCGCTCGCTGGACAACAGCCGCCTGATCAACAACGCTAGCGGCTGGACCGACACCGGCGGCGGCGACGTGATCGACATCCACGTCTACCCGGGCCCCGACAGCCCCGACCCCGAGCCCACGCGGGCAGCGGTGCTGGGCGAGTTCGGCGGGCTGGGCCTGGCGCTTAGCGGCCACACCTGGGCCGCCGAGGGCTGGGGCTACCGCACCTCGGCGACGCGCGCGAAGCTGACCGACGACTACATCAAGCTGCTGCGCCGCTGCTACCAGCTGAAGGACGAGAAGGGCCTCTCGGCCATCGTCTACACGCAGACGACCGACGTCGAGGTCGAGATCAACGGCCTGATCACCTACGACCGGGCCATCGTCAAGCCGGATCCGGTGGCGATCGCCAAGGCCAACCGCGGCATCTTCCCGCCGCCGGTGGTTGAGTACCCGATCGTGCCGACCAGCGAGAACGTCAAGCAGACCTGGCGCTACACGACCAGTGAGCCGGGTGACGGCTGGATCGGCGCCGAGTTCAACGACACTGGCTGGAGCCAGGGGCCGGGCGGCTTCGGCGTCGCTAGCACGCCGGGCGCGATCGTCGGCACCGTGTGGAACACCGAGAACATCTGGCTGCGCCGCGAGTTCACGGTGCCCGCGGGCACGACCTGGAGCAAGCCGTACATCCGCGTCCACCACGACGAGGACGTCGAGGTCTACCTCAACGGCACGCGCATCTACACCGCCGAGGGCTTCGTCGGCGAGTACGACATCCACGCGTTGGACGCGAGCGTCACCGGCCTTCTGCGGCCGGGCCGCAACGTCCTCGCCGTCCACTGCCGCCAGACGCGCGGTGGGCAGTTCGTGGATGTCGGCCTGGTCGACGCGCGCTAGGCCGCGGCCCTAGACCAACAGACACCGGCGCCGCCCGCGAGGGGGGCGCCGGTGTGCTGTTGGGGGTGGTCCAGATCCACCCCATGTGGCGTGGGCTG
>DHNJ01000233.1:4929-5997 GCA_002409445.1 Armatimonadetes bacterium UBA5419 | reverse complement strand
GGTGACCAAGATCATCGAGTAGTCGACCCAGGGGCCTGGGCGTGAGCCTGGGCCCCACCCGTCGGTTCGCGCTGGCCGCGGCCGCGCCCGCCCTGGTGGCGGATGAAGAAAGTAGACGACCGTGGGTTCGAAGAGTAAGGATATCCGAGGGAACGTGACCCTGGAGTGCACCGAATGCCGGGCCTCCAAGGAGCAGGCTGGTGTCTGGCGCTACTCGACGACCAAGAATCGGCGCAACACCTCGGGTCGACTGGAACTGAAGAAGTACTGCAAGTACTGCCGCAAGCACACGGCTTTTCGCGAGACGCGCTAAGGCGCGATCGTGACGAGGCGATGAGCCTGCGAGCTTAGGCCCGTAACTCAATTTGGTAGAGTGCTGGTCTCCAAAACCAGATGCTGTCGGTTCGAGTCCGGCCGGGCCTGTTCACCAACCAGCGGACCGCCGAGCGCGGTAGAGGTGGCGAGGCGATAGACGATGAGCAAGGCAGTTGAGTCCAGAGCGGCGATGAAGGCCTTCCGCAAGCCTGGCAACTTCCTGCGGGAAGTGACCCAGGAGCTGAAGAAGGTTAAGTGGCCGTCGTGGACGGATGTCAAGCAGTTGACGGTCGTCGTCCTAGTCACCCTGATCGCAGTCAGCCTCTATGTTGCGGTGCTCGAGCTGGTTATTGGCACGTTGTTTAGAACGATCGGGATTTTCCGCTAAGCGCAACCACGGAGGGCACTATGAGGCACGAGTGGTACGCGCTACACACGTTCACCGGCCATGAGAAAAAAGTCAAAGCGATGATCCTGCGGCTCGCAGAAGCCGACGGATTGGCTGACGAGTTCACTGAGATCTACGTTCCCGAGGAGGAAGAGGTCTCGAGTGTCGGGGGCAAGAAGCGCATCATCAAGCGCAAGCTGTACCCCGGCTACGTGTTCGTCAAGTTCGTGATCAACGACGCGACCCGCGATGTGGTCCGTCGGGCCGCGGGCCAGAACACCTTCGCCGCGGGCGATCCGCCGCCGCTGAGCGAGGACGAGGTGCGGGACCTGCTGCGCATCCGCGAGCAGCCCGAAGAGGTGCAG
>DHNJ01000233.1:4079-4789 GCA_002409445.1 Armatimonadetes bacterium UBA5419 | reverse complement strand
GCGAGCAGCCCGAAGAGGTGCAGACCAGCGCCTACGGCGAGGGCGAGATTGTGCGGATCGTCGCGGGGCCGTTCGCCGACTTCACCGGCCGTATCGTCGAGGTGAACCTACAGCGCGAGTCGGTCAAGGTGATGATCAATATTTTCGGGCGTGATACCCCGGTCGAGTTGAAGTTTACCGAGGTCGAGCGCGAGGAGTAGACAGACCGTGGCCAAGAAAATCATGGCTGTAGTGACCATCCAGATCCCCGCCGGCCGGGCCGTCCCCGGTCCGCCCGTGGGTCCGGCGCTGGGCGCCTACGGCATCAACCTGCCGATGTTCATCAAGCAGTACAACGAGGAGTCGGCGAAGCAGTACGAGCCTGGGACCATCGTGCCGGCCAAGGTTACCGTCTTCGGTGACCGCTCGTTCACCTTCGAGCTCAAGACGCCGCCGGCCGGGGTGCTCGTCGCGCAAGCGCTGGGCATCGAGAAGGGCGCGGCGAACCCGCTGATGGAGGACGTCGGCACGCTGAGCCGCGAGCAGTTGCGCCGGGTGGCGGAGATCAAGCTGCCCGACCTCAACACCGATGACATCGAGATGGCGATGCGCATCGTCGCGGGCACCTGCCGCCAGATGGGTGTGCGCGTCGAGGGCGAGGCCGCCCCGGTGATCACCGAGGAAATGATGGCCGAGTATCTCGAGGCGCAGGCTGAGGCTGAGGCTGAGGC
>DHNJ01000233.1:2039-3953 GCA_002409445.1 Armatimonadetes bacterium UBA5419 | reverse complement strand
AGGCTGAGGCTGAGGCTGAGGCCGAGGCGGAGGCTGAGGCGGCCGCGGAGGGCGCTGAAGAGGGCGCCGAAGAGGTGGCTAGCGAGTAGTTTCGGACCCGCTTCCGGAGACCGCCCACGGGTGTGTCGCTGGTACGGAGTAGGCAGCCTGGACCCGGCCAACCCCGGGCGGGCAACGGCCCCGAGTGAGGGCCGGCGGGAGAGAGCAGAACATGGCACGGCACAGTAAGCGGTACATCGAACACGCGAAGGAGCGCACACCAGGCGAGCATATGCCGCTGGCCGAGGCGATCGAAAAGGTCAAGGCCACGGCGAGTGCAAAGTTTGACGAGTCGGTCGACTTGGCGATCAAGCTGGGCATCGACCCGCGCCAGAGTTCGCAGAACGTGCGCGGCACGGTCGTCCTACCCCACGGCACCGGTCGCACGGTGCGCGTCGCGGTCGTCGCCGAGGGCGCCGACGCGGACGCCGCGCGCGAAGCGGGCGCCGACACGGTGGGCGGCGAGGACCTGGTCAAGCAGCTGGACGAGGGCTGGGGCGACTTCGACATCCTCTGCGCCACGCCGCCGATGATGCGCATCCTCGGTCGCGTCGGCCGCAAGCTCGGTCCGCGCATGCCCAATGCCAAGGCCGGCACGGTCGGTCCGGACATCGGCCAGATCGTCAGCGAGTTGAAGGCGGGCAAGATCCAGTACCGCTCGGACGCGCGCGGCGGCGTCATCCACTGCTCGATCGGCAAGACTTCGTTCACCGCCGAGCAGATCCAGGAGAACTTCGCGACCCTGCTGGGCGCCGTCATTCGGGCCAAGCCCGACGGCGTGAAGGGCACGTACTTGCGGCGGCTGCACCTGTCGGCGACGATGGGCCCCAGCTTCCTGGTCGATCCGGCCGATGCCCAGGAGCTCGCCGGCTAACAAGCGTACAACTTAACGGCGCGCAAGCGCTGGGAAGAGCCCGAGACAACAGGTCTCTCCACGGAGAGTTAAGGCCCGCGAGGGCGCCTGTTTAGGTTCAACACGCAGAGTTTGGCCCCTTGGGGTCGTCTGTGTTGTGGCCGCCACCTGTCTCGGGTCGAGATGGATGGCGGCCACAGTGGTCTGTAGGAGGTGTTCATGGCCACAACACGGGCCAAGAAGGAAGAACAGGTCGCCGAACTGACCGCGTGCTTCGAGCGCAGCCAGGCGACGGTCCTCGTCGAGTTTGGCGGCTTGACCGTCAGCGAGATGCAGGCGATCCGCCGTGAGCTGAAGGCTGTCGGTGCGGAGCTGATTGTGGCGAAGAACCGCCTGATCCGCCTCGCGCTGGAGGCCAACGGGATCTCGCTGACCGACGACGCGGGCGTGGACCATACGCAGGCGCTGACCACCGGCTTGACCGCGGTCGCGTTCTCGTACGATCTGCCCGGCGCGGCAGCGGAGACGCTGCTGAAGCTCGCGCGGACCCACGAAGACCTGGCGTTCAAGGGCGGGTTCTACGGCACCCAGCCTGTGGTCGGCCAAGCCGGCGTCGAGCGGATCTCGAAGATGCGCTCGAAGGTCGATGCTCTCGCCGACGTCGTGCGGATCCTCAAGGGCGCGCCCAGCCGCATCCGGCTCATCGCTTCGGCCGCGCCGCTCAAGGTCAAGGCACTCAAGGAAGTGCTCGAGGCCGATGCCGCCTAGCCTGGCGGCCCTGACCCCCTGTTAGAAGTAGGAGAAACAACCCATGTCCGTTGATCAGATCGTTGAGGCCCTGAAGGCGCTGACCCTGGCCGAGGCCGAGGAACTCGTCGAGAAGCTGGTGGAGGCCTTCCCGAAGTTGGCCGAGATGCCCGTTGGTGGCGCCGTTATGGTCGCCGGTGGCGCGGCTGGCGGTGGTGAGGCCGGGGCCGGCGCGGCCGCCGACGAAGAGCCGACCGAGTTCAACGTCATCCTGA
>DHNJ01000233.1:1628-1905 GCA_002409445.1 Armatimonadetes bacterium UBA5419 | reverse complement strand
GACCGAGTTCAACGTCATCCTGACCGACGTCGGCGCGCAGAAGGTCCAGGTCATCAAGGCCGTCCGCGAGCTGACCAGCCTGGGCCTCAAGGAGGCCAAGGACGCCGTCGAGAACCCGACCGACCCGGTCGTCACGGGCGTCGACAAGCCGGCCGCCGAGGCCGCCGTCGCCAAGCTCAAGGAAGCTGGCGCGACCGCCGAGATCAAGCCGGCGTAACTCGCCCACAGACCAATCCACCTCCGGCTGCGCCGCCCCACCCGGGCGCCGCGGCCGGGG
>DHNJ01000233.1:955-1358 GCA_002409445.1 Armatimonadetes bacterium UBA5419 | reverse complement strand
CGTGGCTTGCTAGTGCCAGTGGCCGCGCGAACAGGAATGTCCGCGGTCCCAGGTAGGGCGGCTGGCGGCCGAAGTACAATGCGCGCGGGAGTTGGCGTGATGGACTCGCCGTTCGACATTCGGGACATGCGGCCGCGCGATTTGGCGGAGGCGGACCGAATTGCGGAGATGTGGTTTCGCAGCCAGGAGGGGTGGCCTGGCGGGTGGAACGGCGGGCAGCGGGTGACGGCGGCGCAGCAGCTCGAACAGGAGGAGCGGCACAACCCGCTGGCCACGCTGCTGGCGGTCGAGGGGGCGGGCGAGGCCGAGGAGGTCATCGGCTACTGCCGGCTGGAGCGGCTCGGCGGGCGGCCGGACATGGCCTACGTGGCGCTGCTCAACGTGCGCCAGGACCGGCGCGGCC
>DHNJ01000233.1:302-831 GCA_002409445.1 Armatimonadetes bacterium UBA5419 | reverse complement strand
TGCGCCAGGACCGGCGCGGCCGGGGCATCGGTAAGGCGTTGGTGCTCGCTTGCCTGGAGCGCGCGCGGGCGGCGGGCTGCCCGCTGCTCAGCATCGGCACGTGGGCGGGCAACCTCAGCGCCGTGCCGCTGTACAAGCGCTGCGGGTTCAACTGGATTCCCGAGACCAACGTCGAGATGCTGAACTTCGTGCCCGCGGCGCTGACGCTGCCCATCGCCCAGCCGTACTTCGCGCAGCACGACTGGTACGCGACGATGGCGTGCGAGATCGCCGTCGAGCCGGACGATGTGCGTTGGCACGGGCAGCGGGTCTACCCGTACCGTTGGCGCGGGGGCGATGGGGCCGAGCTGGCGCTGTGGGTCGACAGCCGGGCGGAGGCGCTGACGGCGGTCGAGACCGAGGACTGGTACCTGGCCTGCTGGGTCCGCGGCTGGGGCGCGGGCGAGGAGGACGACGAGGTGGTTGGCGGGCTGCCGGCCGAGGTCACCTGGGAGCTGGTCAACCGCCGGCCCGAGCGCGGCCCGCGCCG
>DHNJ01000233.1:0-189 GCA_002409445.1 Armatimonadetes bacterium UBA5419 | reverse complement strand
CGGCCCGAGCGCGGCCCGCGCCGGCTCAGCCTCAGCGCCGTCGGCGACGAGGGGCTGCCGCTGCGGCTGACCGAGTCGGTCGAGGTCGCCGAGCGCGTGGTCCTACGGCGCACCTTCACCCCGCCCGCCGACCTGCCGCGGCGGCCCGACGGCCTGCCCGCGCGGCAGATCCGCTCGACCGTGCTCCTG
>DHNJ01000212.1:3574-3756 GCA_002409445.1 Armatimonadetes bacterium UBA5419 | reverse complement strand
CGACGCCGTCCGCGCCGCCGGCTGCACCGCCCTGCACGCCGCCTGGGCCAACCTACCGGCCGACCTGGCCTGGGCCGCCCAGCAACTCGGCGCGCCGGCCTACACCATCGCCGGCCACGCCCACGACGTCTTCGTCGGCCAGCCCGCCCGCCCCGCGGCATGGCGGGGGGCCCGCGGCCTCG
>DHNJ01000212.1:0-3419 GCA_002409445.1 Armatimonadetes bacterium UBA5419 | reverse complement strand
TAGCAATCGCGCCGCCTGGCGAGCCGTCGCCGCGCAGCTTGGCCCTGCGGCCGTCACCTATCTGCCCCACGGCCTGCCCCTGGCCGACTGGCCGCCGCGCACCGCGCTGCCGACCCAGCCGCTCATCGTTGCCGTCGGCCGCCTGGTGCCGAAGAAGGGCTTCGACCTCCTGCTCGCTGCCCTCGCCCGCACCGCCGCCCCGCCGCCGCTGGTCATCGCTGGCGAGGGGCCGGAACGCGCCGCGCTGACCGCCCAGGCCCAGCAGCTCGGTGTCGACCTGCAGCTGCCCGGCCACGTCGCGCCGGCCGCCGTCCGCGACCTGCTGCACCGCGCCAGCCTGCTCGTCCTGCCCTCCCGCCGCACCCCGCAAGGAGATCGTGACGGGCTGGCGAACGTCATTCTAGAAGCGATGGCGGTGGGCGTGCCGGTGCTGACGACCACGGCCGGCGCGGCGACCGACGGGCTCGACCACGGGCGCACCGGCTGGCTGGTCGCGCCCGAGGACGTCCCGGCGCTGGCCGCGGCGATGGATCGTCTGCTGAGCGATCCGCCGCTAACCGCCGCGCTGGGCGCGCGGGCCCGGGCGCGGGTGGAACACCGCTTCAACCTGGAAGTCAACAGCACCATGCTGGCTCGCTGGCTGCGCGCTCACCACGCCCGCTAGCCGCGCGGCACGAGAGGCAGCGAATGGCCGACGAGACAACACCGCAACCCCCCGTCCCGACCGATGCCGAGGCGGCGCCGCCTGCCGCTCGGCCACGCCGCCGAGCCGGCTACGGCCTGGTTACCCTCGCACTGATGGGCATGCACCTGCTGGTGCGCTTCGGCGGGATGATCCAGAAGATCGTCCTCGGCCACTTCTTCGGCACATCCAACATGGGCGACGTCGCCGCCGCGGTCGAGAAGGTCTTCCAGTCGGTCTACTACATCGGCGAGGAGCTGCTCAAGGGCACCTTCCTGCCGGTCTTCAACAGCATCCGCCAGGGCGACGATGACGGCGGCGCGGACGAGCAGGCGGCCTGGGGCCTGGCCAGCAGCGTGGCCGGCATCCTGACGTTCATTCTCGTCATCATCACCATCTTGGGCATGACCTTCACCGAGGGCTTCTGCGCCCTCATCCTCGGCCGCCCCGAAGCCGCCGACGCCAACTACGCGGCCAACCTCGAGCAGTTCCACCTGACCGTGCGTATCGTCCGGCTCAGCTTCGCCGGCCTCTTCTGCACCTCACTCGGCTCGCTGACCTACGGCCTGCTCAACGCCTACAAGCGGTTCGTCAGCCCCGCCCTGGGCGACCTGGCGCAGAAGGCCGGCATCATCACCGGCATCGTCATCATGAGTGTCGGCTTCGGCAGCGAGAACCCGATCGGCTACGCCCTGGGCTTCATCCTCGGCGGCGTCTTCAAGCTGCTCACCCACCTCATCGCCCTCGGCTCGAAGCTGCGCATGGCCCGCCCGAAGATCGACTGGAAGAGCCCGCGGCTCAAGGAACTGGGCCTGCTGATGCTGCCGCTGCTGGCCGGTAGCCTGGTCGGTAAGGTCCGCGACTTCGCCGAGTTCCGCATCGCCTGGGAGGCCACCCAGCAGGTCGTCGGCACCGCCGCTTCGCTCGACTTCGCGCGCAAGACGGTCAACCTGCCGATCAACGTCCTGCCGTACGCGATGGGCATCGCGCTGTTCCCCTTCCTCACCGACTGGGCCCTGCGCGGCGAGAAAGACAAGGTCACCAGCGCGTTCCTCTCGGCCTCGCGCAACATGATCTTCATCTTCGCGCCCATCACCGCGCTGTTCCTGCTGATGGGTCCCGAGATCATCACGGTCGTCTTCAAGCAGGGCCAGTTCGACGCCAACTCGGTCAGCCTGGTCACTGCCGCGTTCTACGTCTACGGCGCTGCCTGCGCCTTCTACGCCCTGGAGATCATCGCCAACCAGGTCTTCTACGCTCACCGCGACACACGCACACCGTTCTTCATCGGCCTGTTCACGAGCACGCTGCACATCATCATCGCCTATGTCGGCGGCCTGCTGCTGGGCCTGGGCAACGTCGGCATAGCCGCCGGCTACGCCATCTCCAAGGCGATCAAGGTGGTCATTCAGTGGTATCTGCTGCGGCCGCGGCTGACCGGTTTTGATTGGCCCAGCCTGCTGCGGCTGTTCGGCGCGGCGGCGGTCGCCAGTGTCGGGCTGGCGGCGACGGTCTACGCCGGCCGCCTGGTCTTCGGCCAGCTCGGCTGGGACCTCGGCGGGCGCGGGCAGGCGGCGATCTTCGTCGTCGGGGTCGGCGGCCTGGCCTTCGCCGTGTTCATCGCCATCGCCGCGCTGCTCCGGGTGCCGGAGGTGGACCTGGTGCTAGCGAAGGTGCGCAACAAACTGCGCCGCGGCCGCAAGTGATTCGCGTCCTGCAGGTGCTCGAAGCGACCGAGGGCGGCACCCTCGAGCACCTGCGCCAGCTCGTCCCCGGCCTCGACCCGCGGCGCTTTACGTCCGCCGTCGCCGTCGGCCTGAGCCGCGGGCCCGGCGCCGCGCCGGTGCTCGATGGCTTCCGCGCGGCCGGCGTACGTGTCGAGGTCGGCCCCCTGCAACGCGCCCCGCACCTCACCCGCGACGCCGCCGCGCTGGGCTGGCTGCGCGGGCTGCTGCGCTCGGGTGACTTCGATCTGGTCCACACCCACGCCGCCAAGGCCGGCTTCCTCGGCCGCCTCGCCGCCCACATCGAGGGCGTCCCCGCGGTCTACGCTCCGCACGGCTGGCCCTTCCTCAACCCCGAGTTTCCGCCCGCTCTGCGCCGCGCGTATGCCAGCCTCGAACGCCTCGCTGCCGGCTGGTGTCAACGCATCATCGCGGTCTCGCCCGGTGAGGCCCAGGACGCGCTCGACTGGCGCATCGCCCGCCCCGACCAGCTGGCCGTCGCCCCCAACGGCGTCGACGTCGCGGCCCTCCGCGCCCTGCCCGCCGCCACCCGCGCCGAGTTGGACCTCGCGCCCGACGCGCTGGTCGTCCTGACCATCGGCCGGCGCGCGCCGCAGAAGGGCGACCGCTACCTGCTCGATGCCTGGCCCCAGGTCGTCGCGGGGCACCCGCGCGCCGTGCTAGTGCTCGTCGGCGATGGGCCGCTCGAAGCCGAGGTCCAAGCGCAGGCTGCCGCCCTCGGTATCGCCGCCAGCGTGCGCTTCCTCGGCCGCGTGCCGCAAGCCGCGCGCCTGCTCGGCCTGGCCGACATCTTCGTCCTGCCGAGCATCTTCGAGGGCCTGCCCTACGCCCTGCTCGAGGCGATGGCCCTCGGCCGCGCCTGCCTCGCCAGCAACATCGCCGGCGTGCGTGAGGTGCTCCGCGCGGGTGAGACTGGCCTGCTCGCACCGCCCGCCAAGCCGGCCGCGCTGGCCGCGGGGCTGCTGCGTCTGGCGGGCGACGCCAGCCTGCGC
>DHNJ01000298.1:6786-7192 GCA_002409445.1 Armatimonadetes bacterium UBA5419 | reverse complement strand
CGCCGCTGCCCGCGCGGGTCGAGGGGCGCCCGGCCTCGGCGCCGGAGCCGCTGCCGAGCGAGGGCCAGCCGCAGCGACCGCAGACCTGGACGCCGGTGGTCACGCTGAGCGGCGCTGACCGCGCCGTCAGCGCCCCGTTCGACGCCCCGCTCGGCTGCCGCCTGCGCTTCGAAGCCGAACCCGGCCTGTTCGGCCCCGGACCCATCACCATCGCCCTCATGGACGAGCTAGGCATCCGCACCGTCAGCGTCCTCGTCGACCAGTCCAGCCCCGCCACCGGTAACGTCGACCTCGGCGCCAGCGGTCGCTTCCGGCTCCTCGTCACCACCCACCAACGCTTCCAAGTCCGCGTCGAACGACCGGGCTAACGCCCGCGGGCCCACAGTTGTACCGCCGCCGCTCCGGC
>DHNJ01000298.1:0-6572 GCA_002409445.1 Armatimonadetes bacterium UBA5419 | reverse complement strand
TCGTGTCCGCAGCAAACGTGCCTCCACGACACACGACGAAATGCCGGCAAGGCGCCGGCGGTCACTCTGGTGGCCGCCTCCTCCACAAGCTAGGCCCGACGGCGGAGATTGAAGCTGCGTGTCGTAGGTGAGGCCCCTACGACCCGCCGGCGCGGGCGCCGGCGCTACGTCCGGACAACTGCCGGCCCACCCCCTTGCACCCTATCCTTGAGCGTGTTATACTGCATGGTAGTGATAGCGAGACACTCAAGGTAGCTTAGTGATAGACACTTAAGACAACGGGAGACGACGATGAACCTGAACAAGTTCACGCAGAAGGCACAGGAGGCGGTCATGACGGCGAACGGCATGGCTGTCGAACAGGGGCATGGCGAGATTGAGACCACGCACCTCCTCTTGGCCCTCCTGGGTCAGGAGCAGGGGCTGGTGCCCGCGGTCCTGCGCGGGATGGGTGTGCCGGTGCCCGATCTGGAGGCGGAGTTGCAGCAGGTGCTCGCGCGGCGCGCGCGGGTGCAGGGCGGCAGCGGGCCGGGCCTCTCGCGCACGCTGCAGGAGGTCCTGACCGCCGCCGGCCGCGAGGCGGAGGCATTTGGTGACGAGTACGTCAGCGTCGAGCACCTGCTGCTCGCCCTCTTGGAGGTCGGCCGCGAGGACGCCGCGCCGCTGCTGATGCGCCACGGGGTCGACCGCGACCGCGTGCTGCGCGCGCTGCACACCATCCGCGGCCAGCAGCGCGTGACCGACGCCAACCCCGAGGACAAGTACCAGTCGCTCGAGCGCTACGGCCTCGACCTGACCGAACGCGCGCGCCAAGGCAAGCTCGACCCGGTCATCGGCCGCGACGACGAGGTGCGGCGGGTGATTCAGGTCCTCCAGCGGCGGACCAAGAACAACCCGGTGCTCATCGGTGAGCCGGGGGTGGGCAAGACGGCGATCGCCGAAGGCCTAGCCCAGCGCATCGTCGCCGGCGACGTGCCCGAGGGCCTGCGCGACCGGCGCATCGTCGCGCTCGACATGGGCGCGCTGGTCGCTGGCGCCAAGTACCGGGGCGAGTTCGAGGACCGGCTGAAGGCCGTGCTCAAGGAGGTTCAGGCCTCCGAGGGGCAGGTCATGCTGTTCATCGACGAGCTGCACACGGTCGTTGGCGCGGGCGCGGCCGAGGGTTCGATGGACGCGGCCAACCTGCTCAAGCCGCTGCTCGCCCGCGGTGAGCTGCACTGCATCGGCGCGACGACGCTGGACGAGTACCGCAAGCACATCGAGAAGGACGCGGCGCTGGAACGGCGCTTCCAGCCGGTGATGGTCGCCGAGCCGGACGTCGAGACGACGATCTCGATCCTCCGCGGCCTGCGCGAGCGCTACGAGATCCACCACGGCGTGCGCATCACCGACAACGCGCTGGTCGCCGCCGCGACGCTCTCGTCGCGCTACATCACCGACCGCTTCCTGCCCGACAAGGCCATCGACCTGGTCGACGAGTCGGCCTCGCGGCTGAACGTTGAGATCCACTCGCTGCCCCAGGAGCTGGACGAGCTGACCCGCCGCGTGCGGCAGCTGGAGGTCGAGCGCGAGGCGCTGCGCCGCGAGGACGACGAGCCGAGCCGCCAGCGGCTGGCCAAGCTCGAGGCCGAGCTGGCCGAGCAGGGCGTCAAGCACGACGAGCTGCAGGCACGCTGGCAGGCCGAGCGCGACGCGATCGGCGGGCTGCAGGGCATCAAGGAGCGAATCGACCAGGTCAAGGTGCAGATCGACGCCGCCGAGCGCGAGGCGCGCCTGGCCGAGGCCGCCGAGCTGCGCTACACCACCCTCGCCCAGCTCGAACGCCAGCTGGCCACGGCCAACGAGATGCTCGATGGCGGCGAGGAGGGTCGGCTCCTGCGCCAGGAGGTGACCGCCGACGACATCGCCGAGACGGTCAGCGCCTGGACCGGTGTCCCGGTCGCGCGCATGCTGGAGGCCGAGCGGGCCAAGCTGCTGCGCATGGAGAGCGACCTGCACAAACGCGTCGTCGGCCAGGACGAGGCGATCGACGCGGTGGCCAACGCCATCCGCCGCAGCCGCGCGGGCCTGCAAGACCCGAAGCGGCCGATCGGCAGCTTCCTCTTCCTCGGCCCGACCGGCGTCGGCAAGACCGAGCTGGCGCGCGCGCTGGCGGAGTTCCTGTTCGACGACGAGCAGGCCATGATCCGCCTGGACATGTCCGAGTACCAGGAGAAGCACACGGTCTCGCGGCTGATGGGCGCGCCTCCGGGCTACATTGGCTACGATGAGGGCGGTCAGTTGACCGAGGCGGTCCGCCGCCGGCCCTACAGCGTGCTGCTCTTCGACGAGGTCGAGAAGGCCCACCCGGACGTGTTCGGCGTGCTGCTGCAGATCCTCGATGACGGGCGCCTGACCGATGGCCAGGGCCGGACCGTGGACTTCCGCAACACGGTCATCATCCTGACCAGCAACCTCGGCAGCCAGCACATGCTCAACCGCAGCGTGGGCTTCCGCGCCGAGCCAGACGGGCCGCCGAGCGAGGACTCGATGCGCTCGCTGGTGATGAACGCGGTGCGCGCACACTTCCGCCCCGAGTTCCTCAACCGGCTTGACGAGATGGTCATCTTCACCGCGCTGAGCCGCGAGCAGCTGACCGAGATCGTCGACATCCAGCTGGGCCACCTGCGCAGCCTGTTGGCTGACCGGCACCTGACCCTCGAGCTGACCGACGCGGCGCGCGAGCACCTGGCCGAGGCCGGCTACGACCCGGGCTACGGGGCGCGGCCGCTCAAGCGGGCGATCCAGCGGCTGCTCCAGAACCCGCTGGCCGAGCGCCTGCTGGAGGGCGAGATCACCGACGGTTCGACGATCCACGTCGACGTCGCCAACGACGAACTGACGATCGTCGTCCACCCCGCCTAGCGGGGGCCGACGGCGACGGTACAGGCGGCGGGGCTGGCTTCGGCTGGCCCCGTCGCCCTAGTTGGGGGTCGTGGTCACCGGGCTCGGGCCGCTGGTGTTGCGCGGCGTGCGGCGGCGGGGGCGGGTCATCTGCCAGGCCAGCAGCTCGAGGGCTTCCTTCGGGTTACTGGTCGCTGCGCGCACCGCCGAGGCCTCGAAGCCCGAGTGCATGTAGCAGTTCTGGCACCGCGCGTCCTGCCGCGACTCCCAGTACGCCCAGTCGACCGAGGTCCAGAACTCGTCCCAGGTCGAGTAGTACTTCTCGTCGATCAGGTAGCAGGGCGCCTTCCAGCCCAGCGGCGTGCGGGTGACCGTGCTGTACGGCGAGCAGTTCAGCTCGCGCTGGCCAGCGGCGAAGCGCAGGAAGGTCGGCGTCGCAATGATCGGGTACTGCTTGGAGAACTTGAGGATCTCGCCAAACTTGGCGTGGATGTCCTCGCGCTTGAGGAAGATGTCGCGCTGCACGGTCTCGTACTGGTAACCCGGCGAGATCAGCATGCCGTCAACGTCGTGGTCCATGAGCAGTTCGCACAGCTCGCGGACCTCTTCCAGCGAGGTCTCCTGGAAGACCGTGGTGTTGGTCATCGTCTGGTAGCCGCGCGCCTTGCACTCGGCAATCATCCGCATCGCGTGGTCGAACACCCCGGCGCGGTTGCAGACGAAGTCGTGCGTCTCGCGCAAACCGTCGAGGTGGACGTTGACGATCAGGTGCTTGTCCGGCGGCACCACGTCGAAGACCCGCTTCTCCATCGCCAGCGTGTTGGTACACAGGAAGATGTACTTCCCGCGCTCGATCAGCCCTTGGAGCAGCTCGGGCAGCTCGGGGTAGAGGGTCGGCTCGCCGCCGCAGAGCGACAGCGTCGGCACCTTCGACTGGTCGACGGCCTCGAGGCATTGGGCGACCGTCAGGCGGTCGGACAGTTTGCCCGTATGCCGCTCGGTCGAACAGCCGACACACGCCAGGTTGCACGTGTAGAGCGGTTCGAGCATGAGCGTGGTGGGGAAGCGGTCACGACGGCGGAGGGCTTGAGACGCCATATAGCGGCCAACGGCCAGGGCCAGGCCAAGGGGGAAGCGCATGTTTCTCGCCTATGCCCCTTCATGGTACGGCCGGAGTCGGGAGTGGTCAAACCGCGCCCCGATCCGCCCGGCCCCGCCGCCCGCCCTCAGTCAGCCATCCGCACGACCAGGTTGTCGATGTAGGTCGCGGCAGTGTCCGTCGCGTGCGAGGTGAACCCGAGCCAGGACAGCTCGCGGAACTCCTGCGCGCAAGTCAGGTCGGTGAAGCTCTCGACCCGCCCGTCGGCATGCGTCAGCTCAACGCTCCACAGCCCATCGTGCCCCTCGCCGGTCGGCCCGATGATGCGCAGGTGGACCCACTCGTCCAGGACGATCGTCGTCAGCGGATGCCAGTCCCAGCGTACCGCGCCGTCGGGGTCGACGCTGATCGTCGGGCCCACGGCCACCGGGCGCCGCGCTTGGTCGCGCCACTCATGGGTGAACTTCGTGCCGGCGCCGGCCTTGAAGTCGAAGCTCACCTCGACCCGTCCGCCCTCGACCATCGGCGCGAGGAATGCGTGCGGGTCCCAGGGGTTCTGCAGGCCCGGCGCGTCGGTGAACTTGAGGCACCGCTGGCCACCGGCCGGCGCGTCGTCGCTGACGCGGATGGCCGCGGCGGCCAGCTCCTCGTCGCCCCACATCGTCCAGCCCGGCGGCTTGGCGCCGACGCGCAGACCCTCGAAGTCCTCGTGGATCGGCGTCAGCACCCCGGCCGGCGGCGGCAGCGGCCAGGCTGCCGGCAGCGGCTCCAGCGCCCACGCCTGGCTCGCTTCGCGGCTGCCCCACCCCTCCAGCGCGAACGGCACGAAGCCCACCTCCAGTGCCGGCGAGCCGGGCTGGAGGCGAAAGTCGCCGATTCGCGGGTCGACGAACAGCGGGTCGGCGACGACCGAATGCTGGTCCTGGCCCCTCGCCTGCCATTCGGCCCAGCTCTGGTCGCCCGGCTGCACCGCCTCGCCCGCGGTGTTCCAGTAGAGGTTGTGGTCCAGCTGGAACTGCCCCTCGCCCTGCCAGTTGCCGTGGGTCAGCGGGCCGCGGTCGTAGAGGACGATGTTCCGTTCGAGCGTGTACTGCAGGTGCTCCTCGGCGCGCGTGCGCTGCAGCTGGCCGACGCGCGAGTAGGCGACGATGTTGTTCTCGAAGCGGTTGTCCGCGCCGTAGTGCAGGTGGAAACCGCCGGTCTTGGTCCGGTAGACAAGGTTGTCGCGGGCCACGATGTCGCTGCTGCCCTCGTCGAAGTAGATGCCCCAGCCGCCGTAGTCGTAGGCGTCGACGTCGTGGATCAGGTTGTGCTCGATGACCGTCCCCGGCTGCCGGCCGAGCGTGTACGTGCCGCCCATGTCGGAGAGCAGCCGCTGGCCGATGTCCCAGATCCGGTTGTGGGCGATGCGGTTGCCGTAGGCCAGGCTCTCGTCGTAGCCCCAGGTCCAGCCGATCGAGACCGCCATCTGGTAGAAGTCGCAGATGTCGTTGTACTCGACGAGGTTCTCCGGGCTCATCGCGATCCAGACCGCCGGCCCGGCCGGGTGGAACCGCCCGCCGTGGCTGAAGGTGCAGTCGCGGACCACGTTCCAGCCGCTGTGCAGGCGCGTGTCGGCGGGCACGTCGGTCGTGCCGATCTTGATGCCGCCGGCGCCCAGGTTGGTGAACACGCAGCGCTCGACGTTCACACGCTGGCAGCCGGCGCCCAGCGACATGCCGTGGTTGGTCAGGTCGCCGAAGCGGCAGTTGGTAAAATCCGAGTCCTGCAGCCCCAGCGCGGCGACCGCGGCGGACAGGTTCGCCTCGTTCTGGTAGTAGCTGTTGCCCTGTGGCGGGCAGGCCCAGTTGGTGTGGGCGAAGGTCAGCCCATCGAACGACAGGTGCCGCACGAGCTGGTCGGCCGCGGGGTCACCGGTGATGCGCAGGACCTGTTCGAGCCGCGGCGCGACGACGACCGTGTTCTCCGGCGTCTCGCCCGGCAGCGGCAGGTAGGTCAGCTCGCGCGTCCGTGAGTCCAGGTACCACTGGCCCGGCGTGTTGAGCGCCTCGCGCACGTTGTCGACCAGGTAGCGATGCCCGGTCAACGGCATGGCCCAGTAGTTGGTGGCGATGGTCGGGCCGGTGAAATGGACGACGCTCTCGGCCTCGTCGAGGCTGGCGATGCGCATGCGCGAGACGTTCCACTGGTGGAAGACGACCAGCTCGACATCGTCGCGGTTGTGCCAGTCGGGGCGCAGGTCGCCCGCCCGGTAGCGGAACTGGTCGCCGCCGCGGTCGCGGTTGGCCGGCGTCGGATCCAGGCCCTCGGCGATGATGTAGGCGCCGGTCTGTGGCAGGCGCGGGCGATAGCGCGGCTGGTCGTTGACGAACAGTAGGCTGAACAGCGGCTGGTCGGCCGGTAGCTGAAGGGTCCAGCGGTCGGCCGCGACGGTCCAGCCGCTCAGCCGCGTCCCGCCGGAGAGCACGACGTCACCGCCCGGCGCCGCGCGCCACTGGGTCGGCGAGGCCGCGGTGCCGCCGTCGGCCGGGCCGAACTCGAGTGGCGCGACGAGCGGGTAGACCCCCGGCCGCAGCTCGACCTCGACCGG
>DHNJ01000051.1:3104-4635 GCA_002409445.1 Armatimonadetes bacterium UBA5419 | reverse complement strand
TCCGCGGTCCCGGGCGGGGCGGCCGCTCTTTGTACCGCCGCCGCTTCGGCGGCAGATATAAGGAGCGCCGGCCCTTGGCCGGCGGGGCGTGGCCGCTTCGGCTACGCCACTGGCCGACAGGCCAGTCGAGACGTGAGGGCACGGCACACCCCCGCCATGCCGTCGAGGCGCCGGCCGTCCCTGGGGTGTGCCGCGGCACTGCCGCCGGAGCGGCGGCGGTACAATTGGGTGGCCGGCGGCGGTTAGCGGATCCACCCGGCTCGTGCATTGACACCGCAGAGGGCATGTCATGCAGACACGACAGCGCAGAGCTTGGACCATCGCCGGGCTGGGGCTGCTGGTGGTGGCGCTGGCCGGGCTGCGGGGGACGACAGGCACCGATGCTGGGGCGGTAGCCGCGGCCGCCGCGGCCGACGCACAGGCTGCCACGGTGCTTGCCGGCCTGCGAGCGCGTCAGGAGTCCGACACTGGCTGGTGGGCCTACAGCGTCACCGAGACGCGCCATCGCCGACCCCCACCCGAGGAGCTGCTAGGGCCGAGTCGGCCGTTGGGCGCGGGCGCGTGGTCGCAGTTGGGCGACCGGCTCGAGTACGCCTGGCTGGCGGGCGAGCGGTGGCGGCTGGACTCGATCGATGAGTCGGCCCATAGCGGCTGCCGGAGCGACTACGACGATGGCCGCGGCCCAGCGACGTACTGGGCCCGCCGGGGCCGGCCCAAGCATGACCTGAATCCACCGTTCCGCGATGGCCTGTTCGGTGTGCTCGGGGTCGGGCCGCTCGAGCCCGCCTCCGACCGCGTGGCGCGGATGCGGGAGCTGTCGGTGCGGTACGTCGGGACCGAGACGGTTGGCGGCCGCGAGTGCCAGGTGATCGAGGGCAGCCGGGCGCACGCGGGCGGCGCGGGGGCGGAGAACACCTGGACCGAGCGCCTGTGGGTCGCGCCGGACCTGGGCATGCTGGTGGTCAAGAGCGTGGTCGACGCGGTCTCGAGCGCGCCGAACCGGTCGACCAACCACCGCACAGTCATCGTCGCGGACGCGTTCGTCCAGGTCGCGCCGGACCTCTGGCTGCCGGCGGCCGTGCGGCAGATCAGTTTCGTGACCCAGAACGACACGCCACAGACCTGGCGGCACTGGCAGCGGACGATCCTGCTCGACGCCGCCGACCCGGCCCAGCCGGCCGAGGCGCCCGGCGTGCCGATCGATCAGCGCGCGCTCGACGCGGACCGCGGCCCGCTGCAGAGCACGCTGATCATGCAGGCCGCCGAAGCGGTGCGCACGCGGGAGGGTCAGCTGCCTTCGGAGCGGCTGATGAGCGAGGAGCCGCTCGGCCCGGCCTACCTAGAGACGATCGCCCCGTACACACTCGCCGAGGGCTTCGCGGCGCGGGTGATGCCGTAGCGGGCAGACCTATGTACCGCCGCCGCTTCGGCGGCAGGGGTGCGGCACACCTCCGCCACAGGAGGCCCGCGACGTCCCGATTCCCCCATGTGGCGCGGGCTGCCAGCCCGCGACCTTAGACTCGGCCGCAGC
>DHNJ01000051.1:2583-2892 GCA_002409445.1 Armatimonadetes bacterium UBA5419 | reverse complement strand
CTTTGTACCGCCGCCGCTTCGGCTACGCCACTGGCCGACAGCCCAGCCGGAACGTACTTGCAACGGCACACCCCGGAATGCCGTCGAGGCGCCGGCGGTCCCTTCGATGTGCAGCGGCGTTGCCGCCGGAGCGGCGGCGGTACAATGAGGGGCCGATGGCGGTCGGGGTCGGGTTGGGCGCAGGCGGACTTGGTTCGCACGTGTCGTGCGGACAGGAATGTCCGCGGTCCCAGCTAGTCCGCGCCGCGACAGGCCCTGTGGGCACAAGCAGTCCCCGGCCCTCGTTCGCTGCATGTCGTAGGCGAGGGC
>DHNJ01000051.1:0-2378 GCA_002409445.1 Armatimonadetes bacterium UBA5419 | reverse complement strand
GGCGGGGGCGCCGGCGCTACGTTCATCGCCGGTGCCGCGCCGTCCCCGCCCCCATCTTGACAACCCCCGTCCGCGGGCGCATACTGCCCGGCATGATGACGCGGACGTCGATCGCTGGGACTCGCTGGTGGCGCACCGACTAGGTGTGTCCCGGGGTAACCGCGCAGATGGCTGGCGCAATCAAATCAGACCACGGGACCGTCGGGCTCCCGTGGTTTTTTGTTGACCCCCGAGCCCGTGGCACCCGCCGGAGTGGAGCCCGCACATGGTACCTGACCGTCAAACCTTCCACGCACTGGCTCGCCAGGGCAATCTCATCCCTGTCAGCACGACGATCCTCGCCGACCTGGACACGCCGGTCTCGGCATTCCTGAAGCTGCGCGACACACGCTACGCCTGGCTGCTCGAGAGCGTCGAGGGCGGCGAGCATATCGGCCGCTGGTCGTTCGTCGGGATCGGGCCCGAGCGCGTGCTGCAGACGCATGGGCAGCGCTGGGAGGTCGCCGATGAGCGCGGGGTCGAGCGGGGCGAGCTGGCGCCGGGACAGGATCCGCTCGATGTCCTGCGCGACCTGCTGGCGCGCGACACGTTCGTCGCGCATGGCGACCTGCCGCCGTTCGTCGGCGGCGCGGTAGGCTACCTGTCGTACGATCTGGTGCGCTTCTTCGAGGAGTTGCCCGACCACGGCGCCGATAGCGACCTCGGCCTGCCCGAGACCTGCTTGCTGCTGACCGACACCTGCCTCTGTTTCGACCGCGTGCTCAACCGGGCGACGGTGCTGGCGCTGGCGCGGGTCGGCGAGGCGGGGCCGGACGCGGCCTACCACGAGGCCTGCGCGCGGATCGCCGCGGTCGTCGCCAAGCTGCGGCGGCCGGCGCCGGTGCCCGCGCTGCCGGCGCCGAGCGGGCCGCTGCAGGTGACCAGCAACCACACTCGCGAGAGCTACCGCGCGATGGTCGAGCGGTGCAAGGAGTACATCGGCGCGGGCGACATCATCCAGGTCGTGCCGAGCCAGCGGTTCGCCGCCGAGACTAGCGCCGACCCGTTCGACGTCTACCGCGCCCTGCGCAGCATCAACCCCTCGCCCTACATGTTCTACCTGCAGCTCGACGGCACGGTCGTCTGCGGCTCGTCGCCGGAGATCCTGGTCACCGAGCAGGCCGGCCGGGTGCGCACACGGCCGATCGCCGGCACGCGGCAGCGCGGCGCCGACGCGGCCGAGGACGCCGCGCTCGAGGCCGACCTGCGCGGCGACGGGAAGGAGCTGGCCGAGCACATCATGCTGGTCGACCTGGGCCGCAACGACCTGGGCCGGGTCTGCGAGTATGGCAGCGTCGAGGCCGACGAGCTGCTGGTCGTCGAGCGCTACAGCCACGTGATGCACCTGGTCAGCAACGTGACCGGGCAGCTGGCCGCCGGCCAGGACGGGTTCGACGCGCTGCGCGCCTGCTTCCCGGCGGGCACGGTGACCGGCGCGCCGAAGATCCGCGCGATGGAGATCATCGACGAGCTGGAGGGCGCGCGCCGCGGGCCGTACGGCGGGGCGATCGGCTACTTCAGCTACAACGGCCAGCTCGACAGCTGCATCACCATCCGCACGGCGGTCCTGCGCGAGGGGCGCTGCTGGTGGCAGGCGGGCGGCGGGGTCGTCGCCGATAGCGACCCCGACCGCGAGTACGACGAAACCTGCAACAAGGCCCTGGCCCTGCGCCGGGCGCTCGAGATGGCCGAGCAAGGCCTGGAGTAGCGCAATGGTCCTGGTGATTGATAACTACGACAGCTTCACGTACAACCTGGTGCAGTACTTCGGCGAGCTGGGCGCGAGCGTCGAGGTCGTGCGCAACGACGCGCTGACCCTCGACGAGCTGGCCGCGCTGCGGCCGGAGCGGCTGGTCATCTCGCCGGGTCCGTGTACGCCGGCGGAGGCGGGTGTCTCGGTCGAGGCGGTGCTGCGGTTCGCCGGGCAGATCCCGATCCTCGGCGTCTGCCTGGGCCACCAGAGCATCGCCGCGGCCTACGGCGGCCAGATCGTCCGCGCCGAGCGCCTGATGCACGGCAAGACCTCCCCCATCCAACACGACGGCCGCGGCCTCTTCACCGGTCTGCCCAGCCCGTTCACCGCCGTCCGCTACCACTCGCTACTGGTCGACCGCGCGACCCTCCCCGCCTGCCTGGAGATCAGCGCCGAGACCGCCGAAGGCGAGATCATGGGCCTCCGCCACCGCGACCTCCCCATCGAAGGCGTCCAATTCCACCCCGAAAGCATCGCCAGCGAGTGGGGGCGGGAGTTGCTGGGGGGGTGGTTGCGGGGGTGACGGCGCGGCCAGGTGCGCGCGCCGCCGCCCAGACCGCCCTATGTGGCGTGGGCTGATAGCCCG
>DHNJ01000193.1 GCA_002409445.1 Armatimonadetes bacterium UBA5419 | reverse complement strand
AAGGGACTGAAAATCCCTGTGTCGGTGGTTCGATTCCACTCTGAGGCACCATCTGCGGGAGTAGCTCATTTGGTAGAGCGCCGCCTTGCCAAGGTGGAGGTAGCGAGTTCGAGCCCCGTCTCCCGCTTATTTTTGGTCCGCCGGCTTGGCCGAGCCATCATCACACCCCTCCGCGGCGACCGCCAGGAAAACCTCCTGGGCAGGGACGGCAGTTGCTGCTGGACCCTACTGACCGCGAACGGTGCGGTGGGTGCCGGGGGATGGTGAAGGAGAGGCGAGTGGACGTTCGTTACACGCGGGACGAGGCCGGCCTGGCCACCCTGACGATCACCGTAGACGCGGAGCAGATTGACCAGATCTACACCCGCGCCCTCAAGGACTTGCGCCGGCACATCAACGCCCCGGGCTTCCGGCCCGGCCGCGTGCCGCCCAAGATGGTCGAGACCATCGTCGGGCGCGAGCAGATCGCCGAGTACGCCCAGGACTTGCTCAAGGAGCAGGTCTACCCCGACGCGTTGGCCGAAGTGCCGACACTGGTCACTCTTGACGAGCCCGAGCTGGACCTCGAGTCCTTCGAGCGCGGCAGCGAGGCGACGCTGATCGCCAAGGTGCGCACCGCTCAGGTCACGCTGGGCGAGTACTCCGGCCTGCCGATCGACCGCTGGCGCGCGACGGTGACCGACGAGGAGGCACTAGAGCAGCTGCAGGCGCAGCACCGGCGCGGCGCGGCGCTGAGCGAGGCCGACCATGAGGAAGCCGAGCTGGGTGACGTGGCGCATCTCAGCCTGCGCGTGGTCGTCGACGGCGTGTTGGTCGAGGACATCGACGAGGAGCGGGCACTACCGCTGCATCTGGGCAACAACCAGATTAACCCCTCCATCGACGACCAGATCGTCGGCATGTCGATCGGCGAGCAGAAAGTCTTTGAGCTCGAGCATCCCGAAGACAGCGAGATCGAGGAGCTCGCGGGCAAGACCGCGGAGTATGCGGTGGAGTTGATCCGCTTGTCGACTGTCGAGCCGTTCGAGGCTTGGTTGCAGCGCGTGGGCGCGTTTGGCAGCCAGGACGAGGCGGTCGAGGCGATGCGCGAGTCGCTGTTGGCGCGCCAGACCGAGCAGAACCGGCTCCGCGCGCGGGAGGCGGCGGTCGAGGCGGCGGTCAAGGCTGCGACGATCGACTACCCCCGTAGCGACATCGATGCGGCGTTCATGGAGGAGCTCGAGCAGATCGAGGATGACCTCCGCGGCCGCGGCCTGGGCGACGAGCAGATTGACGAGCTGGTCGACCTCGAGTCAGACAACATCCGCGCGCGCGTCGAGTACGAACGGCACCGCGAGGTGGTGCTCCGCGCGTTGGCCGAGGTTGAGAAGATCGAGCTTGACCGCGAGGACATCGCCAACGAGCTGGGCGGCTTGGCCAACGCCAACCGCGTTGACCCGCGGCTGCTGATGCGCCGGCTGGAGGAAGAGGGTCAGCTGGGCCGCGTGGCCCAGGCGGCGCGCGACCGCAAGACGGCCGAGTGGCTGTATGAGCACGCGCTGGTCACCGAGGTCGATCCGCCGGAGGACCACGAACACGACCACGACCACGACCACGATCATGACCATGATCACGGCCCCGAGGACGCCGGGGGTGAGGCGGCGGACGACGAGGAGCACGACGATGAATAACGACGAGCGCAGCCAGCCGGCGCTGCACCTGATCCCGACGGTCATCGAGCAGACGCCGCGCGGCGAGCGGGCCTACGACATCTACTCGCGCCTGCTGCAGGATCGCATCGTCTTCCTGGGCACGGGCATCGACGATTTCGTGGCCAACAGCATCATCGCGCAGCTGCTGTTCCTGGCCAAGGAAGATCCTAGCCGCGACATCGACATGTACATCAACAGTCCCGGCGGTAGCATCTACGCGGGCCTGGCGATCTACGACACGATGCAGCACATCAAGCCCGACGTGGCGACGATCTGCGTGGGCTTGGCGGCCAGCATGGGCAGCTTCCTGCTCGCCGCGGGCGCGCCGGGCAAGCGCTCCGCGCTGCCGCACTCGCGGATCATGATCCACCAGCCGACCGGCGGGTTCTACGGCCAGGCGACGGACATCCAGATCCAGGCCGAGGAGATCCTGCGGCTCAAGGGCGATCTGAACCGGCTGTACGCCAAGCACACCGGCGCACCACTGGAGAAGATCGAACGGGATACGGAGCGCGATTACTTCATGACCTCCGCCGAGGCGCGCGCCTATGGGCTGATCGACGAGGTCATGGGCGAAGAGTAAACGCCACGGGGTGCGGCTTCCGAGTCCGCCCCCGACGCAACCGGACGCGCCGCGGGTGTTCAGATGGTTATGTTAGGCGGCGCCGAAGCCACCTATATCTGAGGTCACCATGCCACGCAACGAGGAGTCGAGGGAACTGCGCTGCTCATTCTGCAGCAAGCCGCGCGGCCAGGTCCGTAAGCTGATCGCCGGGCCGAATGTCTACATCTGCAACGAGTGCATCGATCTCTGCAACCACATCATCAGCGATGTCCATGGTGCGGCCGATCAGGTGCAGTTGCCGATCGACTATCTGCCCAAGCCGCGCGAGATCTACCAGATCCTTTGTGACTACGTCATCGGCCAGGAGCACGCCAAGCGTGTCTTGTCGGTCGCGGTTTACAACCACTACAAGCGGATCCGCCTGGGTAGCCAGGTCGACGACGTCGAGCTGCAGAAGAGCAACATCTTGCTGCTCGGGCCGACCGGCTCGGGCAAGACCCTGCTGGCCCAGACCATGGCCAAGATCCTCGATGTGCCGTTCACCATCGCCGACGCGACGACGGTGACCGAGGCCGGCTACGTCGGCGATGATGTCGAGAATATCCTGCTGAAGCTGCTGCAGGCCGCCGACGGCGACGTCGAGCGTGCGCAGCGGGGCATCGTCTACATCGACGAGATCGACAAGGTCAGCCGCAAGTCGGATAACCCGTCGATCACCCGCGACGTCTCGGGCGAAGGCGTGCAGCAGGCGCTGCTCAAGATTCTCGAAGGGACCATCGCCAACGTCCCGCCCCAGGGCGGCCGGCGGCACCCGCAGCAGGAGTTCGTGCCGCTCGATACGACCGACATCCTGTTCATCTGCGGCGGCGCGTTCGAGGGCCTGGGGCGGATTATCGAGCACCGTGTCTCGTCCCAGTCGATGGGCTTCCGCGCCCCTCAGCGCGACACCAAGCACGAGGACGAGGGTGTCCTGCTGCGCCAGGTGATGCCCGAGGACCTACTCAAGTTCGGCCTCATCCCCGAGTTCATTGGCCGCCTGCCAGTGGTCGCCACACTCGAGCCGCTCGGCCGCGACGCGCTGATGCGCATCCTCACCGAGCCGCGCAACGCGGTGATCAAGCAGCAGCAGAAGATGCTCGAGGCCGACGGCGTGCAGCTCGAGTTCGAGCCGCTCGCGCTCGAGGCGATCGCCGATGAGGCCATGCGCCGCTCGACCGGCGCGCGCGCGCTGCGCACGATCATCGAGGAGATCATGCTGGACGTGATGTTCGAGGTGCCCTCGCTGCAATCCGTCGAGCGCTGTATCGTCGCCGAAGAGACCGTGCGCGAGAAGAAGCGACCGCTGCTGCTGACCGCCGCGGGTGAGCCGTACGACAGCAAGATGCGGCGTGAACCCGCTGCGTAGCTTGCCGTTAACGCGCGCTGGAGTACACTAGACCACCGAATAGAGGTGCATTGCATGGCTCGAAGTGAACGCAAGCGCGAGATCGCCCGCCGCCGCCGGCGCCGCAAGAAGACCGAGCGGCTCAACCGTCAAGAGGCGATTGCCGCCAGCCGCGGCAAGGGCAGCAAGTCCAGCTAACAGCGGGTCCGGCAAGCCGGACTCCTAGTACTCTTCGATCGAGTCGCGGGCCAGCAGCGCGCTGACCCCGGCGCGGATCGGCAGACCCTCGAAGATCACCGCGTGCAGCTGCGTGAGGATGGGCATTTCGACGCCCTGTTCCCGCGCTAGCCGCAACGCGGTTTTCGTTGTCGGCACCCCTTCGACCACCTCCGGGCTCGAGGCCTGGATCGCCGTGACCGACTCGCCCCGGCCCAGGCGCTCGCCCAGGCTGCGGTTGCGGCTGTGGCGGCTATGGCAGGTGGCCAGCAGGTCGCCGAACCCACACAGCCCGGCGAACGTCCGCTCGTCGGCGCCCAGCGCTACGCCCAACCGCGCCACCTCATGGATGCCGCGGGTCATCAGCGCCGCCTTGGTATTGTCGCCCAGCCCCAGCCCGTCGACGATACCCGCAGCGATCGCCAACGGATTCTTCAGCGCGCCGCCCAGCTCGACGCCGGCGACGTCCGGGTTGGTGTAGACGCGGAACAGCGGGCGGCTGAGCGCCGCCTGCAGCGCGCGGCGCAGCGCGCAATCCCCGTGCGCGACCACGGCCACCGCCGGCTTACCCGCGACGACCTCATCGGCCAGGTTCGGGCCGGACAACGCGGCGACCGGCTGCTCGGGGCCGAGCGCGGCCGCGAGCGTGACGGTCATCCGCTGGGCGGTCGTGTGGTCGAGGCCCTTGGTCGCCGAGATGACCGGTGTGCCCGGCGCGACGACCTGGGCCAATTGCGCGGCGACCGCGGCCATGCCAACCGACGGCACGGCGACGACGACCATCGCGGCGCCCGCGCAGGCCTCGGCCAGGTCGGCGGTCGGCGTCACCCAGCGCGGCAGCACAGCGCTCGGCAGGTAGACCTGGTTGCGCGCGCTGCGGCCGATCTCGGCGGCCAGCTCGGGCCGGCGGCACCAGAGCCGCACCGCCGGGCCGTGGTGGCTCAGCAGCCAGGCCAGGCCCGTGCCCCACGAGCCGGCGCCGATGACCGCGATGGGCCCACCCAACAGTTCACTCATCGAACAACCCCAGCACCCCGTGTACGTCCCACGGCGTCGCCTCGACCGCGGCCTGGACCCGCTCGACCAGCGCCGGCCCAGACAGCGCGAGGAACGGCAGCAGGCCGAGGACCCGCTCCTGTGGCCGGCCGCCCGGAGCTAGCCAGGCCTGCGCGGCGGCCAGTCGGCGGCGGTCGATGTCCGCCTGGCGGCGGTGGGCGCGCTGTAGCCTGGTGCCCAGGCGGTCCAGGTCGACGGCCAGTCGCGTGCCGACGCGTTGCGCGGCGGCGGTCAGGGTCGAGTCGACCTCGCC
>DHNJ01000030.1:808-6267 GCA_002409445.1 Armatimonadetes bacterium UBA5419 | reverse complement strand
TTGGCGCGCGGCGAGCGGGGTCACGGCCCGGCGGGGCCCAGCGGGCGCGGCGGCGCCTCGCCCGCAGCCAGCGTCGGCGGTGTCTCGCGCTCGACGGGTTCGAGGCTGATCGCCAGCACGCGGACCTTCTCCTGCGCGGCCAGGACGAGCCCGGCCAGCGGCAGCTCGGGGTCGAGCGGCAGGCTGATGTGGTGCAGCCAGGCCGGCAGCGGCTCGGCGCCATAGACCGTCAGGCGGTAGGGCAGCCGGATGCCGACGCCGACCCCCGCGGGCGGCGGCGCGTCCCAGCGGGGCACGGTGATCGCGGGCAGGCGGGTCAGGCCGCCGCCCGAGTCGAGCGCGCTGAGCTCGAGCTGCTGGTCGCCATCGATGGCCGCGGCGAGCAGGTGCGCGCGGCGGTAGCGGCCGACGGGCGTGGTCACGACCTGGCCCGTCGGCTGCAGGATGCCGCGCAGGCCGGTGCCGTCGCGGCTGGCCTGGGGCGGGTAGGCGAAGGTCACCTGCGGCCAGGCGCTGGGCTCGTCGAAGGCGGCCAGCCAGGCGGTCGGGTAGAGCCGGTCGGCGGTGCCGTCGATGACCGGCGGCAGCAGTTCGGCGGGCAGGTAGCGGCCGCGCCCATCGAAGCCGAGGCCGGTCAGGTCGCCGGTCTCGGGCGCCGCGCCAGCGAGGTTCAGCGAACCCTCGAGGTTGAGCGGCACGATCGGCCCGCCGGCGATGTCGACGACGCGCCGGGCGACCTCGGAGAGGTAGGTGCTGGGCTGCGCGCTGCTATGCACGCGGCCGCCATGGACGACCTCGACGACCAGCTCGAGCGGCCCGGAATAGACCGGCGCCTGCACGGTGAACGACTGGTCGACAGCCTGGCCCGAGTGCAGCGCGAAGGCCAGCGGCAGGCGGCCGGCGGCCAGCTCGTAGGGCGCGCCATCGAGGCGGTACCAGCTCCAGACCAGCTCGGCGGTGCCCTCTTCCCAGCTCTCGAAGGCGGTGTTGAGCATGCGCACCGAGGCGGTCGCCTCGCTGCCGGCGATCAGCTGGTCGGCGAGGGCCAGGTTGACCAGGCCCGAGCCCCAGTCGCGGTCGAGGATCTGCACGGCCTGGAACCAGGGCAGCGTGGCGGGCAGGGGCTGGCCGGAGGGGTCGAGCAGGGCCAGGTGGATGCGGGTCAGCAGGCCGGGGTCGTGGTCGACGGGCAGCGGCTCGCCCTCGGCGTCGCCGGTCGGCAGCTTGCCGCGGATCGAGGCCGAGGCGCCCGGTGCGGTCGGGCCGGGCAGGTCACCGGCGGACTGCCACGGGGTCAGCACGCGCGGGCGGCTGGGGGCGACGTTCGGGCGGATGCGCTCGACCTGCTCGTAGCGCACGCCGAGGGTGGTGCCCTCGGGCCAGGGCTGGGCGCCGTCGTTGCGCAGGGTCACGGTCAGCGGGTAGAGCCGGCCGGTTTCGAGGCGGCTGGGCAGGTCGGCGGAGAGGACGGTCGCGGCGTAGGCCGGTGCGGCCTCGGGGGCGAGGACCTCGATCGGCAGGTCGAGGGTGCCACCGCCCTGGGTCGCGATGACCGTCGGCACCTGGACCTCGCGGGTCACGGGGCGGCCGCGGCGGTCGGTCTGCGGCTCGCCGTCTTCGCCGAGGACGGGTTCGTTGCGGGTGGTCGTGCCGCCGATGATGCTGAAGCGCAGGCGGTAGCGGCCGGGGGCCAGCGGCTCACCCGCGGTGTCGACCGCGTTGAGCTGGATCTCGGCCAGGCTGACCGCGCCGCTGGCCGCGCTGAGCGGGCCACTGGTGTAGCGCTGGTCGTTGGCCGGCGGGTCGGCCATCATCGGCTGGCCGGTGGTCCGGTCGAGCACGGGCTGGCCGTTGTCGTCGAGCAGCGGGCGCGGGCCCTCACCGTACCAGGTGGCGGCGATGCGCACGCCGGTGCTCGCGTCCCAGGGGCGCAGGCCGGCGTTGACCACGCGCGCGGCGACCCGCAGCGGGCCGCCGGCGACGACGCGGTTGGGCGCTTCGAGCCGGCGCACGCGGGCCACGACCGGGGCCTCGCGGTGGTTGACGAACTGTGCGGCGAGGATCGCGGCGCGCCGCTCGTAGTCGGCACCGCGCTCGCGGGTGACCATGACCTCGGTCCCGCGGCGCAGGTCGTTCCAGCTATCGAGCAGCAGCCAGTCGGGTTCGGCGGCGAGGATCGCGTCAAACGAGTGGCTCAGCTCCTCGAAGCCACGGCGGGTGACCACCTGGCCACCGGTCCGGCTCTCGTCGAGGCCGGGGCGCAGCACGCCAATCGTCACGCGTTCAGCGCCGTTGGTGTAGACCGGGGCGCCGCCGTCGATGGTCCGCACGGCGTCGAGCGGCAGACCGCGGCGGGCCCAGAGGGCCGAGCCGAGCCAGAGGATATCGAGGCCGAAGTCGCCCAGGCAGCGCTGCTCGAGGTAGCGCAGGAAGTCGGGGCTGAGCCGCACCGGGTCCGGCGCGTCGCCCAAGTCGACGAGGACCACGCCGCGCGGGCCGTCGGTCAGCTGGGCGCGGAACTGCGGCGGGACCAGCTGGCAGAAGTCGAACAGCGCGCCGTAGACCAGCTCGGACTGCGCCTGCTGGGTTAGGTCGAGGTCGGCCTGTAGGCCGGGGCCGGCGCTCAGGTCCAGCCGCGGGGCCAGCAGCGGTACGTCGCGGCCGGTGTGCGAGAGGCTGGTCGCGGCCAGGACGAGCGAGCGCAGCGCCTCGAGGCCCCATTCGTCGCGCGCGGCGCGGGCCACGGGCCAGCGCACCAGCAGCACATCGAGCCCCGCCGCGCCGGCCCGGCTCAGCGCGTCGGTATGCGCGCCGACGCGGCTGGCGGCGGTATCGGGAGTCAGGCCGCCGAGCGGGTGCGCGGCGAGCAGGGTCGCGCCATGGCGATCCCAGAGCGGGGCGCCGGGCGTGGGTAGGAGGTCGAGCCGGTAGTTGGCCAGGATCAGGCTATCGCCCTGGTAGGCGCCGCGCGGGGCGCGCGGGGTCAGTGGGCGGGGGCGGAAGGTGCTGCCCGGCGGCAGGGGGCGCTGGGCCGTCGGGATGGCCTCGCTGGCCAGCGGCGGCAGCGGCCGCAGGCGGTTGGCGCTGGGGTTCATCACGATGCGTTGGGCCAGCGGCCACTCACCGTCGGTGATCGCGCCGTCGACGACCACGGGGTTCTGCGGCGAGGTGGCGAAGACGAGGTATTTGCCGCCGGCCTCGAAGCCGGGCAGCCCGGCGCGGAAGATGAGCGGTTGCCAGGTGCTGGGGTTCATGTCGTCGACGGCGTCGGGGCTGTGCGAGTAGCGCGCGTCGGCGTCGCCGCGGAGGATGCGGGTCACGTTGTAGGACCACTCCTCATCCAGCGGCGGCCCGTTACGGCCGACCCGCTGCCAGGGGATGGCCAACTCGGCCGACCAGCCGGCGTCAACGTCGCTGGGGTCGTTCAGCGTGCCGTGCAATTGGATTTTGTGCTCGAGCAACGGCTCGAGCGCGAGCCAGGTGGGGTTCTTCTCGTTGCCGCCGATGCCGTAGTAGATGCCGCCCGAGGCCGAGACGTCGATGCGCAGCGCGTGCCCGTAGATGCTCTTGCGCTCCTCGAAGGGGCGGTTGGGCATGCGGTCGAAAAAGACGGCCACGGCATCGCCCTGGACCGGGTCGCCGGCGCGGGTTGTGGGGCTGGTCAGGTTGATGTCCTGCATATCGAAGGCGATGTACAGGTTGGTCTGGTCGAAGGCCAGGGAGAAGGTCATCCGGTCGAGAGCGAGTGCGCGGTCGCCCAGGGGCTGTGCGCTGGCGGGGGTGGCCAGGCTGCCGCCCAGCAGCAGCAGGCTGGTCGCTAGGAGTCGTCGCCACAGTGCGCTGAGATGTCTCACGGTGCTCTCCGGGCCCCCGAAGCGTCGGCGGGTGGTCGGGCTAGCCAATCGCCGATCTGGAGACGAATCTCGTCCCAGCCGTCGATCACAGAAGTATAACCCGGCAGGCTGCGTAGGAAGGCCCGGCCGTAGTTGCTGTCAATCAATCGTCGATCGAAACAGACCACCGCACCGCGGTCAAGGTCGGTGCGAATCAGCCGGCCGAGGCCCTGTTTGAAGGCCAGGATCGTCTGCGGCAGCGTGTACTGGGCCCAGTCGCTGCCGCCCTGCGTCTTGACCTGCTCGCAGCGCGCCGCCTGCACCGGGTCGTCGGGCGGACGGAAGGGCAGGCGGTCGATGACCACGCAGCTGAGCGCCTCGCCCGGCACGTCGAGCCCCTCCCAGAAGCTCCGCGCGCCCATCAGCAGCGCCCGCTCGGTGCGGCGGAAGCGCGCGGCCAGCTGGTGCCGCGTGCCGCTCAGGCCCTGGCAGAGGACCTCGACCCCGGCGGCCTGCAGCGGGCCGTAGACCCGTTCGTAGGTCTCGAGCAGCATCTTGCGCGAGGTAAACAGGGCCAGCGTGCGGCCGCGCAGCTGGAGCACCAGTTCGCGCAGGCCGGCGGAGACCTGGCGGCCGAAGTCGTCGTCGCGCGGGTGGCCGATGTTGGTCGGCACGCAGAACAGCAGCGCGTCGCGATAGTTGAAGGGCGAGGGCAGCTCCAGCTCGGCGTAGCGCGGCTCCGTGCTGGGCAGACGCAGGCCCAGGCGTCGCGCGTTGAAATCAAAGTTGCCGTCGACGGTCAGCGTGGCCGAGGTCAACACGGCCGCGGCCAGCTTGCTCCAGAGCCGCTCCTCCAGCTCGAGGCTCGGCTCGATCGGCGCGGCGCGCAGCCGCCAGTACCAGATGTCGCGCCGTTGCGAGGCTTGGGCCCAGTAGACGAACCGCTCATTGTCCAGGGCCATGATCGTGCCCATCGCCGCGGCCAGGCCGGCCCAGTCGCTCTGCAGCGCCTGGCAGCGCAGCTCCGCGTTCTCGCCCGCCTCGGCGCTGAGCAGCACGCCGTTTGCGCGGACCCCCTGCAGCGCCAGCAGCACGCCGCCGAGTGCCGCCTGCAGCTCGGTCGCGCGCGTCTGCAGCTGGCCCAGCGCGGCGTGGGCGCCGGCGGCCCAGGGCTGCGACCAGACCTCGCCCTGCAGCCGCCGGTGCGCCGACGGCGCGTCCGGTCGCCGGCGCGGGCCGGGGCCCGCGTCGGGCGGGCGCGTGGCCAGCTCGACGACGTGCAGGCCCAGATCGTCGATCGCCTCGATCACCTTTTGCGCCGCGCCGGTCAGCACCAACAGCGCCGCCTGCACCGGCGCGATGGCCTCCTCGCTCTGCTCGCCCAACGCCTTGCGCAGCCGCGCCAGCCAGCTGCGCTGGTCACCGCCCAGGCCGGCCTCGCGCGCGGCCGACTGCAGTGCGCGCCGTTCGAGATCGAGGCCGAAGGTGTCCGTGGCGACGTCCTCGAGGTTGTGCGCCTCGTCGAAAACCGCGTACTCGAAGGCCGGCAGGACCGGCACCAGGGTGTTGGTCAGGGTCAGCGCGTGGTTGACGATCAGCAGATCGGCCTCGAACGCGCGGCGGCGG
>DHNJ01000030.1:318-650 GCA_002409445.1 Armatimonadetes bacterium UBA5419 | reverse complement strand
CGGCCTCGAACGCGCGGCGGCGGGCGACGGTCGCGAAGCAGGGGTGGCCGCGGCGGCCGGTCGCGGTGCAGGCGTCGCTGTCGCTGGCGACCTTGCGGCTGAGCGGCGTCAGCTCGGGCCAGCGGGCGCTGGCGTAGCCGCTGATCTCGTCCAGGTCGCCCGTCTCGGTCGCCGCCGCCCAGCTCAACAGGTACGTCAGCGCCGGCACGGTGTCGTCGAGCGGCAGCAGCCCGGCGTCGATGTACTCGTCCAGCAGCTTCTCGACACAGAGGTAGTTGCTCCGCCCCTTGACCCGCACCGCGTCGACCCGGCGGCCCAGCGCCTGCTCGACG
>DHNJ01000030.1:0-160 GCA_002409445.1 Armatimonadetes bacterium UBA5419 | reverse complement strand
CCTGCTCGACGCGCGGCAGGTCCTGGTCCAGCAGCTGGTCCTGGAGGTTGCGGGTGGCGGTGCTGATGACCACCGGGGTCTGGTTCTGCAGGGCGAACTGCGCGGCGGGCAGCAGGTAGGCCAGCGACTTGCCGGTGCCCGTGCCGGCCTCGGCCAGCAG
>DHNJ01000256.1:6605-6765 GCA_002409445.1 Armatimonadetes bacterium UBA5419 | reverse complement strand
CGGTCTCGGCGGGGAAGACGGTGTCGAGGTGCGCGGCGACGACCAGCCGCGGGCCCGGGCGGGTCGGGCCGAGGCGGCCGATGACGTTGCCCACGGGACTGCGTTCGAGCGCCTCGACGCCGAGCTGGGCGAAGCGCGCGGCCAGCGCGTCGGCGCGCGC
>DHNJ01000256.1:0-6414 GCA_002409445.1 Armatimonadetes bacterium UBA5419 | reverse complement strand
CGGCCAGCGCGTCGGCGCGCGCCGTCTCGCCCCAGGGCGGCGCGGGGATCTGGGAGAGGGCGATCTGCGCGGCGGTCCAGTACTCGTTGTGCGCGGCCAGATAGTCGGCCCAGCGCGGGGCGAGGGTGCTCAGCAGGTCGGATTCGGCCATCGGTCGTCTCCCGGTTCTATCGGCCAGGCGAGCGGCGCCGGTCGCACCGCGGCGTCGCCCAGGGCGGCCTGCTCGGCGGCCCAGGCCCGGCGCTGGGCGTTGGCCTCGACGTGGGCCAGCCGCGTGGGCGCGGGCAGCCGGTAGCCTCCGGCACACGCTAGCACGAGCGCGGCCGCGTCGTCCAATGCGGCGCGGTGGCCGACTGAGACGAAGACCGGCGCGCTGCCGCGGCGGGTGCGCAGGGCGAGGCCGACCGGCGCTTCGTCGAGCAACAACGGCGCGCGGTCGCCGGGCGCGGGCCCAGGCTCGGCGTAGGTCGCGCCGAAGGGCCGTTTGGCGCAGCCGATCGCCGGCAGGTCGAGCGCCAGGCCGAGGTGGCAGGCCAGCCCAAAGCGGCGCGGGTGGCAGAGGCCGTGGCCGTCGACGATCAGCGCGTCGGGCCGGTGCTTCAGCTGGGCAAAGGCGGCCAGCAGCACGGGCGCCTCGCGATAGCTCAGCAGGCCGGGGATGTAGGGCCAGGTCGCCGGTTGGGTCAGGGTGACGACCTCGACCAGCGCGAGGTCGGGCAGGCGGACGACGGTGATCGCGGCGTGCAGGATATGCAGCCCGCGGCGCGAAGAGGTATCGGCACCGGCGACGTACCGCAGTCCCGCGAGGGGTAGCGGGTCATGCCGGATGCGGGCGGCGCGGGCGGTTTGGTCGGCCCACGCGGCTTGCACGGCAGGTGTGGCAGTCATGGCTTGACGGTCCCGGCTCATAGTTTAGCCTAGAGCAATCCCCGGCCGCGGGTGCCGGAGGCAGGAGCGCAGCGTGGAACAGCAGACCCCCGATACCTCTCGACAGCCCTCGAAGCAGACCCTGGCAATCGCCGTCGGTCTGGCCTTGGTGATGCTGTTGATAGCCATCGGCCTGGTGCGGATCGGGTCGCGGCCGGCGACGACGGTCTCGGCCACGCTGAACGCCCTGGACGAGGGCAACCAGCGCTTCGCCGCCGGCCACGCCAAGCACCCGGACCAGTCGCGTCGGCGCCGCGCCGCGCTGGCCCACGGGCAGGACCCGCGCGCGATCGTGCTCGCCTGCTCCGACTCGCGCGTCCCGCCCGAGATCGTCTTCGATGTCGGCCTGGGCGACCTGTTCGTCGTCCGCACCGTTGGCCATGCGCTGGACCCCATCGCCACGGCGAGCATCGCCTACGGCGTCGAGAAGCTCAATGTGCCGTTGATCATCGTCCTCGGCCACACTGGGTGCGGCAGCCTGCGTGACGCGATCGACAATGCCAACACCGCGCCCGCCGATCAGGGCGTGCTGGCGCCGCTCTACGCCAAGCTGATGCCCGCGGTGCGCCTGGCCCAGAACCAGCCGGGCGACCAGGTGACCAACGCGATTGCCGCCCACCTGCACCTGACCATGGGCGAGCTGTCGACGGGCGACACCATCATCGGCCAGCGCATCCGCGGCGCCCAGGTGCGCCTGGCCGGCGCGCTGTACGACGTGAACACCGGCCTGGTTGAATGGGTGCGGTAAGCGCCGGGTAGTTTGCGCAGTGCGGATGCCCCGCGGAGGACGAGTATGGTGAGCCTGGCCCTGCCCCTGCTGCTGAGTGTCTGCGCGCCGGCCGACGGGGTGCTCGTACGCTACGAGGCGACCGAGCTGTTCAACATCGACCTGAACGACCCGGCCAACCGGGTCCGTTTCTGGGAGGAGTTCCACCTGCTCGCCGGGCTGCAGGGCCTGGTCAACCGCGAGTCCGCGCAGCTCTGGCTGCGGGCCTACCAGGCCTGGGACGACTACTGGTGGGACAAGCTGCGGGCGCCGGAGCAGTGGCTGGCGGGCCGCGAGGTGGTCGAGGAGAGCGACCTCGACGCACTGCTAGCGCGCTATGCCGACTACTACGCGGGCGCGGTGGTCTACGACCCGGACCTGCTGGCCAGCTCGAATCTAGCGAGCACGGTCGCCGGGGCCGAGCGGCTGCTGCCGATCCGCTATAACCCGGCTCCGGACAGCTTGTACACGCGGCTGGTCGCTAGCGGGCGGATCCCCGTCGGCCGTGACCTGCGCGGGGTGGCGAGCACGAAGACCGAGGCCTACCGCTGGCTGATCGACAACTACCTGGCGCCGGGCAAGACCAACCCGACGGTGCTGGCCTACTACCTCGATCAGTACTGGTTGACGGCGCAGGGCGCGAGCAACCAGGCCGCGACGCTGCCAAACCACGACTTCTTCATCGCCCGCGGCGCGCTGTTCTTCGACCTGCTGCCGTGGAACGACGAAGCGCCGATCGACGACCCCGAGCAGACCATCGGCGCCGACCACGCGACGATGAACGAGATCCTGCGCACCGCCTACGAACAGAATGGCGGGCAGATGATCCATGTCGGCGGGTTCGTGCCGTGGGCCTTCAAATACACCGACTGGGGACCGGCCGGTGGTGGCCACCCGCCCGTGCCGACCGAGTGGCATTACGCGGAGATCCTGTCAGCCTATAACGCGTACATGGACGCCGACGCACTCGGCCCGTGCACGCTGGTCAACGCCTCCTGCTACCAGCATTTCCCGCTGCTCGACCACTACCCCCAGCCGCCCAAGCCGGACGACCGGCAGCTGCGGGCGCGCGGGCTGCTGGATGAGAACGGGGTCGTTGCCGAGGGCAACTACGTCAGTTTCTATGTCGGCGACTACGACTCGGCGGCATGGCTCTACCAGATGTTCCCCGCCCGCTGGGACCACCCGGACCGGGGCAAGGTACCGCTGGGCTGGGCGATCAACCCGAACCTCGCCGACCGCATGGCCCCGGCCCTGCACTACGCGCGGCTGTCGGCCTCACCGCTCGACTGGTTTACGACCGGTGACAGCGGCGCGGGCTACCTGAACCCGGGCAACCTGCAGGAGCCGCGGCCGTACAGTGGCCTGCCCTCCGGCCTCGACGCCTGGGTCGCGCACAACCAGCGCTACCTGCCGCGCTGGGACCTGAGCCTGGTCGGCTTCGTCATCGATGGCTACGCACGCGGGCTCGATGCCGACGGCTTCCGCGCCTATGAGCGGTTCGCGCCGGACGGCATCGTGCCGCAGAAGGTCGAGCGCTCGGGCGTCTTCGGCAAGATGCCGTTCGTCCGCATGCGCGCCGACCTCGACGGTCCACCCGCCGACGCGGCGGCGGCGATCGCGCCGAGCTTGCGGCCCGAGGGCTGGGACTTCGCGGTCTACCGCACGATCCTCAAGGACCCGGGCTGGCATAACGAGTTCGTCGAGGCGCTGATCAATGCCCGCCACGATGCGCGGGTCCGCGTGGTCGACCCGTACACGCTGCTGGCGCTGGTCAAGCGGTACGAGCAGAACAAGGCCAAGCACGTCCTCGTGCCGTGGCCGTTCCCCGAGATCAGCTGGCCGTCGAACGGGCTGGAGGTGCGACCGGTGGCCGACGGGCCGTACGAGCGGGTCAGCGTCGACCGGCAGATCGCGCTGCGCCAGCGGGCGCCCGAGGGCCAGACGCAGTACCTTTACTTCCGCACGACCGATCGCTGGCCGCGGCCGACCGGGCCGCTGACGCTGACCGTCGAGTACCGCGACCTGACCGGCCGCTGGGCGATCCACTACGACGCGCGCGACGCCGCCTACGCCGAGGTGCCTGGCCCGACGATGACCAACAGCGGCGAGTGGCGGACAGCGACGATCGCCCTGCCGGCGGCCGTCTTCGATCACCGGCAGAACAACGACTCGGACCTGCGCTTCGTCAACTTTGGCGGCGAGCTGGTCGTCCGGCGCGTGACGCTGGCGCCGGCGGAGGCGACACCCTAGATGGTCATCGCTGCATAGCCACCATCGACCGGTAGGATGACACCGGTCAGGAAGCTGCCCGCACGGCGCGAGGCGAGCAGGAGAGTCGCTCCCACCAGCTCGTCGGCCTCGCCGAAGCGGCCCATCGGCGTATGCGCGAAGATGCTGCGGACGCGGTCCTCGGTGAGGATGGCGCGGTTCTGCTCGGCGGGGAAGAAGCCCGGCGCCAGCGCGTTGACCCGGATGCCGTGCGGCGCCCATTCGCGCGCGAGGTTCTGGGTCAGGTTGTGCAGGCCGGCCTTGCTCACCGAGTAGGTGAAGACGCGGCTCAGCGCGGTGATGCCGCTCATCGAGCCGAGGTTGATGATCGAGCCGGGGATGCCCTCGGCGATGAAGTATTGGCCGAAGACCTGGCAGGCCTCCATCGCGCTGGTCAGGTTGACCGCGAGGATCTGGTTCCACTCCTCGACGCTGATCTCGAGGAACGGCGTGGCGCGGTTCATGCCGGCGCCGTTGACCAAGATATCCACGCGGCCGAAGGCCTCGACGGTCTGCGCCAGGACGCGCTCGAGGTCGGCGCGCGAGGTCGCCTCGGCGGCGTTGAACAGCGCCTTGCCGCCGGCCTCCTCGATCGCCGCGACGCGCGCCGCGCCGCGCACGGGGTCGCGGCCGACGACGACCACGGTCGCGCCCGCCTCGGCCAGGCCCTGGGCCATGTGCCCGCAGAGCACACCTGTCGCCCCGGTGACCACGGCGACCTGACCCTCGAGACCAAACAAATCTTCCAGATACTGCGACATGACTACACCTTTGCTGGCCGCCCACGCGCGGCTCGGCGCAAGCCTAGCACAGCCAGCAGTGCGCCCATAGCCACCAGCGCCCCATACAACCAGGCGATGTCGTAGCTGATGTGCTGGGCCAGCCAACCGCCCAGAATCGGCGCGACGATCATCGCCGAGCCGAGCACCGTCTCGTGCAGCCCGCTGCCGCGCGCGGCGTTCTTCTGGCCGCTGACGCTGTGGTAGAGGCTGGTCGAGTTGGTCGCGCCGGCCATGAAGCCGACCGCCGGCAGCAGCAGGAACAGCCACCACCCGCCAACCAGCCCGGCGACCAGCAGCGCAACCAGCCCGACCAACAGCGCCGGCACGAGCATTCGGCCGCGTGCTAGGTGCGGCCGGCGCAGACCGAGCCAGGCGAAGACGCTAACCTGGACCATGGCCACCGCGGCGTTGGCCCAGCCGGCCAGGGTCGCGCTGAGCCCGAGCTGCTCCATGGTTTGCGGGGCGAACAGCGGCCGCACCAAGAATAGTGCGGAGTAGGCGGCGTAGTTGGCGATCCAGGCGGCCAGGCGCTCGTTGCGGGTGCTTGGCTTGAGGTTTTGTTCGCCGGAGGAGGCGGAGACCGCCGCGGGTAGCGGGAGCAGCCAGACTCCGCCAGCGAGCACGAGCGAAAAGATGCCGTAGACGGCGAACGAGGGCAGACCGCCGATGGTGTCGAAGAGCCAGCCGGCGCTGGCCAGGCCGAACAGCTGTCCGCCGCACCAACCCAGGTTGTACGCGGCGACCCGCCGCGGCAGCACATGCGGCGGCGCGCCGCGGCCCAGCCAGCTGGTCAGCGAGGGCCAGAAGAAGGCCGACCCCAGGCCTTTGAAGGCCAGCCCGGCGATGAGCAGGGCGCGGCTGCTGCCGAAGAACATCAGCAGGTTGGAGACCGCCATGAGGAACGCGCCGAGGCTGGCCAGCCGGCGGATGCCCAGCTGTTCGGCGAGGTTGCCGATGGGCCCCACGGTCGCCGTGTAGACCATTGTTGAGAGCGCGGCGAGCGCGCCGAGGGCCTCGAGGGCGGTGCCCTGGTCCTTCAGCCAGAGGACGACGGTGAGGTAGTTGGCGATGCCGGTGCCGTCGGCGATCGCCGCGGCGATCATGAAGGCCAGGACTAGCGGCGGCCGCCGGTGACGCTCACGACCCTGCTCCGCCATGTCCGCACCTTCTCCGCTCTGGTAGAATCGTCACGGTAGCCGAGCCCTATGACCGTGTCAATTCGCCGCAGCCTCGTCCTCCTCAGCTTCGGGCTGGCCCTCAGCGCCGCGCTCTGGGCCCAAGCCGAGCAGGGCGCGGCGCCCCAAGGCGAGTTCGTCTTCCCGCCCGCGGGCGAGGCCCGGCCGGCGCCGATGCTGGACGGCGCACGCTTCTGGCTCGACGGCCGGCCGACGCTACTGACCTGGGCTTTCGGCCTGCAGAGCCCCGGCCAGCTGCCGGCCTACCGGCAAGCCGGGTTCAACACCCTGTACCTCGACCTCGACCCGACGGTCAACGAGCCGGCGGCGCGGACCCTGGCCACCGCCGCCGCGCGCGAGGGCCTGCACTTGATCGTCGGGCTCGATCCGCTGGCGCGCGCGGCCGGCGCGGGCCGCTGCGCACTTCCTGCGCCGAGGTGGCCAGGTGCTGCAGCAGCGGCAGGCCGAACGCGGCGGTCTTGCCGGTGCCGGT
>DHNJ01000102.1:8325-8550 GCA_002409445.1 Armatimonadetes bacterium UBA5419 | reverse complement strand
CGGTGTTGCGGCGCGAGGCGGTGGCGCCGGCGGCGGAGGCCGAGGCGTTGGGCCGGCGGCTGGCCGAGGTGCTGCTGAGCGAAGGCGCGGACCGGCTGCTGGCGGCGAGCCGCGAGGGTTAGCCGGGTCGGAGGAGTGAGTGGGGGGAATGCCGAGAGCGGGATTTGAACCCGCACAACCTTACGGTCACTAGTCCCTCAAACTAGCGCGTCTACCTATTCCGCC
>DHNJ01000102.1:7819-8055 GCA_002409445.1 Armatimonadetes bacterium UBA5419 | reverse complement strand
TTGCCACCACCGCCACCACCGCCAGCGAGGATCCCGCTGAGGCCTTCGGACTTGGACGTCTGCATGGCGACGAGAATCATCAAGGTGATACTTACCAGGAGGAAGATCACCTGAATCGTCGTGTAGAAGAAACCTGCCATCGGACGTCTCTCACCAACCGTGCAGTATAGCACGCCGCGCGACGGCTGACAAGGAGGGGGATGGACTCAGGACGCAGCGAGAGGGACCGCCGGCGC
>DHNJ01000102.1:0-7615 GCA_002409445.1 Armatimonadetes bacterium UBA5419 | reverse complement strand
CCGGGACCGCGGACACTCTTGTCCGCAGGTTGGTCAAGAGCACAATCCTGTTTCGGCCTCCGCTGCGCTGCGGCCGAGTGTAAGGTCGCGGGCTGGCAGCCCGCGCCACATGGGAGGGCCTGGGCGCACCATCACGCACGGGCGCCACGGGTGCGGGGCGCAACCATCAATGCCGGCCGTCCACCGGCGCTACGGTTGGGGGCTCGGCCGCGCGCCTACCGCACCTGATAGTTCGGAGCTTCGCGGGTGATGGTGACGTCGTGGGCGTGGCTTTCGCGCATGCCCGCGGCGGTGACGGTGGTGAAGCTGGTCTGCGAGCGCAGCTCGTCGATCGTCGTCACACCGCAGTAGCCCATACCCGCGCGGATACCGCCAACGAGTTGGAAGATGAGGCTCTTGAGCGGCCCCTTGTAGGGCACGCGGCCCTCGATGCCTTCGGGCACGTACTCGAGCTCGGCGGCCGCGCCGCCCGGGACACCGGTGACCTTCGGGTAGCGGTCGCTGCCGGCCTTCATCGCCCGCAGCGAGCCCATGCCGCGGTACTCCTTGTAGGTGCGGCCTTCGTAGAGGACGGTCTCGCCGGGGCTCTCTTCAGTACCGGCGAGGAGCCCGCCGATCATCACGGCGTGGGCGCCGGCGGCCAGGGCCTTGGTGATATCGCCCGAGTAGCGGATGCCGCCGTCGGCGATGATCGGGACGCCGCTGTCGGCCAGGGCGGCGGCGCACTCGAAGACGGCGGTGATCTGGGGCATGCCGGCGCCGGAGACGATGCGTGTCGTGCAGATGGAGCCGGGGCCCATGCCGACCTTGATACCGTTGGCGCCGGCCTCGGCCAGGGCGCGTGCGCCGTCGGCGGTGGCGACATTGCCCGCGACGATCTGCAGGCCGGGGCCGAAGCGCGCGCGCAGGGCGGCGATGGTCTCGAGCACGGGCTTCGAGTAGCCGTGGGCGGTGTCGATGAAGACGGCGTCGGCCTGCGCTTCGACCAGCTTGTCGGCGCGCTCCAGACCCTTCTCGCCGGTGCCGACGGCCGCGCCGACGCGCAGGCGCCCCAGCTCGTCCTTGCAGGCGTGGGGGAACTCGACGACCTTCTGGATATCCTTGACGGTAATCAGCCCGCGCAGGTGGAACCGCTCGTCGACGACCAGCAGCTTCTCGATGCGGTGCTTGTGGAGGTGGTGCTCGGCCTCGTCGAGGCTGGTGTGCTCGCCGACGGTGACCAGGTTTTCGCTGGTCATGAACTCGGAGACCGGCCGCGTGGTGTCGCGGGCGAAGCGCACGTCGCGGTTGGTCAGGATGCCGACGAGGAAGCCGTCCTCGCGGGTGATCGGCACGCCGGAGACCTTGTAGCGGCGCATCAGCTCGAGCGCCTCGGCCAGCAGCGCGTCCGGGCGGAGAGTGATCGGGTCGACGATCATACCGCTCTCCGAGCGCTTGACCTTGTCCACCTCGTGGGCCTGGTCGTCGATCGGCATGTTGCGGTGGATGACGCCGAGCCCGCCCTCCTGGGCCATGGCGATGGCCAGGCGCGACTCGGTCACGGTATCCATCGCGGCCGAGAGGATCGGCACGTTGAGGGTGATGGTGGTCGTCAGGCGGGTGACGACCTCGACCTCGTCCGGGAGTACCGCGGCATAGCCGGGGATCAGCAGGACGTCGTCGAGGCTCAGGCCCTGGGTCAGGATGCGGTCTCGCCAGTCAGCGCTCATAGTTTGCTCCGCAACAAGGCAAAGTTGGCCGCGTAGTCGCGACCCTTGGCGAACACACTGGACCCGCCGCCGACCAGCGCATCGGCGCCGGCGGCGACGATGCGGGCGATGTTGTCGGGCGACAGGCCGCCGTCGACCTGGAGGATGCAGTCGAGGCCGCGGACGTCGATCATCGCGCGGATCTGCTCGATCTTGCGCAGCATCGGCTCGAGGAACGGCTGGCCCGCGTAGCCGGGACTGACGGTCATGACCGTGACTGCGTGGGTGAAATCGAGTAGGGCGTCGAGCGCGGAGGCGGGCGTGCCGGGGTTGAGCGCCAAGCCGGCCTCGGTCTCCTCGAAGCTGCGGATGTAGTTCAGCGAGCGGACCGGGTGGTTGGTGCACTCGGGGTGGATGGTCAGGCGGTTGCCGCCGGCCAGGACAAACGGCTCGATGTGGCGGTCCGGCTCGATGACCATCAGGTGTACGTCGAACGGCTTTTCGGTGTAGGGGCGGATGTCCTCGACCAACTGGGCGCCGAGGGTCAGGTTGGGCACGAACTGGCCGTCCATGACATCGATGTGGAAGCCGTCGGCGCCGGCGGCGTCGAGGGCTTGGACTTCCTCGCCCAGGCGGCTGAAATCGGCGACGATGAGGCTGGGGGAGATGAGCACGGGCATCGGGGCCTCCTACATGCGCTCAGGCGCGCTGACGCCGAGCATGGCCAGGACATTGCGCAGACAGATGCGCGCGGCCTGGGCCAGCTCGAGTCGGGCGCGGGCCAGCGCACGGGTCTCGGCGCTGAGGATGGGGCAGCGGTCGTAGAACTGGTGGAAGGCGGTGGCGACCTCGGCGGCGTAGGTGGGCAGGCGGTGGGGCTCATGCTCGGCCAGGGCGCGGGCGAGGACCTCGGGCAGGCGCGAGACCGCGACGATCAGCGCGCGTTCGGCCTCGTCGGTCAGGAGCGCCAGGTCGAGCGGCTCGGCGGCCAGGGCGGCGGCCTCCTCGCGGCGCAGGATCGAGTTGATCCGCGCGTGGCCGTACTGCACGTAGTACATCGGGTTGTCGTTGGCCTGGCGCAGGGCGAGGGCGAGGTCGAACTCCATGTGGCTGGTCGGGCTGCGCAGGGCGAAGAAGTAGCGCACGGCGTCCGCGCCGACCTCGTCGAGCAGGCCGTCGAGCGTCTCGTAGGTCGCCTGGCGGGTGCTCATCTTGACCTGCTGGCCGTCGCGGGTCAGGGTCACAAACTGGTACAGCATGACCTTCACGCGCTCGGTGTCGCCGCCCAGCGCGCGGACCACGGCGAGGACCTCCTGGCACGTGTCGATATGGTCGGCGCCGAAGACGTCGATGACCGTCTCGTAGCCACGGCCGAGCTTGTCCAGGTGGTAGGCCATGTCGGGCAGGCGGTAGGTCGGCTCGCCGGAGGACTTGACCAGCACACGGTCCTTGTCCAGGCCCAGCGGCTCGCCGCGCAGCCAGGTCGCCCCGTCGGCCTCGTAGGCGAGGTCGTGCGTGCGGAGCTGGTCGAGGACGGCCTGGATCGCGCCGCTGTCGTAGAGCGACTGCTCGTTGAAGAAGCGGTCGAAGCTGATGCCCAGGCGTGCGCAGGTGGCTTCGATCTGGGCGAAGATGGCCCGCTCGGCCGCGCCACGGAAGACCGCCTCGTCGGCCGCGGCCAGCTCGTCGCCCTGTTCGGCGCGCAGCGTGGCGGCGATGTCGGCGATGTAGCCGCCTTGGTAGCCACCCTCGGGCAGCTCGAGCGGCGCGCCGAGCAGCTCGCGGTAGCGCGCGCGGACGCTCTCGCCCAGCAGGTGCATCTGTCGGCCGGCGTTGTTGAAGTAGTACTCGCGGGTGACCTTGTAGCCGGCCCACTCGTGCAGGCGGGCGACGACGTCGCCGAGGACGGCGTTGCGGCCGTGGCCCACGGTCAGCGGGCCGGTCGGGTTGGCGCTGACGAACTCGACGTTGACCGACTGCCCGGTACCGAGCGTCAGCCGGCCCCAGTCGTCATCGGCGGCGACGACGCGGGCGACCAGGTCCTGGTAGTAGCGGTCGTCGACGAAGAAGTTGAGGAAGCCCGGCCCCGCGACCTCGACCCGGGCGATGGTGCCTGGGGCGAAGGTCAGCGCTGCGGCGAGGTCGGCCGCGACGGCGCGCTTGTCGCGGGCGCCCAGCTGCGCGGCGGCGATCATCGCGGCGTTGGTCTGCAGGTCGCCGTGCTCGGGCCGGCTGCTGGGCTGCACCGTGAAGGCCACGCGATCGGGCTCGAGGGCGGGCCAGCTAGCCCGAAGGGACTCTAGCGCGGCGTGGACGGCATCGGCGATAATCTGCTGCATATTGGGGCTGGCCTAGCCACCAATTATCGCCCCCCAGAGGGGTTGGGTCAACACCGCGACCAGCCCCCAGGCCGCGCCCGCACCCAGCATGATCTGCAGCAGACCGCGGTTCCAGAGCCGTCGCAGACCGCTCGCGGTGCGTCCCGGGTCCCGCTCCAGGCTGGCCAGGACCAGCCGCGCGGCGGCCAGGCCGGACTCGCTGTGCGCAGCCTGCGGGGCGCGCGTCGTGACCCACAACTGGGCCCAGCCGCCGAGCCGCCGCCACTGCCACAGGGCTATGCCCGCGGGGATCAGCGCCCACCAGGGCAGCTGGCCGACCAGCGCGAGCAGCAGCGTGCCGAGTGCGGTCAAGCGGACAACCAGGTTCGTGCCGCAGCGGATGTGGACCCGGGGCATCTGCTGGGCGAGGTTGGCGTGCAGCGGCAAGCCGTGTTCGACCAGGTGGACCGCCTGGTGCTCGGCGGCGTGGTAGCTGGCGAGCGGCGAGAGGCGCAGGAGGACGGCGAAGAAGGCCAGCGCGAGCCACGCGGGCCAGGCGACCTGGGCCGGGCCGAGCGGGCCGCCCAGCGCCGACCACCAGGCGGCAGCCGGATCGGCGGCGGCCAGCGCGGCGACCAGCGCGGCGAGCGCCTGAGCGACCAGCCAGAGCACGACGATGCACGCACCGGTCAGCAGCAGCGAGAGGTCGCCGCGGCCGCCGCGGTGCACGCCGTCGGTCAGGTAGACGCCGATCGGCGTGGCCAGGCCACCGAGTCGCGGCGGCGCGCGGTGCAGGCTAGTCTCGGCCAGCAGCTGCGCGCGCCCCACCACCCCGCGGTAGCGGCCGTCCTCGGTGATCACCAGCAGCTCGATCTCGGGGCGCTGGAGCAGGGCCACAGCGTCGGCCAGTGGTGCGGTCAGCGGCAGCGCGGTGACCTTGTCCATGAACTCGCGAACCGGGGCGGTGGCGTTGCGCCGCTGGGTGAGCGGGCCGACTAGCTGGCGCTCGCCGACGAGGCCCACCGGTACCCCGCCGGCAACCACGGGCACGGCGGTCCCCGGCGCGCGGCGGACGGCCAGCGCGGCGGCGGCGGCGGTGTCCTCGGGTCGCAGCGTGGCCGCCTGAACCATCAGTGCGGCTAACTCCGTGCCGGGCTCGGGCTCATGGACGGCGATCACTCTGCTCCCTGGCGGCTCAGATTCTAGCAGGTCGAGGCGATCCTGCGTCGTAGGGTAGGCATAGCCACAGGGCTTCCGGGGCAACGATAGTTCGTGTTACCATCAGCGAACCATGTCGGAGGTAGCGGATGTCAAAGCCAGCCGAGGCGGTCAAGGCACGTTTGAAGGAGCTCGCGGAGCTGCAGCGCAGCCGGCATCTCAGCGAGCCCGAGTTGTGGGAAGCGGCGGACCTGTTGCGCCAGGCCGGGCGCGAGGTCGCGGCGCGTGAGGCGGAAGCCGCCGCCCTGCGCCAGCGCGCCCGGGATACGCTGCAGTCGCCCGACGCCACCTTCTCGGTCGGCGAGGAGGCGGCCCAGATTTCGACGCACTACTGCCGCGTCTGCGGCAAGGTCATCAGCGCCGAACAGGCTGAAAAGAACTTCGACCACTGCCCCGAGCACGCGCCGCAGTAGCCCCATGCCGCGCCCTTCGTCGCCGCGGCCTCAGGTCCGCTACCGCATCGTCACCGATGTTCCTGCGGCCGCTCGCAATCCTGCCCCCTTGGCCGATGACCAGGTGCGGCTGACCTTTAGTCTCGACGGCGACACCCTAACCATCGTCGCCAGCGGCGCCAACCCCAAGGCCTGCGAGGACCTGCTGCTGACCCTCGGGGCCGACGAGTTGGGCCTCGAGTTGTGTGGATGAACACGTCCGCCACCCGGCTCGCCGATGCGCCGCAGACGCTCCACCTGCTCGCGGGTGGGACCGCCGCCGACCGTCGCGCGGCTCATGCGCAGGTGATCGTCGGCTGGCTGTTGCGCCGTGGCGGGGCGCTGGCCCAAGACCTCTACGACGCCGAAGGGCAGCCGCTGGGCGCCGGCCCGCTCTGGGCGCCGGTGCCCGCGGGGCTGGTTGATTGGCGGCTCTCGGCCGCCGCGCCGGCCGCTGTCGTCGAGCTGCGCGCCGCCCTCGGCGCGGACCCGGTACCGGCCGACCTGCGGCTCAGCGTGCGCCCCGCATCACCGGGCGACGTCCTCTTCTGGCAGGCGCTGGCCGACCTGTTGGCCGAATCCGCCCTCGGCAGCCAGTGGGTCGCGGTCGACGCGCTGCTGGCCGACAGCCCGCTGGCCACGCTCAATCTGGCCGGGGCGGCGAGTGTCGACTGGGCGCGGCTGGAGCCGCTGCTGACCGGCGGCTGGTTGCCGGCGTACCTGGGCGGCCATTGGGTGCGCGGCTGGCTGGCGGCGGATGCGCGGCGCGGCTGGCTGGGCCGCGATGCCGAGGAGTTGCTGAACCAGCGACTGGGCCCACTGCTCGAGGGGCTGTACGCCTGGTGGGCCGAGCGGCGCCCCGAGCACCTGCGGATTCTGGTACGCTACCTAGCATCGCGGCTGCGCCAGGGCGGCGGGCCGGCGGGCATCCTGCGCGTCGCCCGGCTCGATGGCTGGGGCGAGCGCACGCAGGCCGAGCGCGAGGCGTTCGAGGCGCGCGTCGGCCGCGTCTTCGCCCTGGGCCCGCGGCTGCTCGCGCTGGCCGACGAGCTGCGCGGGCTGGGCTGGCAGCGGACGCCGGCCGAGGAAGCATTGGTAGGTTGTATCGCGAGCGAGCTGGAACCGCGCGGTGAGGCGCTGACCCGCCTCTACCACGAGTTGTGCCAGATCGCGTAGTCGGGGGTGCTGGGCCGGGTGGGCCCGGGAGGACGATGATGAGTCGACCGTATCGGATAGTGGTGCAGCGGACCGTCGAGCAGGAGGTCAGCGCCGAGGACCGCTCGGTCCTGCGCCTCAACCTCGACGAGCAGGTGACCGAGGAGCAGCTGGCCGCCGCGCTCGCGCGCCAGGGGTGGGTCGAGGCCGAGCCCGGGGTCTGGACCAAGGAGCGCGCCGAGGGCGAGACGATGAGCTGTGAGCTGGCCGCGCGCGAGGTCGTTACCGTGGTCAGCGGGGTGCGGACGCTGGCCGAGCGGCGCGAGCGTGAGCTGCGCGGCGACACCTGGAATTGGAAGCAGATGCGCGAGATGACCGCCGAGGAGTTGGAGGCGCTGCGTGCCGCCGAGGAGGAGAAGCTGGGCGAGCCGCTGAGCGAATCGCGCGTGCGCGGCGCCGAACGCGAACTGGCCGCGCAGGTCAGCGCGCAACTCCAGGCGGGCGCCGACGAGCGCCGGCGCGAGGTCGGGCGGGTCGTTGTCGAGGCGCTGGCCGAGAGCCTGCGCGCGCGCGCGGCGAGCCTCGGCACGGTGACCTCGACCAGCGAGGGCCAGTGGCAGGGCGACGATTTTGAACTGACCCTGACGATCAGCGAGTAGCCCCACGATGTCCGTCCTGCGTTTGGACAGCCTGCCGCTCGAACTGACCACCCGCCAGGCGGTCGAGGCCGCCTACGGGGCCGAACTCGACGCCATCGCCGAGCGGCTGCGCCGGCGCTTGTCGGTGCTGATCGAGTGCGACAAGG
>DHNJ01000202.1:371-2791 GCA_002409445.1 Armatimonadetes bacterium UBA5419 | reverse complement strand
TGTTCTTCCAGGCGCTCACCGCGGCCGGCGGCGACGCGCGCAACCTGGCCGGCAGCCGCGTTGGCGCGGTCGGCAGCGCGACCGCCGAGGCGCTGGCGCGCTGGGGCGTGCGGGCCGACTTCGTGCCGACCAGCTTCACCGGCGCTGACCTGGGCCAGGAGCTCGGCTCGGTGGAGGGTCACCGCGTCCTGCTGCCCACCGCCGCCGCGCCGAGCCCGGACCTGGCGCGCGAACTCGCGGCGCGCGGGGCCAGCGTCGACACCCTTGAACTGTACGACGTGGTGCCCGACGCGACGGGCGCCGAGGAGGTGGCCGCACGCCTGGCGGCGGGCGAGATCGACGCAGTGACGTTCACCTCGTCGAGCACGGCGCGCAACTTCCGCGCGCTGCTGCCAGCCGCCGACCTGAGCGGCGTCTGTCTCGCGGCGATCGGCCCGCGCACGGCGGCCACGCTCGAGCAACTCGGCCTGCCGCCGACGATCACCGCGTCGGTCAGTCGCCTGAGCGCGCTGGTCGAGGCGTTGGTCGAGGCGCTTAGCCCGTAAAGCCGAGCCGCGCCAGCCAGCGGCCGCACAGTTCGGGCCACTGGTTGGTGCCGGGCACCTCGGCGGCCAGGCCGAGGCCGTGGACGCCTTGCGGGAAGACGTGCAGCTCGACCGGCGCGCCGGCGCTGGCCAACGCTTCGGCCAGGCGCAGGCTGTTGCCGATCGGCACACCGGTATCCTCGGCGGTATGCCAGAGGAAGTGCGGCATCGTCTCGGCGTTGACCTGCAGCTCGGCCGACAGCTCGCGGCGCAGCTCGTCGGTCGGCGCGTCGCCCAGCAGGTTGTGCATGCTGCCCTGGTGCATCTTCTCGACCAGGCTGACGACGGCGTAGCAGAGGATCACCGCGTCGGGCCGGCAGGAGACGCGCTCGGTGGGGTCCTGGGCGTCGGGGCGGCCGGCGTCGAAGTGCGTGGCGCAGGTCGAGGCCAGGTGGCCGCCGGCCGAAAAGCCGAGCACGCCGATCTTGTCGGGCCGGAGGTTAAGCTCGCCAGCGCGCGCGCGAACGTAGCGGATCGCGCGTTGGGCGTCGAGCAGGGGGACCGGGTGGCGGTTGGGCGAGACGCGGTAGTCGCAGACCGCGGCGCTGATGCCGAGCGAATTGAGCCAACCGGCGATCGGCGCGCCCTCGTGCGGCGCGCGGCCGGCGTAGCCACCGCCCGGCAGAATGACAACCGCGCCGTGCGGCTTGGGATTGCCGCTCGGGTAGAGGGTGATGCGCGGGACCTCGCCACCGGCAATCTGATGGGGGGCCGGCGCCCCGTAGAGTGATCTGCTCATGGCCTGCATGGTAGCACTGACGCGCGCCGAGGTTACGCGGATTGGGGGTGAACGCACGTTACCTCCAGAGCGTCTACAATGAAGGGGGAGCGGAGCACGATTGATGGTGTGGCGGTGGCGGGCATGGTTGTTGGTCGTCGGGCTGGTCCCGGTGGTCGCCGGGGCGAGCCTGTATGAGCCGATGACGGCCGCCGACCTACCCGATGGCGCCAAGCGCGTCTACGAGTCGAGCTCGTCGATCATCGAGGGGCGGGTGGTGCGTTGGGAGACGACCCGCCACGCGAGCATCACGCTGCCCCAGGGCGGGCGGCAGGTCAGCCTGCGCACGGCGGGACAGGGCACAGCCTTCTGGCCGCCGCCGCGCATCGAGCCGCTGGTTGACGAGCCGCGCGGCCTGTTCACCAACAGCAGCACCAGCAAGCCGATCGACCCGATGCTCTACGGCCCGCGGCCACTGCTGCCCGCCGATGCCGACCTCGCGCGGCCCGACACAGTCTGGGTTTACGAAGGCCAGCGGCCGGTGCCGTTCGCCTTCGCCGCGATCATGCTGGCGGTGCAGAATCCCGATGCCATCCCGCTGTCCGGCCGCTACCATGTGCTGAACGTCGGCACGCTGGACACGCCGGCGGGCTCGTTTGCCCAGGCGGTGCAGGTGACGGGCATCGAGCGGCTGGAGGTGGCGCTGACCGAGGCGGCCTACGAGCACACGCTGTTGCGCACGCGGCGCTGGTATGTGCCCGGTGTAGGTTTGGCCAAGGAGGTTATTGAGTTCCCGCAGTACCCGATGCTCGGGCGGGTGACGACGGTGCTGTCGTCGTACATCGGCCTGCGCGCGGCGCCGTCGCCACGGGTGGCGGAGGCGGTGACACCGTGAGTCGTGTGGGGCGCCGGTGCGGGTGGCTACTCCTTGGTCTGTTGAGTGCCGCGGGCGCGCAGGAGGCGGTCGAGCCGGACTGGCTGGCGCAGGCGCAGACGGCCCTGGTGGCCGGCGACAACGGCGCGGCCGACCGGGCTTTCACCCGTCACCTCGAAGCGCAGCCGACCGATGCCGGCGCCTACTTCCAGCGGGCCAAGCGTCCAGCTGTTCAGATCGTCAG
>DHNJ01000202.1:0-198 GCA_002409445.1 Armatimonadetes bacterium UBA5419 | reverse complement strand
GCGGCTGGGCCGCGGTGGCGAAGCGGCGGCGGATCTGCGCGCGGCACTGCGGCTGAAGCCCGAGTCGGTGGCGAGCGCGCAGGCGCTGGCTGAGCTACTCGAGACGCAGGGCCACCGGACAGCGGCGTTGGCGGCCTACGAGGCGTGGCTGGCGCTCGCGCCGGAGGCGGCCGCGGCCCGCGCCGGCCAGCAGCGGCT
>DHNJ01000323.1:2273-4080 GCA_002409445.1 Armatimonadetes bacterium UBA5419 | reverse complement strand
CGGCGCGGGCGGCGCGTCTCGCGAGGTCCACCAGGCGTAGATGACGAGGACCACCAGCACCGCCAACCCGCCCCAGTCCCGCGCGTCGCGGCGGCGCCTGCGCTTGCGATGGTGCGGCGCGGACGCGGGTCGGGGTCGGGGTCGGCTCATGCGGGCCTCGCGGCGGCGGTGGCTAGGCGATCGCGGGCACGTGCTCCTTGGCCCAGGCCAGGCAGTCGGCGTACTCGTAGGGGTCGGGGCCCTCGTACTCGATGCACCACATGCCCTGGTAGTCGTACTGCTTGAGCGCGCGCACGGCGTGGGCCAGGTCGATCTCGCCCTGCCCGAGGACCGCGCCCTTGTACTCGCCGAAGCTGCCCGTGCCGTCCTTCAGGTGCAGGTGGAAGCAGCGCTGGGCGCTCAGCTCGTAGAAGCGGTTGCAGGTCTCGATGCTGTGGCCGGCCCAGCGGTAGTTCATGGTGTCCATGACCGTGCCGAACCGCACGTTGCTGACCAGGCCGAGGACCATCAGCTGCAGGCGCGCGTCATTGGTCGTGCGGCCGTGGTTGTCGAGGCCGATCCGCACGTCGTACTCGTCACAGAACGGCATGACCGCGCGGAAATTGGCGGCCATGGCGTCGATCCAATACTCCTCGGGCACCTGCTCGCCGCGCCAGCCGCCATCGGCGCGGATGACCGTCGCGCCGACCGCCGCGGTCATCGCGCAGACGGTGCGCATGCGCGCGACCTGCCGCTCGCACTCGGCGGCGTCGGTGGTCAGGAAGTCGTTGCGCGCGGCCACGGCGCCGACATAGAGGCCACGCTGGGCGGCATATGCGCGGACCTCGGCGGCGCGGGCCAGCGGGTCGGCGGCGGAATCGGCCTCGTCCCAGAGGTCGTTGGACTGCAGCTCGACGCCGTCGAACCCGGCTTCGGCGGCGAAATCGAGGAACGCTTCGACGGTCTCGCCGGGTGCGTTGTAGTGAATCAGACCAAACTTCATGGGGTTACCTCTCCCGTCGGCCACCGCCGACCACCCGCCCCTTCGCCACCCGCGAGGGGATCCCTTGCCACCGCGCGGCAATGCTTGCCGCGGGGCGGTGGATCGCGTAGAGTCGAGGCGCGGAGCACGGATCGTGGAAGGTGCGGTGGTACCGGGCGAGGGTGGCGGGCTGGACGCGCCGGACGTTGCCGAGCGCCTCTGCCCCCAATGCGGCGAGCCGGTCGCGCCGCTGCAGACGGTCTGCGCGGCCTGCGGCGCCCCCTGCGAGCCCGAGGCCGACGACGACGACCACCTGACCGAAGCCGACCGCACCAGCGAGCTGCTGGCCGACGGCGCCGACTGGAGCTCGGTCGGCTGGCGCCTGGTCCTCTACACCGCGCTGATCGCCCTCGCGGTCATCGCCCTGGCCGTCAGCCTCCTGCCCTGGATCTTCAGCCTCATCTACGCCACCCCCAAACAATAACCCCGGCGAGCCTGAGCCCACCGGGGTCATCGCGGTGACTGGTTGGGATTCGCCCTAGCAACCGCCGGGGCGGTCAGCGAATGCCGTCACCACTCCAAGGAGCAGCCGCTAGCGCGACCAGCCACCTCGCTCAATACGGTCAGATTCCAATGGACCACCTCCTTTCCGAGTTGAAGACACTATAGCGCGGCGGGGGCCCGTTAGTAAAGGGGGCGTGCGGATTGTACCGCCGCCGCTTCGGCGGCAGGACGGCCGGCCGCTAGCGCCCACCGGGCCACCTGCGCCGGCGGCCGACCGAAGGGACCGCCGGTGCCTCTACGGCATCCCACCAGTGCCGTCCAGGCACGTTCGCTGCGGACACG
>DHNJ01000323.1:1733-2032 GCA_002409445.1 Armatimonadetes bacterium UBA5419 | reverse complement strand
CCGGAGCGGCGGCGGTACAATGGGTCCCCAGGAGCACCCCATGGCCCTGGGTTTGTTGTTGGTGTTGGCGGTGTCGGCGGCCGCTTGGGAGGCGGCGCCGGCTAGGATGAGCACGCGGTGGGCGGCCGAGGTGACGGCGGAGGCGCCGTTGGCGGAGTATCCGCGGCCGACGATGCGGCGGGGGGAGTGGCGGTCGCTCAATGGGTTGTGGGACTACGCGGTGACGCCGCTGGGGGCGGGGCGGCCGGGGGCTTGGCAGGGGGAGATCCTCGTGCCGTTCTCGATCGAGGCGCCGCTGT
>DHNJ01000323.1:1249-1605 GCA_002409445.1 Armatimonadetes bacterium UBA5419 | reverse complement strand
TCGATCGAGGCGCCGCTGTCGGGGGTGGGGCGGGCGTTGCAGCCGGATGAGACGCTGTGGTATCGGCGGACGGTCGAGATTCCCGCGGGCTGGGCTGGGCAGCGGCTGCGGTTGCATTTCGCGGCGGTGGACTGGGCGGCGCGGGTCTGGGCCGATGGGGTGCTGGTGGCCAGCCATCGGGGCGGCTATGACGGGTTCAGCGCGGAGCTGACCGGCATCGCCCAGGCCGGCGGCAGCGTCGAGCTGGTCGTCGCGGTCGATGACCCGACGCAGGCCGGCCCGCAGCCGCACGGCAAGCAGACCCTGACGCCCGAGAATGTGTTCTACACGGCGACCTCGGGCATCTGGCAGACGGT
>DHNJ01000323.1:0-1126 GCA_002409445.1 Armatimonadetes bacterium UBA5419 | reverse complement strand
GGCATCTGGCAGACGGTCTGGCTCGAGCCGGTGCCCACCGAGGCGATCGACGCGCTGCACCTGACCCCGGACGCGGCGGCGCGCAGCGTGACGGTGCGCGCGGCGGGCGAGCTCGAGGAGATCGTCGCGACGGCCTATGACGACCAGGCGCGCGCGGTCGGCGAGGTGCGCGGGCGGGTCGGCGACGACCTCGTCCTGGAGGTGGCCGACGGCCGGCTGTGGAGCCCGGACGACCCCTACCTCTACCGGCTGATCGTCCGCGGTCTGCGTGGGGGCCGCGAGCAGGACCGCGTCGAGAGCTACTTCGGCCTGCGCAGCGTGAGCCTGGCGCCCGACGCCGACGGCGTGCCGCGGCCGCTGCTCAACGGCGAGTTCGTCTTCCAGGTCGGCCTGCTGGACCAGGGCTACTGGCCCGACGGCGGCTACACCGCGCCGACCGACGAGGCGCTGCGCTACGACCTGGAGGTGACCCGCGAGCTGGGCTTCAACCTGATCCGCAAGCACGTCAAGGTCGAGCCCGAGCGGTGGTACTACTGGGCGGACAAGCTGGGGCTGCTGGTCTGGCAGGACATGCCGCTGACCTTCAAGCGCGAGGGCGAGACGCCGGCGGTCTTCGCCCAAGAGCTGGCGGCGATGGTCAGCGGGCGGCACAACCACCCCAGCATCATCTCCTGGGTCATCTTCAACGAGAGCACCGGGCAGCACGAGACGCCGGCCTATGTCTCGCTGGTCCGCGGGCTCGACCCCAGCCGGCTGATCAACTCGGCCAGCGGCGGGACCGACGTCGGCGCGGGCGACCTGGTCGACATCCACCTCTACCCCGGCCCGCTCGCCCCACCGCCGGACCCAACGCGGGGGTTGGTCCTGGGCGAGTTTGGCGGGCTGGCACTGGCCGTGCCGGACCACCTGTGGAGCGCGGCGGGCTGGGGCTATCGCACGGTACCGAGCGGCGAGCGGCTGACCGAGTCGTACGTCGACCTGCTGCGCCGCTGCTGGGAGCTGCGCGACGAGGCGGGGCTGTCGGCGGTGGTCTACACGCAGACGACCGACGTCGAGGACGAGATCAACGGGCTGCTGACCTATGACCGCGCGGTGATCAAGGTCGACCCCGCCGCCGTCGCCGCCG
>DHNJ01000060.1 GCA_002409445.1 Armatimonadetes bacterium UBA5419 | reverse complement strand
GAGAGCGACCACGCCGCGCGCCGGCCGCTGCGCGTGGTCGAGGCCGGTGGTCGGGTCGGCGGCGGGGTCGGCGGCGAACAGGTCGTTGCCGTTGGGGTAGTACCAGGCCTGCACGCCGATCGAGCTCTCCCAGCCGAGCTTCAGGCCGACAAACAGGTCGGCGTCCTCGGGCGGCAGGGCGCGCCACCAGGCGACCAGCCGCGGCACCCAGTGCTCGAGCTGGACGTGGGTCGCGGCGCGGTAGGCGGGGCTGAGCAGGTTGGGCTGGGGCAGGACGCGCAGCTGCCGGCCCCAGTTGCGCCAGCCGAGCTTGACCGCGTACTCGGGCCCGGGCCCGGCCCACTCGACGTTGGCGCGGTTGGCGTCGTTGTAGCCCGGCAGGGTCGGGTCCCACCAGTTCCAGAGGTCCGGCCGCGCGCCCCACCAGCACTCGCCATCGAGGGTGATCAGCACCGGCGCGCGCAGCTGCCGGGCGGTCGCCAGGCACTGGTCGAGGCTGGCCTCGAAGGTCGCGGGAGAGCGGTTGTTGAAGTAGCTGAAGATGTAGCTGAGGCCGATCTGCCGCGGGCCGTCGCCGCCGAGCGGCAGCTTGGCGCGTAGGTCGTCGAGGTGGGCGGGGGCGAGGGTCGCCGGGCGCGAGTCGTGCCAGGCGCGGCCGGGAGTCATGTTGAGCAGGACGTACTGGGGCGCGTTGTCGAGGGCGCCGACGGCGAGCATCCCGACCAACAGCGCGGACCACACGGCGACCTCTCCCAGCGCGCGGGTTCGCCGGCGGTGGGCGGCGCTCCTCCTTGACCAGGCGCCCAGGGGCGCGGATAATCGGGAGTATGAACCTATGGCTCGGCTTGGGGCTGGTGGTCGCGGTGGTCTGGCTCGGGCTGGCCGTCATCGACCTGCGCTATCGGCGACATTGGGAGCAGCTGTCGTGGGAGGCGCGGATGCGCGCGGCCGACGAAGCGCTGACCGTCGCGCGCGCGTCGCTCGGCCGCCTGGCCGCCGACCGGGCCGCGGGCAAGTTTGAGGTGCCGTCGACCTATGCGCGGCTGTTCGACAATCTAACCCGCGCCGGCGACCGCCCGGAGGGCTGAGATGCGTAGTTACATGACCGGTGGGCTGCTGCTAGGGCTGGCCTTGGCTGGTGCGGCCGGCGCGGCGGAGGTCTTCTGGGAGGACTTCGCCGAGCTGGCGCGCTGGACGTCGCGCGGCACGGCCGGCTGGGAGCTGGCCGACGTGGAGGCCGCCGCCGAGGGCGACCCGACCCGCGTGCTGCGCCTGGCGCGGCCCGCGCCGCTGCCCGAGGGCGTGCGCCGGCCGGGCGACTACCAGCTGATCAGCGGCCGGGTCTGGCGCGATGTCGTCTACGACGTGCAGGTCCGCAGCCTGCGGCCGGCGACGCTTCTGGGCCGCGATGTGGTCGTCATCTTCGGCTTCCAGGACTACCAGCACTTCTACTACGCGCACCTGTCCAACGACAGCAACGGGACCGTGCACAACGTAATCATGAAGGTCAACGGCGACGACCCGGACCCGGCGCGCCAGCGCTACCGGATCAACGTCGAGGACAAGCCCGAGCCGCGGCTGACCGACGGCTGGCACCAGGTCCGCATCGACCACCGCGCCGACGGCCGGATCAAGGTCTACATGGGCGACATGATTGAGCCGCTGATGACGGCCAACGACGCCGACTATGCCCAGGGCCAGGTCGGCGTGACGAGCTTTGACGACACCGCCGAGTTCGCCAACGTGCGGGTCATCGGGCGGGTGGTGGCACCGGGCGAGTGATGCCGCTCAGCCTCGGCGCGGCCAGCCGCCTTGACGCGGCCAGCCGTCAGCCTATTAGGCGGTAGAGGAACGCGTAGATCGACGAGTAGCCAGGGATGTTTGGCTCGCTGTAGTCCGTCTGCGTGCCCACGGAGACGTCGTACTCCGCCCGATCCAGGTCCGCCTCGCCGATCAGCTTGATCGGAGAGTCGTCGGGTCCGACGGTGACGATAGGGTCGAGCCACAGTTGCCATGGCTCAGCTCGGCTGGACGGCGCGGTGTCGACTTTGCGCAGCCGGAGGACTGGGTCGGTGAGCGGCGTGTCGCCGATGCCGCGCAGGTCGAACCGGTACCGGCCCGGCTGGTCGATGCGGATGCGGTAGACGTCGTAGGGGCGGCCCGCGGCGTCGCGGAGGTCGTTGGCGTCCAGGGCGCCCGTCTGCCACTGGCCGACCGCCGGCAGGCCGGTCGCGCCGACGCTGCTGCCGCAGCCGGCGGCCAGCGCGGCCAGAGCGACGGCTAGGACCAGTGCCGCGGCGCGCCCGATCTGTCCTCGGGTTCGTTGCATCGTGCTCTCCTGAGGTGTGCCGTGCGCGTTACCATCCACCGGGTGTCAAGTTGCCCGGGCGGATGATCAGGTACGAGTAGGACGGTGAGAGGGGTGGATAGTTCGAGCTGATGAAGCCCTTCTTCGCGGCCACCTGCAGCTCGTATTCGCCCTCATCGAGGTCCGTTTCGAGCACGGTCACCTGCACGCCCTGGAGCTGGTTCGCGGCCAGCGCGCGGGTCGTCGGCTGCGTCGCGCGCGCCGCGGCGCTGACCAGGCGCAGACCAATGACCGGGGTGAAGTCCGGCCCCTCGGCGTGGTCACGCACGGTGATCCTGTAGCGGCCGGCTTCCTCAATCCGGATGCGGTGCACGTCGTAGGGCCAGCCGTCGGCGTCCTTCAGGTCGCTAGCCTCCAAGCGCCCGTTCTGCCACTGGCCGAGGGCCGGCAGGCCGGTCGAGCTCGAGCTGCTGCCGCAGCCAGCGACGACCACGGCCGCCAGGAGTGTCAGCGGCACCAGCGCGGCGCGGCGGATCGTCAGGTATCGTCGTTGCACTTGCTTCGTCCTTGCCTCGGCTTACTACGGTTATTCCGACGGGCCGGGAGCGAATAGGTTACCAGGTTACGCATTTAGCGGCAAGGGTGGGAGAATCGCAGCGCCGGCTGCAGGCCGGCGCTCCTTCTCGGCGGCGCCGGGTCGGGCGGCGACATCAGCGCTACGTCGGTCGGCTGCGGCACCCAACGCCGCACGGCCCGACCACCAGGGCGGTGGCCGGGCCGTGGTGTCTAGGGATGTTGGTTACTGGAGGTCCTTGGTGACCAGGACGTATTCGGCCTTGGTGTCCTCGGACTGCGTGAAGCCGAACTCGCCGGCCAGCTTGAGCATGTTCTTGTTGCCGCGGTGAACGTGGGCGAAGGCCTTCTTGTAGCCTTGGGCCGTGAGGTAGTCCAGCAGCTTGGTGAACAGCACCCAGCCGATGCCCTGGCCCTGCATGTCCGAGCGGACGGCCATGAAGAACTCGGCGTCGGCCAGGCCTGGGTAGGACTTGGCGCGAGCGACGCCGAGGATGGCCTGCGGGTCGACCTGGTCTGCGCCGACGGCGACGAAGGCCATCTCGCGGTCGTAGTCGATCTGGGTGTACTGGGCCAGCTCCTGGTGCGGCATGTTGCGTACGACGCGGGCGAACCGGTTGCGCATGTCTTCGTCGGAGAGGCCGTTGATGAAGACCAGGTGCTTGGGCTCGTCCTCGGCGCGGATTGGCCGCAGGGTGAGTTCCTTGCCGCGGAGGGTCGTGACCTCCTCGATCAGCTCCGAGGGGTACGGGGCGATTGATAGGCGGCTGGGTGCGCCCGGCTCGACCTTGGCGACCTTGATGCGCGCGTCGAGGGCGATGACGCCCTTGTTGTCGGCGAGCAGCGGGTTGATGTCGAGCTCGAGGATCTCGGGGCAGTCGACGACGAGGTCGCTGATCCGGCACAGCGTGAGGCAGATGCCGTTGATATCCGAGGGCGGCACGTCGCGGTAGCCGCGCAGCAGCGAGTAGATGCGTGTGCGCTCGATCTGCGCATGGGCTAGGGCCATGTTGATCGGCGGGATGGTGATCGTCGAGTCCTTGACTACCTCGACCGACTTACCACCCGAACCGAACATGATCGTCGGGCCGAAGTCGTGGTCGGTGCTCACGCCGACGATGCACTCGATCGCTGACGGGCGGTCGATCATCTGCTGCACGGTGAAGCCTTCGAGCCGCGCCTGCGGCAGCTTCTCGGCGATCGTCTCGTTCATCCGCGTCGCGGCTTCGAGGACTTCCTTGGCGCTGCGCAGGTTGAGGATGACGCCGCCGGCGTCGGACTTGTGGGTGATGTCGACCGAGTGGATCTTGAGGACCACGGGGAAGCCCATCTGCTTGGCGGCGCTGGCGGCTTCCTCCGGGTTGGCGACGATCTGCGTTTGAACCACGGGGATGTTGTAGGCGGCCATGACCTCCTTGGCCTCGGCCTCGGTCAGCAGGTCGCGCCCGCTGGCCAGGACACCCTCGATCACGGCGCGCGCCGCGGCGCGGTCGGGCGTGCTCTCGAGGGCGAGCCCGCTGGGAGTGCTGTAGAGGGTCTGCTGCAGCCGGTTGTGGTTGACCAGGTGCATGAAGGCCCGCACCGCGCGGTCCGGCGTGGTGAACGTGGGCATGTTGGCGTCGGCGAACATCTGGCGCGCCTTGCGCACCGAGTCGGAGCCCATCCAGCTGGTGAGGATGGTCTTCTCGGTGCCGCGGCAGGCCTCGACGGTCGACTTGGCGATGTCGTCGATGTCACTGACCGCGGTCGGCACGAGCATGACGATCGCCGCGTCGACTTGGTCATCGCGCTTGAGTGCCTCGATGCTGTCGACGTAGCGTTGGCCCGTGGCGTCGCCGATGATGTCAACGGGGTTCGAGTGCGACCAGACCGCGGGTAGCTTCTCGTTGAGTTCATTCAGCGTGCGGTCGCTGATCTCGGCGAGCTTGCCGCCGCGTTCGACCAGCGCGTCGACGGCGCAGACGGCCGGGCCGCCGCCGTTGGTCAGGATCGCCAGCCGCTCGCCGCGCAGCGGCTTGGCGCGGCCGACGGTCTGGACGACGTCGAGCAGCTCCTCGAGCTCGTAGATGCGCTGGACGCCGGCGCGGCGCAGGCCCGCGTCGTAGACCGCGTCGACGCCGGCGAGGGCGCCGGTGTGCGAGGTGGCGGCCTTCGCGCCCTCGGCAAAACGGCCGGACTTGAGCGCGAAAATCGGCTTCTTGCGGCTGGCGGCGCGCGCGGCGGAGATGAACTCGCGCGTGTCCTGGATCATCTCAATGTAGAGCAAGATACCGGCCACATCGTCATCATCGGCGAGGTAGTCGATCACATCGGGGAACTCGACGTCGATGATGTTGCCCAACGAGACAAAGTGGCTCATGCCAATGTCGTAGGTCAGGGCGTAGTCAAGCACAGCGGTGGCCAGGCCGCCGGACTGGCTGAGGAAAGCGATGTTGCCCGGGAGGCAGGGGATGTGGCTAAAGCTGGCGTTGAGGCCGCTGCCGGGGACCATCACGCCGAGGCAGTTGGGGCCAACGATGCGCAGGCCGTAGCCGCGCGCGATCTCGGCGACGTCGTCCTGCAGGGTGCCCCCGTTCTTGCCCGGCAGCTCGATCAGGCCGGCGGAGATGATCACCGCCGCGCGCGTACCCTGCTGGCCTAGCTTTTCAATGACGTCGGGCACGGCCGGCGCGGGGATGCAGAGGACGGCCAGGTCGGCCACGAAGGGCAGCTCGGCGACATCGCGGTAGGCGGTCACGCCGGAGATGGCGCGGTCGCGCGGGTTGACCGGCATGATCGGGCCCGAGAAGCCGGCCTCGAGCAAGTTGCGCATCACCTTGAACCCGACCGATCCCGGACGGTTCGAGGCACCCACAAGGGCAATCGACTGCGGCTTGAACATCGCGTCCAAATTGTGGACACTCATCGCTGATTCGCTCCTTTGCCAAGGGCTTGTGCCGGGCCAGAACCGCCCCGCGGTACCCATCTAACACTATGCAAGGCGCTTGCCAGAGTGCCCGACTCGCACCCCCACGCACCCGTTTTGCCGACGGCGGGCCCCGCCTGTCGAGATTCTCGACACTCCAGGCGGCTCATGGCTGCGGCCGGCGGATGACCGATAGTAGCAGACCCAGGCCCGCGAGCACACCGGCCAAAAACGTGATCTGGCCCGCCAGCGGCCAGGTGCCTAGGGCCAGCGCGCCGGCGATCATCAGCCCGCAGGCGACGGTCGCGACGCTGTGGCTGCGGACCATGTGGACCAGGTAGCGGCCGGGGTCGTCCAGGTCGGTGTCGACCTTGACCACCAGCGTGCCCGCGTCGACCCGCTCGAAGAGGTTGGCCAGCTGGCGCGGCAGGGCCTGGGTCAGCCGCGAGAGGTGGCGGGCGTTGGCCAGGGTGCTGCGCGCGATCTGGTCGGGCTGGAACTGGCGGCCGATCAGCCGGCGGACCAGCGGCTCGAGCTCGCTGCGCAGATCGAAGTCGGGGTTCAGCTGGAGGCAGGTGCCTTCGACCGCGCCGAGGACCTTGACCAGCATCGGCAGCTCGCTGGGCAGGGCGATGTGGTGGACGTAGCTGAGGTCCATGATCCGCGCGAGCACGGCGCCGAGCGGGTAGTCGCGGCGCGAGAGGTGCAGGTAGCGGTCGAGCGCGCGGGTCAGGTCGTAGCGGAAGGCCTCGAGGTCGGCGTTGTCGTCGGTCAGGCCCATGGCCACGATCTCATCGACCAGCCGCTCGGTATCATGGGTCGCGATGCCGACGAAGATCTCGTCCAGGCTATCGCGCATGCGCCGGCCCAGCAGCCCGACCTGGCCCCAGTCGATCAGACCCAGCTTGCCGTCGGGGAAGACCATCAGGTTACCCGCGTGGAGGTCGGCGTGGAAGAAGCCGTCGAAGAGGATCTGACGCAGGGCGAAGCGGACCAGTCGCTGCGAGAGATCGACGCGCAGCGCGTCGGGCGGCTGGTCGGGGTCGGACAGCTTGGCCGCCTCGAACAGCTCGGTGCAGAGCACGCGGCTGGTGGTCAGGGGCCAGTAGACCTTGGGGATGCGGACGCCTTCCTCCGGCTCGACCGTCTGCGCCGCGCGTTCGGCGTTGCGCGCTTCGATCGTGTAGACCAGCTCGTCGCGCAGCTGGTCGGCGACTTCCTCGTAGACCTGGCGGAGGTTGATTTTGTCGGTCAGCACACGGTGCTTCTCGAGCAGCCCGACCAGGTCGCCGATGACGCTCAGGTCGTCCTCGATGACCCGCTCGATGCCCGGGCGCTGGACCTTGACCGCGACCTTGTGCCCGTCGGTGGTCACCGCGCGGTGGACCTGGCCGAGCGAGGCGCTGCCCAGCGGTTCGGCGGAGAAGTCGGTGAAGTGCTGCTCGAGCGGCGCGCCGAGCTCGGCCTCGACGACCTGGCGCACGGTGCCCAGCGGCAGGGGCGTGACCTGGTCTTGGAGCTTGGCCAGCTCGTCCGCGGCCCAGGCGGGCACCAGGTCGCGGCGGGTGCTCAGCAGCTGGCCGAGTTTGACATACGTCGGGCCCAGCTCCTGGAGCATCAGCCGCAGCCGTTCGCCCGCGCTCTTGCCGCGCAGCTTGGGGTCGGCCTGGGCATCGACGGGCACCGACCGCCGCCGGCCGAGGCGCGCGGTGTGCAGCAGGTCGCGCGCCTGGCGGAAGCCGTAGCGCATGGCGATGGTGAGGACCTGGTTGACCCGGCCCCACGAACGCAGGCGCCGCTGCACCGTCCAAATCATGGGCTCTCCTCGCCGGCGCGCGCGCCTAGAACTCGCTCGTCGACTCGTACGGCACGCCGGCGCCGGTCACGCGGCGCAGGCTCAGCTGCGCCTCAAGCGCGGCCACGCGGGCGGCCAGGCGGTCGAACTCGGCGCGGCGGATGAGGCCCGCGGCGGCCAGCGCGCGGTCGAGGTCGTCGTTGATCGTCTGCGCGAACTCCGCGCGCAACGACTCGGCGCGCGTGCGCAGGCGATCGACCGGGCCCGGCTCGCTCTCCTCGCGGTCCTCGCCCAGCAGGTCGCGGACCAGCTCCTCGGCGGTCTCGCGGGTCAGCAGCAAGGCGCCCAAGCCCAGCTCGGCGCCGCGTCGCAACAACCCCATCGTGCTTCTCCTCGCCACACCCCAAGCATACCCGCCGCGCCGCCCCCCGCCTAGCCGGCCGCGCCCACGGGCGCCCCGCCGCCCAGGTGGGCGACGATCATCGCCCGCAGCTCGGCGACGGCGAACGGCTTGCGGACGTAGGCGGTGGCGCCGGCCTCGAGGGCCTGGCGCTCGTGGTCGGCCTGGCCCAGGGCGGTGATGACGATGATCGGCGTCGCCGCCAGCCCCGCCTCGGCGCGCACCGCGCGGGTCACCGCCAGGCCGTCGAGCCCCGGCATCATCACATCGAGCAGCGCCAGCGCCGGCCGGTGGGCGCGGATCAGCGCCAGCGCGGTGTCGCCGTCGGCGGCCTCGACCGGCGTGCCGCCCTCGCGGCGGACGATGAAGGCCAGGCTGGCCAGCAGGCGCGGCTCGTCCTCGGCGATGACGACGACCGGCGCGCTCATGGCTGACCCCGCCAGACCGCGGCGGTCTCGGGGGGCACGGCGGGTAGGCTGACGCAGAAGCGCGCGCCGCCGCCCGGCGCGTCCTCGACCCAGATGTGGCCGCCATGATCGGCGACGATGCCCCGCGCGATGGCCAGGCCGAGGCCGGTGCCGCCGGCGGCGTGGTTGGCGTTGCGCGCCTGGCGGAAGCGCTCGAAGACCAGCGTGCGGTCGTCCGCGGGCACGCCGGGCCCGGTGTCGTCAACGCTCACGCGGACGCCGCCGGCCGCGTCGGGCTGGGCGCGCAGCGTCACGTTGCCGCCACGCGGGGTGTGGCGGAAGGCGTTGGAGATCAGGTTCGAGATGACCTGCTCCAGCCGCCGGCGATCAGCGCGGATGTGCGGCAGGCCGGGCTCACGCAGGTGGGCCAGGATGATCGCCTCGGAGGCCGCCTTGGCCAGGTAGACGTTGGCGAAGTGGCCCAGAATCTCGTTCAGGTCGACGGGTTCGAGGTCGTAGTGGATGGTCGCGTTCTCGATCCGGGCGAGGTCGAGGAAGTTGTCCAGCAGCTCGCCCAGCCGCTCGGTCTCCTCGGCGATGATGGTCAGGAAGTCGCGGTAGGTCTCGGGCGGCTCGTCGACGTAGATGCGCAGCAGGTCGGTGTAGGTGCGGATGCAGGTCAGCGGCGTGCGCAAGTCGTGGGCGACGACGTTGAGAAACTCGCTCTTCTGCTGGTCGACCGCGCGCAGCTGCTGGTTGGCGCGGGTCAGCTCGTCGGCCATGATCGCGTTGTTGATCGCGGTTGCCACGTGCGGCGCGTAGACCTGGACGCGCTCGGCGTCGGGTTCGCGGTCGAGGGTCAGCAGGCCGAGCGGCTGCTCGCGGCCGGCCAAGGGCACGGCGGCAAAGCCGGCGAGCGGGCCGAGGTCGCTGGCGGGGGCGGGGCGGCCGGTGAGCAGCGCCTCATCGCACTGGGGCGCGGCCTGGCGGGCGAAGACCTCGGGCAGCTCGACCGCGCGCGGGCCGGCGGCGGCGATGCGGCGGAGCAGGCCCTGGTGCGCGTCGTGCAGCCACAGCGCGGCATTGGCCGCCTGCAGCTCGCGCAGGAGCGTCGTGCAGAGCCGGTCGGCGGTGTCGCGGACGGTCGCCGACTCGAGCGCGTTGACGGTCATCTGGTAGAGCCCGGTCAGCCGGCCGGCGGCGCTCTCGGCGCGCGAGGCTTGCTCAGCGACGGCGGCGGCCAGGCTGGCCGCGCGGCGGTCGGCTTCGAGGCGTTCGGACAGGTCGGCGACGGTCAGCGCACCGTGGCCGTCGCGGGCCATGGCCAGGCCGACCTGCAGCTCCGCCTCGCCGCGCCGCAGCCGCCCGCGCCACTGCCCGCGGCGCACCGGGGGGGGGGCCCCCAACACCCGGGCGCCCCCGCCCCCCCGGGGGGGGCCGGCGGGGGGGGAGGCCCCCCCCCCCC
>DHNJ01000121.1 GCA_002409445.1 Armatimonadetes bacterium UBA5419 | reverse complement strand
GGCCAGGCCACCCCAGGTCCCCGGGACCCGCAGTGGCCGCCCCTCGACCGGCAGCCCGAGCCGGTCAGCGACGGCCGCGGCGCCCTCAGCCAGCCAGCAGCCGGCGACGAACGCCGCCAGCAGCCGTGAGCCGAGCGCCGTCGGCCAGTGCGCCGCGCCGGCCTGCAGGAACGCCGCGGCACCCAGCCCCAGGCCGAAGAGGCCCGGCAGGCTGAGCCCGAGGCCCAGGTCGCGCAGCCCCTCGCGCCAGCCGGAGAACCGCGCCTCGGTCGTCAACGAGGCGACGAGCACCAGCAGGAACAAAGCGATGAGGATCGTGTTGGGCAGCTCGAGCGCCGCGGAATAATGCCGCGAGCGGGCGAAATAGACCATGTGCAGGAAGCAGATGGCCGCCCAGAAACTCATCAGCGGGGTCGACGGGTGGATCTGGCGATGGGACAGGGCGGAAGCCAGCTCGCGGCTCATCTGGACCGCGGCCAACAGGCCGAGGAGGACCAGCGGCCAGCCGCGCAGCCGCGGCTCCGCGTCGTAGGCCAGGAGGACCACCACCGCCGCCGCGCCGAGCCACTGGGCCACCAGATGCGTGCCCCCGGGCACCCGCCTACTCGTCTGTGTTGAGGCCGCCAAAGCGTCTCTCCCGCGCCTGATACTCGGCCAGAGCCCGATAGAACTCGGCGGCCGAGAGCGCCGGCCACAGGGTCGGCGTGACCCACATCTCGCTGTACGCGATCTGCCACAACATGAAATTACTGACCCGCAGCTCGCCGCCCGTGCGTACCAGCAGCTCGGGATCGGGCACCTCGGGCGCGTAGAGGTAACGGCCGAGGGTCGATTCGTCGACGCTCTCGCGGCTGACCGTACCCGCCTCCAGGTCGTCGGCCAGACGCAGCGCGGCGTCGACGATCTCCTGCCGGCCGCCGTAATTGACGGCGAGGTAGACGGTCAGGTCGTCACAGTCGGCGGTCAGCTCGGACTCGCGGGCGAACTCGGTGCGCAGCGACTCGGGCAGCTGCGCCTCGCGGCCGAGCATGCGGATGCGCACGCCCTGGGTCAGCAGGTCATCGAGCTTCTCGCGCAGCTTCTGCTCGATCAGCGCGAGGATGGCGGAGACCTCGTCGCGCGGGCGGTTCCAGTTCTCGCTGGAGAAGCTGTAGAGCGTCAGGTAGCGGATGCGGGTTGCCGGCTCGCCGCTCAGTAGGCCCGCGGCGCGCAGCCGGTCGGGCAGGTAGCGGCAGCAACGGATGATCCGCTCGACCGCCTCGGCGCCGCGCAGGTGGCCGTAGGTGCGGGGCATGCCGCGCTGGCGCGCCCAGCGGCCGTTGCCATCCATGATCACCGCGACGTGCGCGGGCAGGCGCGCGGCATCGAGCCGGGCCAAGTGGACCAGTTCGCTCTCGTCCGCGCTGGCGGTGTTGTTCTCGAGGCGTCGTCGCAACAAGCTACTTAGTCTTCCATCAGTTCCGCGCGCTTGGCCTCGAGCAGACCGTCGATCTTCTTGATGTAGTCGTCGGTCAGCTTCTGCACCTCGTCCTCGGCCCGCTTCAGCTCATCTTCGGAGATCTGGCTCGCCTTTTCCATCTTGCGCAGGCGGTCGTTGGCCTCGCGGCGCACATTGCGCAGCGCGATCTTGCCGTCCTCGGCCTGCTGCTGGCAGTGGCGGACCAGCTCCTTGCGGCGCTCCTCGTTCAGCGGTGGGATCGCGATGCGGATGACCTTGCCGTCGTTCTGCGGGTTGAGGCCGAGGTTGGCCTCGGACAACGCCTTCTCGATCGTGCGGATCAGGTTCTTCTCCCACGGCTCGATCACCAGCAGCCGCGGCTCCGGCGCGCGGATCAGCGCGAGGTCGCGCAACGAGGTCGGCGTGCCGTGGTAGTCGACCCGCACATGCTCGACCAAGGCCGGCGAGGCGCGCCCGGTGCGCACCACGCCGAACTCGTTTGCCGTCGCGGTGATCGTCTTTTCCATCTTGTCGTCGGCTTCGAGCAGAATGTCGTCGATCGTAATTTCGTCAGCCATTGGTCTTCCTCCGGATCACGGAACCGATCTGTTCACCGCAACAGATGCGTGCGATGTTACGCGGCTCGGCGAAGTTGAAAATGTGGATCGGCATCGACACGTCGCGGGCCAGCGCGGTGGCCGTCGCGTCCATCACCTGTAGGTCGAGTAGCTGCTCGTAGGACAGCTCGGTCAGCAAGCGCGCGTTGGGGTCGGTCCGCGGGTCGGCGGTGAAGACGCCGTCGACGCCGTTCTTGGCCATCAGCAGCGCGTCCGCGCCGATCTCCGCCGCGCGCAGGGCGGCCGCGGTGTCGGTCGAGAAGAACGGGTGGCCCGTACCCGCGCCAAAGATGACGATGCGCTGCTCCTCGAGATGCCGCGCGGCGCGCTTGACGAGGAACGGCTCGGCCACCTCGCGCATCTCGATCGCGGTCTGCACGCGCACCTGCGCGCCCTCAACCTCGAGCGCCGAGGCCAACGCCAAGGCGTTGATCACCGTCGCCAGCATGCCCATGTGGTCGCCGGTGACGCGGTCGATACCCAGCTTGACCCCCTTGACCCCACGGAAGATGTTGCCGCCGCCCACAACCACGGCCAGCGAGACACCCAGCTCGGTCACCTCGCGCAGGCAGGCGGCGATATAGCGCACCAGCTCGGCGTCAATGCCGTAGTCCTGGTCGCCCATCAGCGCTTCGCCGCTGAGCTTGAGTAGAATCCGCCGGTACCGTAGGTCAGCCATCCAGGTCTCTCGGCCCCCAGGCTAACAGAAGACGCCAGCCGCGCACAACCGTACGCGCTGGCGTCTTGTCTGGCAACCCCTAACTAATCGTCCTCGCGCCCCACCTCGAGCCGCACGTAGCGCCGCGGGGTGACCGCGAGCCCAGCCGCCTTGGCCGCCTCGTTGAGGTACTCGGTGACCGTCTTGCTGCCGTCGCGCGCGTAGGCCTGCTCGAGCAAGCAGTTCTCGGCGAAGAACTTGTTGATCCGGCCGTCGATGATCTTGTCCTGGATCTGCGGGGGCTTGTTGGCCATGTCGGCCGCGCCGCGCAGCACCTCGCGCTCGCGCTCGACGACCTCGGCGGGGACCTGCTCGCGGTTCAGGCAGAGTGGCCGCAGCGCGGTCACCTGCATGCCCAGCTCGCGGCCGATCGCCTGCGCGGCGGCCAGGCCGGCGGCGTCCGGCGCGGAGCCCAGACCCAGCTCGACCAGCACGCCCACCCGACCGGTCGCCGTGTGCACGTAGCTGGTGATCACCCCGGGCGCCTCGGCGCGCCAGTTGAGCAGCCGACCCACGCGGATCTTCTCGCCCAGGCGGGTCACCGCGTCGTTGATCAGATCCTCGCCACCGACCTGCTCGGGATCGGAGATATCGCGCTCGAGCGCGGAGTCGGCCAGCGACTGGGCCAGCCCACGGAAGTCGTCGCTCTTGCCGACGAAGTCCGTCTCGCAATTCAGCTCGAGCATGACCACCTGGCTGCCGTCGGCGGCGGCCGCGACGACCACGGTGCCCTCGCCCGTCGCCTTGCCCTCGCGCTTGAGGCCCTTGGCCATGCCGCGCTGGCGCAGCAGGTCCTTAGCCTTCTCGATGTCGCCCTCGGCCTCCTGCAGGGCCCGCTTACAATCCATCATCCCGGCCCCGGTCTGCTCACGCAGGGCCATGACTGCCTTCGCACTGATCTCCATCGTCGTGTCCTCTACTGCTCTCTGCCCTTGTTCCTACGTTCGTCCAGCCTGCGCCGGCTCATCCGTCGGCGCGTCGGCCGCCGGCGCGTCGGCCGCCGGCTCAGCGGCCGGTGCGGCGGGTGCGGCGGGCGCCTC
>DHNJ01000134.1:5591-5818 GCA_002409445.1 Armatimonadetes bacterium UBA5419 | reverse complement strand
ATAGCCTCGGCGCAGCTGGTCCGAGCATTCACCTGCCGCTGCCGCCGGAGCGGCGGCGGTACAATAGCGCCGCCGCCATCGTCCGGAGCCAGCACCAGCCACGGTGGCCTGTACACCTACGTGGCCGTGCGGACGTTCACGTCCGCGGTCCCAGTTAGGGTCGGCCGTGCAGGCCGGAGATAGGTTCGGCGCGGCTGGTCCGAGCATTCACCTGCCGCTGCCGCCGG
>DHNJ01000134.1:5264-5387 GCA_002409445.1 Armatimonadetes bacterium UBA5419 | reverse complement strand
CGTCCGGAGCCAGCACCAGCCACTGTGGCCTGTACACCTACGTGGCCGTGCGGACGTTCACGTCCGCGGTCCCAGTTAGGGTCGGCCGTGCAGGGAGGAGATAGCCTCGGCGCAGCTGGTCCG
>DHNJ01000134.1:427-5057 GCA_002409445.1 Armatimonadetes bacterium UBA5419 | reverse complement strand
CGTCCGGAGCCAGCACCAGCCACGGTGGCCTTTACACCTACGTGGCCGTGCGGACGTTCACGTCCGCGGTCCCAGTTAGGGTGGGCCGTGCAGGGAGGGATCGGGTCGGCGTTAGGGGTGAACTCACCCCCTCCAAGCAGGAACTCCCGCCGCCGTGGCGAAGTCATGTAGCGTTACACCGGCCCGCTGGGTCGGGGGAGCGAGGCGATGGCACGGGTTTGGGCGGTGCTGTGGGTGGCGTTGGTGGCGGTGGGGGCGTGGGGGCAGCCGGGGTATGTGTGGATTGAGGGGGAGGCGCCGACGACGATCAACGTCGCGCGGGACGTGCGCGACGGCGATCCGGCGGTGATCTCCGGTGGGCAGTGGTTGCAGCACTCGTTGGACGAGGGCCAGCTGGACCAGCTGGGCGATGGCCTGCAGCTGAGCTACGACTTCACCGCGCCGGCGGCCGGCGAGTACACGCTGTGGCTGCACCTGGGGCTGGAGTTTGTGCGCGCGCCGCTGGAGTGGCGCGTGGGCGGGGGCGAGTGGCGGACGGTGTCGCCCGACGACCTGGGCGTGGACCTCTGCGGGCTGGGCGTCTGGTATGAGGCCAGCTGGGTCGAGGCCGGCCCGGTGACGCTGGCAGCCGGCGCGCAGACGCTCGAGCTGCGGGCGACCGAGCCGAACGGCAACCGCTTCCTGTTCAACTTCGACGCGGCCTGCCTGGTCGCCGGCGCGTGGCGGCCGACCGGCTCGTTGCAGCCGGGCCAGACCCCGAGCGGCGCGCTGGACACCGCTGCCGCGACCCGTACCGTGCCCGTCGCCGTGCCCGCAGGCAGCGACCGCGCGGTGACGAGCCTGGACGGCGCGTGGCAGGTGGCCCGCTGGGACGACCTGACGATGGACGTCGACCCCTACGAGCCGCTGCCCGACGCGGCGATCCCCGCCGACCTGGTCTGGCGTGGGGTGGACGTGCCGAGCGACCTGTTCGGCCGGCCCGAGTTCAATTTCGCGCATCGCGTCTTCTACCGCACGACCCTCGACGTGCCCGCGGCGGCCGTGGGCCGGGCGGCGTATCTCGATTCGGACGGCGCGAACTGGATCATGACGGTCTTCGTCAACGGCCAGCGCGTCGGCTGGCAGCGCGGCACGCGCATGCCCTGGCGCCTCGACCTGGGCCCGAGCCTGCAGGCGGGGGCGAACGAGCTGGTGATCGCGGTCAAGAGCCCCTGGTACGGCCAGAACGTGGGCGAGGGCGAGTCGAAGAACCGGCGGCGCAACCTGCCGCGCGACTTCTGGCAGCATGCGCGCCAGGTCGGCAGCTTCTTCCCCAGCACCAAGGGCGACACCGACGGCCTGGCCGTGGGCCTGACCGACCCGCTGCGGCTGGTCGTGTGTGGCGGGCCGGTCTATGTCGACGAGGTCTTCGCCCAGCCGCGGGTCGTCGGTGGGCAGCGGCTGACCGCCGAGGTCACCGTGCATAACGCGGGCGCGCAGCCGGCGGCGGTCGAGGTGCTGACCAGCGCGGTCGACGACGCGACGGGCGAGGTCGCGCTGACACTGCCGGCGGTGACCGGCACGGCGCCGGCGGGCGCGTCGGTCGCGCTGACGACGGCCGCCGACTTCCCCGACGCCAAGCTCTGGTGGCCCGGCGACAACCCGGCCGCCCTCTACCGCCTGCGCACCGAGACGCAGGTCGGCGGCGCGACGGTCGACGTGCGCGAGGAGCTGTTCGGCTTCCGCGACGTGACAATCGAGGGCAAGTTCATCCGCATCAACGGTGTGCGGCGCAACTTCTGGAACCTGCTGGGCGGGCTGCGCGGGGCGACCGACGAGGAGAAGCTGGCGCACTTCTACGCCGGCAACAACCGCTTCGAGCGCTTCGGCCGCGACCTGGCCGCCGACCTCGGCCCCGACCTCGCGCTGCGCTCGAAGCAGCTCGAGTGGGCCGACCGGCACGGCATCCCCGGCCGCCTGTCCTCGATGATCGACGGCATGTTCATCACCCACGAGCTGAACAACCCGGACACCTGGCGCTTCTTTGCCGAGCAGATCGAGCAGATGGTCCGCCAGAGCCGCAACCACCCGTCGGTGATCGTCTATAGCCTGGAGAACGAGCTGCTCTTCATCACCGCCGCGCTGGCCTACCGCGGCGATATCGACCGCATCGAACAGGACTGCAAGACGTACATGCTCGACGTGGCGCACCGCTGGGACCCGACGCGGCCGTCGATGTTTGATGGCGGCGGCGCGCTGCAGGACAACTCGGTCGAGATCTGCTGCACGCACTACCTGGAGGACGGCTTCCAGCCGGACAACGCGGCGCCGATGGGCGGGCTGGTCAGCCAGCGGCTTTGGAGCTGGGACGAGCAGCGGCCGTACAGCGCGGGCGAGGTGGCCTACTTCTCGGGCGACAACGCCGACCACGCCTGGATCGGCGGCGAGAGCGCGGCGGCGAGCAAGGCGGACGCGCGGCTGGCCTATGGCAAGTACGTGCGCTACATGTTCGAGCGGTACCGCTGGAACGAGGTCAGCATGACCCACCCGTGGGTCGCCCAAGACGGCATCGGCGAAGCGACGATCGCGATGAACGAGCTGGCCGCGTTCACCCGCTACCACAACCGTACGGTCTGGGGCGGGCAGCCGACCAGCCGCGAAGTGCGCGTGTTCAACGACACCTGGTCGGCCGAGCCGCTGACCTTCACCTGGTCTTTCACCGTCGACGGCGCGCAGGTCGCCGGCGCCGAGCAGCAGATCACGCTCGAGCCGGGCTACGCGCAGAGCGTCAACCTCGACTTCACGCCACCGGCGGTCGCCGCGCGGACGGAGGCGCAGCTGCGCCTGGTGGTCACCCAGCCGGGGGCCAAGAGCTTCGACGAGACGCAGGCCTGGGCGGTCTTCCCGAGCGCGCAGCCGGCGGTTGCCGGGGTGCAGCTGACCGCGGCGGGCGAGCCGTTCGCGCATGCGCTGTACGTGCTGCAGGAGGCGGGCGCGGGCTTCGAGGCGAGCCTAGCGGCGGCGGGCTGGGCGGCGACGGCGATCGCCGACGTGGCGGCCGCGGCGCCGGGCGGCATCATCATCGTCGCGCCGCAGTACGCGGGCCTGAAGGCGGCGACGCCGGCGCTCGTGGCGTACGCGCAGGCGGGCGGGCGCGTGGTCTGCCTGGAGCAGGCGGAGCCGTGGGTCGGCGACGACCTGCCTGCGCCGCTGGCGATGGCGGGCGAGGGCAACAACCCGGAGCCGGTCAGCGCGCACTTCACCTTCAGCCAGGGCCAGGGCCTGCCGCTGTTTGACCAGCTGGGGCCGGACGACCTGAGCGCCTGGGCCGGCGACGAGCCGACCGCCTCGGCGCTCTGGCTGCGGCCCAGCGGCGGGGCGCGCTCGTGGGTCGCGGCGGGCAAGGCGCTGCGCGAGTCGGCGCTGATCGAGGTGCCGCTGGGGCCGGGGCAGATCCTCGCGACACAGCTGCGGGTCGGCAGCTCGCTGGCGATCGAGCCGGCCGCGCGGCAGCTGTTGGCGAACATGCTGTCGGTGGCCAACGCGTACGCGCCGCCGGACAAGGCGGTGACCTGGCTGGCGGCGGGCGACTACGCCGACTTCCTCGGGCCGTTGGGCCTGCGCGGCGGGCCGACGACCGACCTGGCCGCCTCGCTCGACCCCGCGGCGCACCCGATCCTGCTGGTCCAGGGCACGGCGGCCAACCTGGCCGGCCTGCTGGCGCAGCGGGCGGCGGTCGACAACTACTGGACCGGCGGCGGCTGGCTGGTGGTCTGGGGCCTGGAGCCGGACGCGCTGGCGGCCTACAACGACCTGCTCGGCACGCAGCACGTAATGCGCGAGTTCCGCACGGAGCGCGTGCGGCTGCTGCGCGACCCGCTGACCGCCGGGCTGGATAGCCCGGACGTGACGCAGCCGGGCTCGACGATGATGGCGCCGTGGGCCAACCTGCGGGTGGCCAGCCGCGACTACTTCACGACCTGTGTCGACGCGGGGCCGAACATCGCGCCGTTCTGCTTCGGGCCGGTGACCCCGGACCGCGAGTTCACCAGCGGCAACGGCACGCTGCAGCTGGTCAACGGCCTGTTCAACAGCGATTTCTGGTGGTACATCGACCAGATCGCCTACGAGCAGATCCCGCCCGCGCACCTGCTCGCGCGCTTCCCGCTGCCCGCGGACACGCGCCTGGCGGCCGCGCGCATCTGGAACAACGCCAACTACGACACCGCGGCCGACGTCGAGCTGCGCCTGGACGGCCAGACCGTGGCGACGACCACGCTGCCGGACGGCTTCGACAGCGTCGAGGTGGACCTCGGCGGCGCGGCGGCGGGCGAGTTCAGCCTATACGCGACGAGCGTGCGCGTGCGGCAGGACAAGAAGCTGGTCGGCCTGGACGAGCTGCAGCTGGACCGCGTCACCCCCGCCTGGGCGGCGAACGGCCGGGTCGTGCCGCTGACCGACGTCGGCGGCCTGGTCAAGTACCCCCGCGGCAGCGGCGGCGCGCTGCTGTGCAACCTGAAGCCGACCGACGAAGTCGCCGAGAACATCCCCCTCAAGCAGCGGGTCTTGAGCACCCTCCTGGCGAACCTGGGGGCGGCGTTTGGGGGGTAGGGGTGTAGGCGGGACCAACCCATGTGGCGCGGGCTGCTAG
>DHNJ01000134.1:0-143 GCA_002409445.1 Armatimonadetes bacterium UBA5419 | reverse complement strand
CGAGTCTAAGGTCGCGGGCTAGCAGCCCGCGCCACATGGGAGGATTGGGGCGGCGGCTCGGATCGTAGCGCCGGCGGATGGCCGGCATCTAGCAGTTCAATCTTGTTTCGGCCTCCGCTACGCTGCGGCCGAGTCTAAGGTCG
>DHNJ01000292.1:1402-2800 GCA_002409445.1 Armatimonadetes bacterium UBA5419 | reverse complement strand
CGCCGGGGCCGGGGCCGGGGCCCGCGGGGCCGGGCTCGGGATCGGCGGGGCCAGGCTGGCGGAGCTCACACAATGACGAGAAGCCGCGACTACTGCGCAAAGCAGCACCTTCCGGCCGTCAGCGCCTCGACGAATCTCCGGACTTCGCCGCCGCGACCAGCGTCGAAGAGGTGGAGGAGCTGCTGCGCGAGCGCCTGCCTGAACACGTCGTTGTGGACCTGTCCGGAATTGACGTGCAACACGCGCGGACCATCGGTGCGGAGTTGGCGGCCCATGCCGAGGAATGGCCTGAGGCGGCCCAGATGCTGCAGCGGGTTGGCACCCACTACAACAGTGCGTCAGGTGACTACGCGGTCACCGACCAGAATGGCGCCTCGATAGAGTTCAACACCCTGTGGTGGGACCAGTACCCTCCGCTACGCCGCTTGACGGAAGAAGCTGAAGAGAACGGGCGGGTACCGGCCGGAACCGGCAACGTAGCAGGCATTGCATGCGAGGAGTGGGGACACCAGATCAAGAACTGGATCGACCGCACACCATACGGAGTGGAGCTTGACCGTTGGCTCGACGAGCACGGATTACCAAGCGAACTGTACACGCTGGGCGAAGATGATATGGACACCATAGAGCGCGAGCGACAGGAGATGTTCGGTAGGGGCTTCAGGATCCTTGCAATGACGCCGGACTCATCACACCCGTGGGTAGTTGGGCTGCGTGCTGAGCTGGAGCGAATCGTAGGCCTAATCAGGGAACCATCTTAGGCCCCGGCGCGCTATACTAGTACTGGAGGCAGTTGATGGCTAGCCGCGTGCTGCTCTGTAATATCTGTCGCCATCGCGGTGGTGGGACTGGTACGTGCGACGCTTACCCAACAGGAATCCCGCACGGCATCCTACGTGGGATGGATGATCACCGCGAACCGTTGCCCGGCGATCACGGTATCCAGTTCGAGGCCGACGAAGGCATCGACCCCGAGGTGTTGCGGCTCTACTGCCTGCCGTACGATAACCGGCGCCGTCAGCTCGAAGCCGAGGCCGCGGCCCGTGACGAAACACCGTAGACGTCACTTCTCGCCGTCGCCGCCCAGCCCCACCGCCTCCCCCAAAGCTTCGTAGTACACCCCGTCCTCGGGCCCGTATTCACCGCGCAGCTCGCCGCGGGCCCAGACTTCGATCCACCGGCTGTCTTCGCTGTAGCGCAGCGTGACGCCGTCGGCGGCCGGCCGCGGCACGGCCAGGCCAAGCACGAACCCCAGGACTAGAGCGGCGAGCAGGCGCTTCATAGCGAACCCCTAGCCGCCCCGCGGCGGTGGGTCTCGGCTCGACGCTCCTTCTTGGGGGCCGCCGAACCGCTGACGCCGCAGACCACAGAGTTGTACCGCCGCCGCTTCGGCGGCAG
>DHNJ01000292.1:544-1159 GCA_002409445.1 Armatimonadetes bacterium UBA5419 | reverse complement strand
CGAGTCTAAGGTCGCGGGCTGGCAGCCCGCGCCACATGGAGGGAACTGGGCGGCCCATGGTTCGGAAGCGATGGCAGGTCGGCAACGCCGCCTCAATGCCGGCCGTCCGCCAGCGGTACGATTCGGGCGCCGCACCCTCGTCCGCGCTACACTACGCGCAGGAGCTAGGGCCATGATCGAAGTCGTTGGGCATCGGGGGGCGGCGGGGATCTTGCCGGAGAACACTATCCCCGGGTTCGAGCATGCCATCGCGCTGGGCTGTGGGGCGACCGAGTGCGACCTGCGGCTGAGTGCGGACGGGCAGCTGATCATCTGCCATGACGCGACCGTCGACCGGACGACCAACGGCAGTGGGGCCGTGCTCGAGATGACGTTCGACCAGCTCCGCGCGCTCGATGCGGGCGGGGGTGCGCCGCTGCCGACGTATGACGAGGTGCTGGCGACCTGTGCGGGGCGGATCATCCTGCTGAGCGAGATGAAGGCCGCGGGCACGCCGGCGCCGGCGGTCGCGGCGGTGCGGGCGCGCGGGCTTGAGGCGAGCGTCTACTTCACCAGCTTTCAGCTCGACCTGCTCGAGGAGGTCCGCGCGCTGGGCGACGACCTGCTGCTGGCGGC
>DHNJ01000292.1:0-410 GCA_002409445.1 Armatimonadetes bacterium UBA5419 | reverse complement strand
GCGACGACCTGCTGCTGGCGGCGATCTACTCCGCGCCGGTGCCCGAGGATTTCGACCGGCTGGCGGCGATGCGCGTCTCCGCGGTCGATGTCCATTGGCGCAACCTGACGCCCGAGTTCGTGCAGCAGGTGCGCGCGCGGGGCTGGACCGCGCGCGGCTGGAACCCGAACACCGCCGAGGACGTGCGGACCACTCTGGATCTCGGGGTGACCAGCGTGTCGAGCGACTACCCGGACCTGGCCCTCGAGGTCGTCCGCGCCGGCGCCTAGCCGCGGCCACAACCCCCGCGCGCGGCGGCGCCGGCCTCGGCGGAGGGCGGCGGTGGGCCAGCGCGGGTACCTCGACCTGATTCTGCCCGGCGGCGCGGCCAGCGGCCTGGTCTATCCGGCGCTGATCGCCGCGCTGGCCGA
>DHNJ01000049.1:3387-3781 GCA_002409445.1 Armatimonadetes bacterium UBA5419 | reverse complement strand
CTGGCCGCCGGCGCCTCGGCGCTCGGCTCCGCACCCAGCTCCGCCGCGGCGGTGGGCTCGGCGTCCGCGGCCGACTCGGCGGGCGCGGGTTCGCTGCTGGGCAGCGGGCGCTGGTCCTCGGGAATCTCGATTTCGACGTCCCAGCCCAGCGGCAGGGCGACCAGCGCGCGCGCGCCATCGTCGCTGAACTCGGTGATCTTGCCGTGCGCGGTCGCGCCCTCGCGATACATGCGGGGGATATCGCGCCAGGGGTCATGCAGCAACTGCCGCAGGCCCAGCGAGATCCGATGCTGCTCGCGGTCCAGACGCAGGACCATGACGTCCAGCTCCTGGCCCACGTGCAACTGGTCGCGCGGGCTCTCGACCCGCTGCCAGGACAGCTCGGAGACGTGCA
>DHNJ01000049.1:0-3223 GCA_002409445.1 Armatimonadetes bacterium UBA5419 | reverse complement strand
GCCGCCCAGGTCAACGAACGCGCCGAACTCGGTCAGCCGGCGCACCACGCCGTGGCGCACCTGGCCCTCGCGCAGCTCGAGCAGCGTCTCTTCGCGCTCGCCCGCCCGCTCGCGTTCGAGCACCAACCGGCGGCTGAGCACGACCCGCCGGCGGCGGCGCTCGACCTCGATGACCTGCAGGCGCAGGACTTGGTCAATATAGGTGTTCAGGTTGCGCGGGCGGCGCAAGCTGACGTGGGAAGCGGGCACGAAGCCCTGGCCGAACGGCCCCAGGTCGACCAGCAGGCCACCCTTGACCGCCTCGACGACGCGCGCCTCGATGACCTTTTCCTCGTCCTGGCTCTCGGCCAGCTCCTCCCAGGCCGCCTCGAGGTCCGCCTGGCGCTTGCTGAGGATGATGTCTTCACGATCCGCGTGGATGACCACAACCCGTAGGTCGTCGCCCGCCTTCAAATCGTCGGGCAGGTCGCCAAACTCCTCGCGCGGAATCTTCCCCTCGCTCTTGCCGCCGACGTCGATCATGACCTCGGACTCGCTGACTTGGACCACCGTGCCGGTGACTAGGTCGCCGGGTCGCAGGTCCGGCGCGCGCTCGGCTTCACCGCCGAAGGCCGCCATCAGTTCGTCCATGTCCATGTCCGCGACCTGCGCGGCGGTCGGTTCCGCCGCGGGTGCGGGGGTCGGCGCCGGGGTCGGCTCGGCCGGGCTGGGGGCCGGCGTCGGATCCTGTTGGTCCTGATCGCTCGCCCCAGCAGCCGCCGCACTCGCGGCCAGATCCTGGTCGCTGGTCGTCGTCGGCTGGTCGGAGGTCGGTTGGCCGCCCGGGCCGCCCATCACCTGGTCACGCTCTTCGCTCATGCTCGCTCACCCGTATTGTTGGCGCGGCGATCCCTGGTCGTCCTGCTCCAACACAGCGACCACCCTCGGCCCACACGGGCCCACACCAATGAAGGGTAGGGGGTGATCAAGCCGGGCTTGCGGCCCATGCTCAAGCTGGTCGTCCACTAATGGCCCATCCGCGTGCGGCTCAGTATAGCAGAGCCCGCCAGGCCTGGCAACCACGCCCGGATCGGGCCCCACCCCGCCTGACTCGGAGCGCGGGCCCGCCGCCCTCACGCCCAGAGCCACCGCCGCGCTCGGGACCCGCGACGCGGCGGACTAACTGGGACCGCGGACATTCTTGTCCGCAGCGCACACGCCGCTACGCCCGACCGCCCTACAAATACTCGTTCAGCCACGACAGCAGCCGCGGCAACACCAGGTCCGGCGCCAGCATATGCCCCCCAGGGTACCACTCGACGACCTTGGGGCTGCCCACGGCGAGCTCGGCCAGGCGCTGGCCGGCGCTGTGCGGGATGACCTCGTCGTCCTGCGCGCCGAGCACCAGGATCGGCCGGTCGCCCAGCCGCGGCGCGTAGTGCAGCGGGTCGAGTGGGTCGGCCTGAGCGCGCAACTCGGGCAGGTCGAAGGGGTTGGCGCTGCCCAGGGCGGCCTGCGCGTACTCGCGCAGGGCGGCGATCGCCGGGTGCTGGCTGTCGGCGATGATCTTGCCATAGTCGGCGCCGCCGACCGCGAGGATCGCCGTCTTGATCCGCGCCGGCTCGAGCGCGGTGACCATCGTGCCCAGAATCGCACCCAGGCTGGCGCCCGCCAGGCAGACCCGCTCGGCATCGAGGTCGTCGCGGGTGGCAATATAGTCGAGCGCGCGGCGGTAGTCGTCGACGCCCTGGACGATGTTGCGGCGCGTGCGCTCCAGATCCAGGCTGAAGAACTGCGTGCCGCCGCCCTCGCCACGCGGGCCGTGCTCCGGCGCGTCGATGCAGAAGACGGCGAACTCGAGGCCAAAGGTCGCCAGGTACGGGGCCAGCTCGAGGATCATCGACTTGCTGCTGCCCAGACCGTTGGCCAGCAGGATGACCGGTCGCTTACCCGCCGCGGGCGGCACCAGCAGATAACCTGGCACCCGGCCGCCCTGCGCGCTGTCATACTCGATCAGTTGGACCCGCGTGCCCGCCTGGTCCTCATCGGAGACAATGGTCGCGTTCAGCGGCAGCGTCGTATCGTAGTCGAAGGCCTGGGTATAGGTGGTGTAGGTCGCGTCGTCGGCCGGCGGCCAATCGGCGGCGGCCGGCGTGGCGACCGGCGCCGCCGGTGCGTCGGCGGCCGGGGCTTGGGCCGGGGCTTGGGCCCAGGCCAGGCTGGCCAACAGCACGAGGGCGAGCCACCCGCTGGAGCGGACGAGTCGGGTCATGACGGTTCTCCTGGCGCCGGAGCGCCGTAGTCTGTGACGATCGGCCGGCGCCCCGTGATCCCCCGGTGGGGCGGGCCGCTGCTTACGTTACGGTAACACAGACGGCGGGCGTCCCTAGGAATCATTGAAGCAGGCGCGCGCGCGCGACGTTGAGGAAGGACAGAACGGCGAACCGATGGCGAGGACCGACCCGACAGCCGGGCCCCGGGCCCCGGAGCCTGACGATGATCAGGCCTTGGTGGCCTGCGTGCAGGCGGGCGGGCCGGGGGCGGCCGACGCCCTGGAAGCCCTCCTCGCGCGGTACCACCGCCCGCTGCAGCAGTACCTGGACCGGCTGCTGGGCGATCCGGAGGCGGCCGCCGATCTGGTCCAGGAGACCTTTCTCAAAATGATCGGCGCGCTCCCCCGCTACCAGCCGCGAGCCCGGTTCTCAACCTGGCTGTACACCATCGCCCACCGCCTGGCGCTCGACTTCCTCCGCCGCCGCCGCCGCGAGCAGCGCACCAGCTCGCTCGACGACCCCGCCCGCGCCGGTTTCGAACCCGCCAGCCCCGAGCGCCCCGTGGCCGAGATCGCCCTCGACCGCGTGACCCGCGACGACATCCGCGCGGTCCTCAGCCGGCTCAGCCCCGAGCACCGCGCCGTCATCCTTTTGCATTATTTCGAGGGCTTTAGTTACAAAGAGATTGCACAGACCGTCGGCTGCACGGTCGGCACGGTGGGCTCGCGGCTGCACTATGCGCTGCGCGCGGTGCGCCGTGAGCTGGACCTGGGAGAGACCGCATGAACGCCTGGAGTCATCGTCGTTGGACCCGTTGGCTGCCCGAATACCGCTTGGGCCACCTCGACGCGCGCCGGCAGACGGCGGTCGCCGCGCATCTCGAGCGCTGCGCGGCCTGCCGCGCCGACCTGGCCCAGCAGACGGCGCTGGCCGCCGTGCTCCAGCGGGCCGACCCCGCGGCACCGGTGCCG
>DHNJ01000158.1:2562-3295 GCA_002409445.1 Armatimonadetes bacterium UBA5419 | reverse complement strand
GGTGCCGAGCTTCCGTCTGCCGCTCGCGCCCGACGCGCTGGCCGCGCGCGACGCCGTGGCCCAGGCCTGGCGCACCCCCGGCGCCGACCCCGCCCCACCCGCGCCGGGCACCCGGACGCTCGCCGGCCGCGAGACCATCGCCCCCGGCGGCCGCCTGACGCTGGCCGACCTGACCGGCGCCGGCCAGATCCGCGGCCTGCGCCTTCGCGTCGTCGAGCCCGAGAGCGGCTGGCAGCGCAAGCTCCTGCTCGAGGGCCGCTGGGACGGCGCCGACTGGCCGCAGGTCCTGTCGCCCGTGGCCGCCTTCTTCGGCTACGATTGGGTCACGCCGAACTACGGCTCCGTGCCGACCGGCTGCCTCGACGGCCTGAACTACGCCTACTGGCGCATGCCGTACGCCGCCTCCGCCCAGCTGAGCCTGCTGAGCCACCTCGACGACCCGGTCACCGTCGAGTACGAGGTCGAGCACGCGCCGGCGGCCTGGACCGACGAGACCATGTACTTCTACGCCCGTTGGCGCCACAGCCGGCGGACCCAGGAGTTCGACTGGCCGATCCTCGAGACCGCGGGCCAGGGCACGCTGGTGGGCACCTCCCTGCAGATCCACCACCCCATTCCCGGCTGGTGGGGCGAGGGTGACGACAAGATCTGGGTCGACGACCGCGACCAGTTCCCCGAGTGGATCGGCACCGGCTCCGAGGATTACTTCGGCGACGCCTGGGGCATCCGCTAC
>DHNJ01000158.1:2232-2421 GCA_002409445.1 Armatimonadetes bacterium UBA5419 | reverse complement strand
TGCCGGGCGGCAGCTACGGCTGCTCGCACTTCGAGGGCGACCAGACCTGTTGCTACCGCTGGCACCTGGTCGACAGCGTGCCGTTCACCGACCGCCTGCGGCTGACCATCGAGAACTACGGGCCGAACGGCCAGTGGGGCTGGCCCAAGGTCTACGAGTACAACACCGTCGCCTACTGGTACCAACGCG
>DHNJ01000158.1:375-2073 GCA_002409445.1 Armatimonadetes bacterium UBA5419 | reverse complement strand
TCGCCTACTGGTACCAACGCGAGGTGACCCCGCCGTTCGACCAGCTGCGCGGCCGCACCTACCTTGGCGGCACCGAGCCCGGCCCCGCCCCGCGCAAGCTGCCCTGGCGCACCGACACGATGGACCCGCCGACCGCCGCGGACCTGCTGTCGAACGGCCTCGGTCAGCCGGCGGTCGTCGAGTTCGAGGAGCTCGACCTGCGCCCCGGCACGACGATCATCACCGACCGCGGCCGCGACCTGCCCTTCAACTACGAGCGCGCGGTCGACTGCGGCCAGGTGCAGCCGGGTGACGTGCTGGCCGAGTTCGTCCTCGACCCGCCGGCCACCGACAGCTTCGAGCCGACGCTGATCATCGGCCCCGAGACGACCGCCGGCCTCGGCCTGGTCTACGGCGACCAGCTGGTCACCGGGGGCCGCCGGCCACAGCCGTACCTGCTACCGCTCGGCACCCTGCACCTGACCGGCGGGCCGGCCACGATGCAGATCGTCGCGACCTCCGCCGGCCGCGCGGTGATCGACGCGCTGGGCCTGCGGGTTGCGCCGCGCGCGCCGCAGTCGGTCGAGGCCGAGCTGCAGCAGGTCCTGCGCTACACCTCGACCGACGCGCCCCACCCCGGCACGCCGCTGCCCGGCCTCAGCGCCGGTCGCGCGCTCGAGTGGCACGCGGACAAGGTCGGCGACAGCTTCACCCTCCGCCTCGCCCAGCCGGCGGCCGGCGCCTATGTGCTCGCGGCGCGCCTGCTGCGCGGGCCGGGCGCGGGCATCGTGCAGGCGTTCGTCGGCGGGCAGCCGCTGGGCGCGCCGATCGACCTCTACGCCCCGGCCAAGAGCCTCGACCCCGAGCCGACCCCGCTCGGGCCGGTGCCGCCGGGGACGCGCGATGTCGAGGTGCGCATGGTCGGCCAGAACCCGGCCTCGCCCGCGACCCACGCCGGCATCGACTACTTCCGCTGGCAGCCCTGGTTCCTGCACCCCGAGAGCGCGCCGGGCGTCAGCGCACGCATTCTCGGCCGCCATCTGGTCGAGTACCAGATCCAGAACCTCGGCCCCGACTATCTCGGCGGCCACCAGCTCTGGCTGCAGCCGGCGCAGAACGACGGTTGGATCGACCTCGGCGTGACCGTGCCGGAGACCCGCGAGTACCACCTGCGCGCGCGGCTGACGACCTCCTGGGACTACGCCAACGTCCAGCTCAGCCTCGACGGTGAGCCGCTGGGCGCGCCGGTCGATACCTATACCGCGGAGGTTCAACTGGCGCCGGAACTCGACCTCGGCCGCCACCAGCTGACCGCCGGCGAGCATATCATCCGCCTGCACGCGGTGGGTCACAACCCGGCCTCGCAGGGCTACCTGATGGGCCTCGATTACCTGCGTCTCGACTAGACTAGCGCCAAGGAGCCACTCGATGTTCGTGCATACCGTCTACTTCTACCCGGCCGACGAGGCCCCCGCCGACGCCGGTGAACGCCTGGCCGCCGCATGCTTGGCGCTGCTCAAGGACGTCCCCGGCGTGCGCTGGATCCATGCCGGCACACCGGCGGGTACCGACCGGCCGGTCGTCGACAACCGCTACGCCGCGGGCCTGACGGTGATTCTCGAGGACAGCGCCGCCCACGACGTCTACCAAACCCACCCGCTGCACTTGCAGTTCATCGCCGAGAACAAGCACCTCTGGTCGCGGGTCCAGATCTACGAC
>DHNJ01000158.1:0-214 GCA_002409445.1 Armatimonadetes bacterium UBA5419 | reverse complement strand
GGTCGCGGGTCCAGATCTACGACTTCATCGCAGCTCGCTGAAGTCGATCGGCGGCTCCAAGCTGTCCGCGATCTCGGCCTCGACCTGCGCGCGCGGCACGCCGAACTGCGCGGCGGAGGCACGGCGGACGGCGGCCGCGTTCTCGCCGTCGGCCCCAGGCGCGGGCGCCGGCCGCGTGCGCAGGGTGAACGGCAGCGCCCGGCGGCCGTGGACC